>WRLK01000031.1 GCA_009777635.1 Oscillospiraceae bacterium | reverse complement strand
CGAGCTTGCAGGCCGCGGCGAGATCACCGTAAAGGCGCTTGGCAGGGAGATTATCATACCGGTCAGCGTTTATAGCGAAAATGAAATCGGCGCCGAGAATGAGCTGCCGGGCGTTATTATCGAGACGGAAGACGGATCGGACCCGGAATTTGAATATATATTTGAGGAAACCCCTGTTGATGATCCATCCAATATAGTTTTGATGATTGAGGAGCTTGGAGGCAATCTTGGCAATCCTGCCACACCGAAAGGCATGATGCGCAACGCCATGAGTGAAAAGTCCGGAACGAACGGCTGGCCGAACCTTGACGAAGACTGGAGCGGATGGGACAGTCCCCAAAACAGCAGATGGTTCGACATCTATCTCGCGGACGCAAACGACAATCACAGGCGCGTGAAGCCCACGAATGCCGCAAGCAAAACAATAAACCTGCCGCACCCGACGGGCGCCTCGCGCATAAGCGAGTACCTGGTGGTGCACAGCGACACGCCTTTCCCAAATGAAGACGATATTAACTCCGATACCATTGAAGATTATTGGAGCACCCTTATCGGCAACATCTACTGGATAGACGAGGACGGCTTTAGCTTTATCGTCGAATCCTTCAGCCCGTATGTGGTCATATGGAAAAACCCGGAGCCTCCCGGCCCGCCCGGTCCGAATCCCGGACCATCACCGGGCTCAGGTACACGCGGCTCGTCCGGTGCGTTTGGCGGATCGTCGCCGGATAATGATTTCTGGTATCAGGTGAGATGGTCAATTACACGGGCGAGCCCCGGCGAAGCCGTAATCGCAAGCGTGCCTTACAGCTATGAAACGATTCCTGTCTCGGTGCTGCGTGTTTTGCAGGGCAAGGACATAACGCTCACGATCAAATGGCGGGGAAGAACGCTTCATATAAACGGCAAGGATGTAATACTTTCAGACCCGCTTACTTTCACGTACTATACACTTGAGGAATTGTTTGAGCTGTACGGCATATCAAAAGACCAGGATGAAAACTTGGCGCCCGACACATATGACCCGGGCCCGGTTACCGGCGGCGACGGCATCACGCTGCTGGCTTCCGACGGACGTGTTTTGGCGGCGCTTCCGGCTGTACCTGAAATATCGGCGCATATCACGGTATTAGCGCAGCCGGCCGCAAGGATTCCCGCGTTACCGCCCGTCATCAGGCCGCCGGATATCGGGGCGTCGCAGGGCGGAGCCGTTCAAAACACGGCGTCCCAACATATAAACAGCCTTAACTTTACGGTAATGGGGTTGTCCTTGCTGCTGTTCTCGGCAGTGCTGGCGGCTATCGGTCTCGGATACGCATTCGTGCAGGGCGGACGCGTTGGGGAGGTTGAAGCGCCGGACGTCCGGGATTTGCCTGTGACAGCCGATGGGCCTCAGATAAGCGCAAGGCCGCCGCCCGAGCCTGTAGTGTATTCCGTCCCGGAGCCGCCCGCAGTACAGGTGAATCCGGACGAGATACAAAAGATGATACGCCCGAAAGCGCGGCCTGTCGCAAAGACGCCGGTGAGGGAACGTGAAGACAAACAATTCATGGGCATGATAGAGCGGCAAAAGCGGCTCAAAGAGGATTTTGAAAACGGCGTAATCACAAAAACCGAATACGAGCAGCACAAGAAAAAACTGATGTGCCTTTAGGGGTGTCGACACTCCCTAAATAAAAAGCCGGAATATAAATAAATTTTCCGGCTTTTTCATATAGAATTATAGTTTGGTTTATAAAGATTTTGTTTGATATTATCATTTGGTTATTGTATAATATAATGAAACATTATTGATAAAGGGGGATATGTATGGGTATCGGAGTGTCTATGAAGCGCGTTGACGCCTATGAAAAGGTAACGGGGCGTGCGAAATACACCGACGACCTGGCGCCGAAGGACGCGCTTGTCGCAGTTGTAGTTAGAAGTACCATAGCGAACGGATTGATCAAAAGCTTTGACATGAGCGAAGCCGAAAAAGTGCCGGGCGTCGTCAAAATCTTTACATGCTTTGACGTTCCGCAAATAAAATTCCCGACGCCGGGGCATCCGTGGTCCACGGATATCTCGCATCAGGATGTTTCAGACAGGATGCTTTTAAACCGCCGCGTCAGGATTTACGGCGATGATATCGCCGCCGTTGTGGCGCAGGACAGGATCGCCGCGGATAAAGCGGCGCGCCTTGTAAAAGTAGAATATGAGGAATACCCCGTTTACACAAGAATGGAAGACAGCATGGCCGACGGGGCCGTATTGAATTTTGAAGAATATAAGGAAAACATCTTAAAAAAGACATGCTTTAAAAATGAAGGCGCAAGCTTTGACGACGCCGCAAAGGAAGACGGGATCGTGGTCGTCGAGGGGCTTTACGACACGCAGACAGTACAGCACTGCCATATTGAGCCGCCGGTATCCTTCGCGTATATGGCAAACGGCAAGATTGTCGTCGTCTCTTCAACGCAGATACCGCATATCGTAAGGCGCGTCTGCGGGCAGGCGCTCGGTATCCCGTGGGGCAAAGTCCGCGTGATAAAGCCGTATATCGGCGGCGGATTCGGCAACAAGCAAGAGGTTTTATACGAGCCGTTAAACGCGTGGCTGACGTCGCAGCTTGGGGGCCGCGCGGTAAAGCTTGAGCTTACGCGTGAAGAAACCTTCGCGTTCACACGTGTGCGTCACGCGATGCAAATAAGCTTAAAGACCGCCGTGAGAAAAGACGGGCAGCTCGTTGCGCGAAAATGCACGCTGTATTCAAACCAGGGAGGCTACGCTTCCCACGGGCACGCTATCGTTATGAACGCGACAAGCATCCAGCGCATGCTGTACCATGACGAGAAAGCAATCGAACAGGAAGCCTGCACGGTATTCACAAACATTTCGACCGGCGGCGCCATGCGGGGCTACGGCATACCGCAGGGGATTTTCGCGCTGGAGTCGCACATGGACGACGTAGCGCTTAAAATCGGTATGGACCCGATCGAATTTCGAAAAAAAAATCATATGCAAAACGGATTTAAAGACCCCGGCACAGGAATCCCGTGCCACTCAATCGGGCTTGCGGAATGTATAGAAAAGGGAAAGAAATACATAAAGTGGGACGAAAAGCGGAAAGCTTACGCGAACCGGACGGGGGATATACGCTATGGCGTCGGCATGGCAATATTCTGCTACAAGTCATGCGTTGCTCCCATTGCGCTTGAAACGGCGTCATGCCGCATCGTCTTAAATCAGGACGGCTCCGTCCAGGTGCAGATGGGCGCCACTGAAATCGGGCAGGGAATCGACACCGCCTACACGCAGATGGCGGCGGAGACGCTCGGGATCAGTGCGGATAACGTATACGTCATCTCCACTCAGGACACCGACGTTACGCCGTTCGATCCCGCGGCCTACGCCTCCCGGCAGGCTTATATAAGCGGAACGGCGCTAAAGCAGACTGCCGAGATTTTCGTGGAAAAGGTACTTGCATTCGCGTCTAAAATGCTTGATAAACCGTGCGATACGCTTTTAATAAAGAATAACAGCATCGTGGATAAAAACAGCGGCGATATACTGCTTTCCATGGAAAACCTCGCGATGGAGGCGTTTTACAGCCTGACCGATTCCGTACATATCACGGCGGAGTCGACGTACCACAGCACGGACAACACTTACTCTTTCGGCGCGTGCTTTGTCGAGATCGAGATTGATATCCCGGTTGGCAAAATAAAGGTGCTCGATATCATAAACGTGCATGACAGCGGCGTTCTGATTAATCCTGCGCTTGCTGAGGCACAGGTGCACGGCGGTATGAGCATGAGCCTTGGCTTCGGGCTTTCGGAGCAGCTTTTATTCGACGGCAAGGCAAGGCCGCTCAACAACAATCTTCTGGATTATAAGCTTCCGACGTCCGTTGACACGCCGGAGCTTGCGGTCGATTTTGTGGAAACCGTCGACCCCACCGGGCCGTACGGCAACAAGGCGCTTGGCGAGACCCCGGCGCTCCCGTCGGCGCCCGCAATCAGAAACGCGCTGCTTTATGCGACAGGCGTCGCCGTCAACAGCTTGCCTATGAATCCGCAAAAGCTTGTCGAGCATTTTAAAGCTGCGGGCATAATCTGCAAGGATGGGGGGAAATAATATGTACGATATAAAGAGCATCTATGAGGCGAAAAGCGTGGACGACGCGATAAAAGCGCTTTCAGGCGACCCCAAGGCCGTTGTGATCTGCGGCGGCAGCGACGTGCTGATCAAAATCCGCGAGGGTAAGCTTAGCGGAGCGTCTCTTGTGAGCATAAACGGGTTAGAGGAGCTGAAAGGCGTAAGCCTTGACGAAGACGGGACAATCGTGATACTCCCCGCCACGACGTTTAGCAAGGTGACGGGAAGCAAGATCATCGAAAAATATATCCCGGCGCTGGGATTCGCGGCCGACCAGGCCGGAGGCCCGCAGCTTCGGCATGTAGGTACAATAGGCGGGAATGTTTGTAACGGCGTGACGAGCGCCGATACGGCGTCGACGCTGCTTACTTTGAACGCGGAGCTTGAAATCACCGGGCCAAACGGCAAGCGCTCCGTTAAGCTTGAGGATTTCTACGAGGGCCCCGGAAAGGTGAAGCTTAGTCACGGCGAGCTTTTGACGGCGATAAAAATCAAAAAGCCCGATTACGAGGGCTTTGACGGCTGCTACATCAAATACGCCATGCGAAACGCGATGGATATAGCGACCCTTGGCTGCGCTGTACATGTAAAGTTTGACGGGTCGAAGACAAAAATCGACGAGCTGCGCCTTGCGTTCGGAGTTGCGGCGCCGACGCCGATACGCTGCTATAAAGCGGAGGCCGTGCTAAAGGGCAGGACGGTATCCGAGGCGCTTGGTGAAATCGGTTCGCTTGCGCTTTTAGAAGTCAACCCCAGAACAAGCTGGCGCGCAAGTAAGGAATTCCGCGAGCAGCTTGTGCGTGAGCTGAGCGGCCGTGCGCTAAAAGAAGCGGCGGCAAAAGCGGGAGGTGTAAGTTCATGAAGATCATAAACATGATTGTTAACGAAAAACCGGTTGAGGTTGCAATCGACGAGCGCGAATCCCTTGCCGACACGCTTCGCGACAGGCTTTACCTCACAAGCGTGAAGAAAGGCTGCGAGGTCGGCGAGTGCGGTGCGTGCACCGTGCTGATTGACGGCGAGGCGATAGATTCGTGCATTTATCTTGCGGTTTGGGCCGCCGGTAAAAGAATACTCACAGTCGAAGGCATTACGAAGCCGAACGGCGAGCTTGATCCGATACAGCAGGCGTTTGTCGACGAATGCGCCGTCCAGTGCGGGTTTTGTACGCCCGGCCTGATCATGACGGCGGTGGAGATCGTCGGAAGCGGCAGGAAATACACGCGTGATGAAATAAGGCGGCTGATTTCCGGGCATCTTTGCAGGTGTACGGGATACCAGAATATCATAAACGCGATAGAGCGCGTCGTCGAGGAAACGCATAAAGTGGTATCGAAATAAACGGCGGGCTCAAAAAAACGGCAAGCCATAAGGTTTGCCGTTTTTTGCTGCTCATGCCGTGCGAAAATTGCATAAAAAATATGAATCAAATGGAATGGGGATAAAGCTATGATCTATACTCTGATATTTTTTGCAAAGCTTTTAGAAGTGTCTGTTGCGACGGTGCGAGTGGTGCTGACGGCAAAAGGAAACAGGATATCGGCAACTTTGCTATCGGCGGTTGAAGTCACCATATGGCTTATCGTTACAAGCACGGTATTATTGGGTATTATTGAAGATCCGCTCAGGGCCGTCGCTTTTGGATTAGCCAATGTAGTCGGTATATATTTAGGAATTGGGATTGAGGACAAGCTGGCGCTTGGGCTGTCGCAAATAGAGGTCATCGCGGAAGTTGAAAAAGCCAGAGATATAGCAAAAAAGCTAAGAGAACACGGTTATGGGGTGACAACCTTTGCCTGTGAAGGATTAGAGGGCGAAAAACTGTCAATATCCCTGAAAGTGCGCAGAAAGGATATACCGGAAACAATAGAAATGTTCAAGGAATTTAACGATTTGTTTGTTACCATCACGGATATAAGAAAGCTGTCGACAGGAAGCGTCGCAAGACATATGATTATGAAATAATAACAAACGCGCAGCTATTCGCTTGGAGTAAAATTAGCCGCCGCATATTTCCCCGCGAACATATTTCGCGATAATATTACGGTCGTCGGACAGATAAATGACTTTCGAGAGCCTGTCGTGGATATTCGGTTTTGCGGGGCCGATGATGCTGCCGTCATCGATTATGACAGCGTCAAACTCAAAGCCATCATCAAAGCTTCCGGCTTTTCCAAAGAATCTGCCGCCGCCAAGGGTGCCCAGATAAAACGCCTCCTCGACAGTTAGCGGGGCGCTGTCGCCGTCAACAAGCCGCCAGTACAGCTTTGAGACTTGTATTGAGTCACTCATTGCCCTGAAAACAGAGGCGGAGCTTCCGCCGGCAACGTCGCTGCCAAGCCCGACGTTCAAGTTTTTTTCAAGGAACTTGCGCACCGGCGCGATACCTGACGCAAGGTTCATGTTCGACTGCGGGCAATGGGCGACATACACGCCGTTTTTCCGTATAAGCTCGATTTCGCCGCTGGTCGGCCACACGCAGTGCGCCATTACGGCGTTCACGTTTTCGCCGCCGAACATCCCGAACTGCGCATACGCATCGCCGTAAGACATCGACCACGGGCAAAGCTCGCTCACCCATTCTATCTCGGATTGGTTTTCGGATAAATGCGACTGTAACGGAAGCTTGAACGCTTTTTGGATATCGCCCAAACGTCGCATCAAATCGTCCGAGCACGACGGGATAAACCGCGGCGTCAGGATTGGGGAGGTATTTTTGAATTTGCCGACGCAGGAATGAAGCCAGCCTATCGTATCATTAGCAGACCTTTCGGCGGATTCTTCCTGTAAACCGGCGGGGCTGCTCCGGTCCATGTTCACCTTGCCCACAAGCGACACGATGCCTGAGCGCTCAAGCTTTTCCATCAGCAGCATCGTCGCCGGCACGTGCACCGTCGCAAAGACGACGGCACGCGTTGTGGCGCCTTTAGATAAGTCGTCCGCGAAAAGCGAGTAGGCAAGCTCGGCGTATTCTAAATCGCCGTACCTGGCTTCCTCCGGAAAGGTGTAAGTATTTAGCCAGTCAAGAAGCTCAAGGTCCATGCCTGTACCGCGAAAAGCGTATTGCGGCGCGTGGATATGTAAATCCACAAGCCCGGGGATAATGAGCTTGTCGCCATAATCGGTAACGGGAGCATTCGCCCATTTTTCAGGCAGCGTGCGAAACACGCCGCGTGAGGTTTCATTTTCCACAACAACATAGCCGTTTTCCACGGCTTCGATTGTTTTTTGATCTTTGCTGTAACATATATTGCCCTTTAACGCATAAATATTTTGCATAATCATGACCGTTCCTTTCGCTTAAGATCCAAGCCTTGCATTTATTCCGGCCTTACCTTCGCATTGACAATTCTAGCACAAAAATAAATGTAATACAATAAAAAATACCGTAAAACATTAACAGAATATTTTACATATACTTGCAAGAAAAAGTAAAATGAGTTAAAATTGTAAGAATTAATTAAATTGGGGGGAATCTAGCGTGAAAATTTCATTTTCCACATTGGCGTGCCCGAATATGGATTGGCAGGAAATTATATCCATGGCAACGGACGTCGGCTTCGACGGGGTTGAAGTGAGGGGTCTAGGCCAGGACATCCATGCCGTAAAAGCAAAACCGTTCACCGAAAAAGAGCTTCCAAATACGATGAAAAAGCTTAGCCGGCTAAAGCTTACGATTCCCTGCTTTTCATCAAACTGCTGCCTTAAATTCTTCGACAAGAGCGCTGAAAATAAAAAAGAAATCACTGAATATATGATGCTTGCAAATAAAACGGGGACGCCATATATCCGCATCCTTGCGGATCTTTCGGTGTATCCCGACGGCGAGGTCGACGACGATAAAATCGTGGAGGAGCTAAAGGCGCTGGCTCCGATTGCTGAACAATACGGCGTCACGCTGCTTGTGGAGACAAACGGCGTTTATGCAGACACGAAGCGGCTTCGCGGCATCCTTGAACAGACGGCGAGCGATTCCATAGCGGCCCTTTGGGATATGCACCACCCATACCGCATAAACGGAGAAGAGCCTGAGGCTACGGTGCAAAACTTAGGCGCGTATATCAAGTACGTCCACGCGAAGGACTCGGTGATTCTCGACGGCAAGCTTCAGTACCGCATGATGGGCGAGGGAGATTTGCCGCTCGACGAGATGATTCAGGCGCTTAAGTCCATCAACTACGAGGGATTTGTCTCGCTTGAATGGGTCAAGCGCTGGTCAAACGACCTGGAGGACGCAGGTATCGCGATTCCGCAGTTTGCTCATTTTATGGGCAAATATACGGAGAGAGCGACGCTGAGCACGCAGCTTTTCCAAAACAAGGCGGGAACAGGGTGGTACATTTGGGAAAAGGAATCGCTCATCGATCTTACGTTCCCGCAGCTTTTAGACCGGATAGTCGAGGAGTTCCCGGACCAATGCGCGTTTAAATACACAACCCATGATTACACAAGGACATATAGCGAGTTTCGCGACGACGTCGACATGTTCGCAAGGGCGCTCATTTCGCTTGGCGTAAAGCGGGGGGACAAGGTTTCCGTTTGGGCGACGAACGTGCCCGAGTGGTTTATCACGTTTTGGGCGGCTGTTAAAATCGGCGCGATACTCGTAACCGTCAACACGGCGTATAAAATCCACGAGGCCGAGTATTTGCTGCGCCAGTCCGACACGCACACGCTTGTGATGATCGACGGCTTCAAGGACTCAAACTACTCAGGGATTATAAGCGAGGTCTGTCCCGAGCTTAAAGGCCACAAAAAGGGCGAGCCGCTTCATACGGCAAGGCTGCCGTTTTTGCGCAATGTAATCACGGTCGGCTTTGAGCTTAATGGCGCCTTGACCTTCGAGGAGTCGCTTGCATACGCGAAAGAGACGCCGATCGAGGTCGTCTATCAGCGCATGGCGATGATCAACCGTCACGACGTCTGCAATATGCAGTACACCTCCGGTACGACCGGATTTCCGAAAGGCGTTATGCTCACGCATTACAACGTCGTCAACAACGGCAAAAATATCGGCGACAGGATGGATCTTTCCACAGCCGATATGTTCTTAATCCATGTTCCGATGTTCCATTGCTTCGGCATGGTGCTGTCGATGACGGCGAGTGTGACGCACGGCTCCGCCATGTGTCCGATTCCCGCTTTTTCGCCGCGCCTTGCGCTTCAGGCTGTCAAAAAAGAAAAGATTACGGCGATCAACGGCGTCCCCACCATGTTTATCGCCATGATGGAGCACGAGGATTTTAAGAATACCGATTTCAGCAATCTGCGCACCGGCATCATGGCGGGAAGCCCGTGCCCCGTCAAGGTCATGCAGGACGTCCTCACAAAGATGCATATGCCTGAAATCACTATAGTATTCGGGCAGACCGAAAGCTCCCCCGGCTGCACGATGAGCAGCGCGGACGATTCGATAGAAGTCAAGGTCAGCACCGTTGGCCGCGCGCTTCCCGGGATTGAGTGCAAGGTTGTTGACCCCGTTACCGGCAAAGACCTGCCCGACAATGAGACCGGAGAGTTCGTCGCGCGCGGATACAACATCATGAAGGGCTACTATAAGATGCCGGCGGCTACCGCGAACGCCATCGACGAGGACGGCTGGCTGCATACCGGCGACCTTTCGCTGCGCCTGCCGGACGGCAACTTCAAGATTACGGGCCGCATCAGGGATATGATCATCCGCGGCGGCGAAAACATTTACCCTAAGGAAATCGAGGACTTTATCTATACGCATCCGAAAGTGCGCGACGTCCAGGTAATCGGAGTGCCCGACAAGGCTTACGGCGAGGAAATAATGGCGTGCGTCGTCTTAAAGGACGGTGAAGCCGCTACTGAAGAGGAAATCAAGGATTATGTCCTAAAGCATATGGCAAAGCACAAAACGCCGAAATATGTAAGCTTTGTGACCGGGTTCCCGATGAATGCGGCGGGGAAGGTTAAGAAATACGTGATGGTCGAAGAAGCCGTGAAGCTCCTTGGCCTCGAAGAAGCTAAAGGCATAGAAACCGCTTAGGGCTAACAACAGCGGCAATTTCTCCATATTGTCTATCTTTTATTTATATGATATACTTTAATATATATTTTTATAAAATAAAGGGAGGACATAAAAATGAAAAATACCCCCGAAGTAAAGCTTGGAATCATATCGGTTTCACGCGACTGCTTCCCCGCGGCCCTTTCGGAAAACCGCCGCGCCGCCGTCTCGAAGGCCTACAAGGATATCTACGAGTGTAAGGTGACGGTCGAAAACGAAACCGATATGCTCAAAGCAATCGAGGAAGTTAAAAAAGCCAAAATTAACGCGCTTGTGGTATTCCTTGGAAACTTCGGCCCCGAAACGCCGGAGGTCATGCTGGCGCAAAATTTTGACGGCCCCACCATGTTTGTGGCGGCGGCGGAGGACGCGGGCGACAAGCTGATTGACGGGCGCGGCGACGCGTATTGCGGTATGCTCAACTGCTCGTACAACCTGGGCCTTCGCAACATCAAGGCGTTTATTCCCGAATACCCGGTCGGAACACCTAAGGGTATTGCGAAAATGATCGGCGATTTCGTACCTGTCGCAAGGGCGCTGCTGGGTCTCAAGAGCCTTAAAATCATCTCGTTCGGCCCGCGCCCGTTTGATTTTATGGCATGTAACGCGCCGATTAAGAAGCTGTTTGATTTAGGCGTTGAGATACAGGAAAACTCCGAGCTTGATTTGTTTGCGTCGTTTAACGCTCATAAAGACGACAAGAGGATTCCCGGCGTAATAAAAAATATGGAAAAAGAGCTTGGCGGCAAGGGCGGCGAGATGGCGGGAATACTTCCGAAGCTTGCGCAGTACGAGATTACGCTGCTCGACTGGATGGAACAGCACAAGGGAAGCCGCGAATACGTCGCGTTTGCGAACAAGTGCTGGCCCGCGTTCCAGACGCAGTTCGGGTTTGTGCCGTGCTATGTCAATTCGCGCCTTGTAAGCCGCGGCATCCCGGTCTCCTGCGAGGTCGATATTTACGGCGTATTGTCCGAATACATAGGCCTGTGCGTGTCGGGCGAGCCCGTGACGCTGCTTGACATCAACAACACAGTGCCTGAGGATATGTATAAATCCGACATCAAAGGCAAATTCAAGTATTCGCTCAAGGATACGTTTATGGGATTCCATTGCGGCAATACTCCGATGTGCAAGCTCAAGAAGGGCGAGCTTAAATACCAGCTTATCATGAAGCGCCTGCTTGAGCCGGACAGCAAGCCGAATGTTTCACGCGGAACACTGGAAGGCGATATTGTCGATGGAAAGATCACGTTCTTCCGGTTGCAGGGTACGGCTGAAGGCGGGCTTACATCTTATGTCGCGCAGGGAGAGGTGCTGCCAGTGGCGACGAAATCTTTCGGAGGCATCGGCATATTCGCAATCCCCGAAATGGGCAGGTTTTACCGCCATGTACTAATTGCGGACCGTTACCCGCACCATGGCGCCGTGGCGTTCGGGCATGTTGGCAAAGCGCTGTTTGACGTCTTTAGCTATCTTGGCGTGCCGAAAATTTCGTATAATCAGCCGAAATCTCTGCCATACCCCACGGAAAATCCGTTTGCGTAACATATAAACAAACCGCCAGCCAAGTACAGTGAACAAATAAGGACGTGATTTCAGTCAAATTACGTCCTTGTTTTTTAGGGTCTGTTATCGAAAATAGTTTTACGAAAAGAGGGAATGTATGAATACTTATTATGAAATCGCAAAAGAACGTTACGCAGCGCTTGGGATCGATACGGAAGCCGTTATCAAAACGCTGGGGGCGTGCGCGATCTCCATCCACTGCTGGCAGGGCGACGATGTGGGCGGGTTTGAAAGCGCAGGAGAAGCTTTAAGCGGCGGTATCCAGGCGACCGGGAATTATCCGGGAAAAGCCCGCACTCCTGAAGAGCTGATGGCCGATTTTGACAAGGCGCTTTCACTTATCCCCGGAAAGCACCGCATAAACCTCCACGCAAGCTACGCTATTTTTGACGGCAAACCGGCGGAACGCGACGAGCTTGCGCCTGAGCATTTCGCGAAATGGGTGGCATACGCGAAGGAACGCGGCCTTGGCATTGACTTTAACCCCACCTTTTTTAGCCATCCTATGGTTAAGGACAACCTGACCCTGTCAAGCCCCGATGAAACTGTGCGCGCCTTTTGGGTACGCCACGGCATAGCTTGCCGCAGGATTGCCGCCGCCATCTCGCGGGAGCTTAAAAGCCCGGTGCTAAACAACGTCTGGATTCCCGACGGCTATAAGGATGTCCCGGCCGACCGGCTCGGACCGCGCCTGCGTCTTAAAAAGAGCTTAGACGAAATATTCTCAGAAAAGCTCGATGGAGTGATTGACTGCGTTGAAAGCAAGGTATTCGGGATCGGGCTTGAGTCGTACACGACGGGCAGCAGCGAGTTTTACTTGGCGTACGCATCAAACCGCGACGGCGTTTACAACCTGCTTGACAGCGGGCATTACCATCCGCTGGAATATATAAGCGATAAGATACCGAGTCTGCTTACAAGGTTCGATAAGATTCCGCTGCATGTCACACGCAGCGTCCGGTGGGATTCGGACCATGTGGTCCTGCTCGAGGATGAGCTCAAAGAGATCGCAAAGGAAATCGTGCGAAATGAAGCGCTTGAGAAAGTGCTGATCGGGCTTGACTTTTTCGATGCATCCATCAACCGGGTGGCGGCTTGGGTGGTAGGCGTGCGGAACATGCAAAAGGCGCTGCTGTACGCAATGCTTTATAAGTGGGAAACCTTGCGGGGGCTTCAGGACAGCGGAGACTTCACCGCGTTGATGGCCGAGCAGGAGATGTACAAAACCCTGCCGTTCGGCGCTGTTTGGGAGGAGTTCTGCGCAAGGAACAACGTCCCCGATGACGGGCAGTGGCTTCAGATTGTGCGGGAATATGAACAAAACGTGCTGTTAAAGCGCGGATAAGGTAACAGACCCCTTGCGAAATGCAACAACAATCAGGAGGCTTTATATGATACATAACAATATCCTCGACACAATCGGACGCACGCCTATGGTGCGCATAAACCGCATGAACCCAAACCCTTCTGTGGAAATGTATGCGAAACTTGAGGGCTTTAATCCGACCGGAAGTATAAAGGACCGGATTGCGTTAAAAATGATAGAGCGGGCCGAGGATGACGGCATACTCACAAAAGATAAAATAATAATAGAAGCAACCTCCGGCAACACGGGTATAGGTCTTTCGATGATAGGCGCCGTTAAAGGGTACAGGGTGCAGATCGTGATGAGCTCGGCGGTATCGGTTGAGCGTCAGAAGATGATAAAAGCCTTTAACGGCGAGATTATCCTGACGTCCGCCGACCTGGGCACGGACGGCGCCATAATGAAGACAAAAGAATTGGTTGCAGCCGATCCTGATAAATACTTCAATCCAAACCAGTTTTCAAATGAGTATAACAAGATTGCCCACTACAAAACCACCGCCGAAGAGATATGGGAACAAACAGAAGGCCGCGTGACGCATTTCGTTTCGGCTTTAGGCACCTCCGGTACGTTGATGGGGGTGGGCATGATGCTCAAGGAACGCAATCCCGCGATAAAGATAATAGAGGCGCAGCCGGTCAAAGGCCATTATATACAGGGGCTTAAAAGCCTTGCCGAGGCTATCGTTCCGGAGATATACGATATTGACGAGATAGACGAGAGCATGCTTATCGACACCGGTGAAGCTTATGAGACGGCAAGGCGGATCGTGCGCGAGGAGGGAATATTTGTCGGAATGTCCAGCGGCGCGGCGATGCTTGCGGCTATAAGAAAAGCAAAAAAGCTTGACGGCGGGGTGATGGTAGTTATACTGCCTGACAGAGGCGAGAAATATTTAAGCACCAGCTTATTTGAAATATAAAACCGGGGGCGCCGGAAAAGGAACAAGGAGCGGAAACAATGAGGGTTATATTGTTTTATAACGGTAAAACAGGGTTTACGAAAAGATACGCGGATTGGATTGCACAGGAGCTTAACTGCGAAGTAAAGCCATTTAAGGATTTTGAGAAAACTAAGGTAGGCGAGGACGATCTGGTTATTTTCGGCAGCCGTATCTATGCCGGGAGAATTGAGCGTCTGAACAAGATTAAGTCGCGGGTGAAAGACAATTTAATCGTGTTCGCGTCCGGAGCCACGCCAATAACCGCGGAAAACTCAATCAGCAAGATATGGGCTGAAAACTTTACCGAAACCGAACGCGAAGCAATCCCGCATTTTTACATGCAAAGCGGGCTTAATTACGAGAAGATGGGCTTTATCGACCGGAGCATAATGAAAAACGTCGCCAAGATTATGGGCAAACAAAAAGGCAAAACAGCGGATGAAGCCAGTTTTGCAGAGGCCATCAGGAGCTCCTACGACATTTCGTCGCGGGAATATATCATACCGCTTATTCAGTGTGTCAAAGATAAGGCAGACGCCGCTTTTTGACAGCTTGTGACGGAGGATGCCGCATGAAACTCGACCGTCTTTTTGGGATACTTACCGCATTGCTGCAAAACGACCGCGTAACCGCGCCGGAGCTTGCCGCGAAATTCGAGGTCAACAGGCGCACGATAGGGCGTGACATAGACGCGCTTTGCAGGGCCGGAATTCCCGTCGTCACGTATCAGGGGAGCGGCGGGGGAATTTCGATTGCGGAAGGCTTCAGGCTTGACAAAAGCGTTTTGACAACCGACGAGCTGTCCGGTATTATCGCCGCGCTCAAAGGCATCGGCAGCGTATCGGAACAATCGAAGGTCGAAAGGCTGCTGGATAAGCTCAACGCGGGCGAAGACTCGGTTGTTTTTCTGCGCGAGCCTGTCGTTATCGACCTTTCCTCCCATTACAAGGCGCAACTTACCGAAAAGATAGAATTGATCAAGCGCGCCGTTTTAGAGCAGAGGCTTATCGAGTTTGATTATTACTATGAAAAAGGTAAATCCCGCCGTGTTATAGAGCCATATTTCGCTGTCTTCCAATGGACTGCGTGGTATGCGTTCGGGTTTTGCACATTGCGGCAGGACTTTCGCATGTTTAAGCTTACGCGCCTGTGGAACCTGTCGGTATGCGATGAAAAATATACGCCGCGCGAAATTCCGCCGGACAAGCGCGATTTTAACGCCCGCTTTCCTGACGACATAAAGCTTGTTGCGCTGTTTGACAAGTCTGTAAAATATCAGCTGATCGACGCATACGGCCCTGATTGCTGTATCGAAACGGAGGACGGCCTCCGTCTGGAAATCGGGTTTACCAACCGCGAATATCTTATGAGCTGGCTGTTGGGATTCGGCGGCAAAGTCAAGGTGCTAAAGCCCGACGACATCGCTTGTGATATTAAATCCGCCGCTGAGAAAATACGATCGCGTTACGAATAAACAGGACAATCTGGCGTCACCATTTGATTACAATGTACTTTGCTACATTGATTCCCCAATCAAATCTCCAGCCTCTCGGCAAGCAGTTTTCTTTTTTCCTGTTCCTCCGCTATGCCGAGCTTGCGGTAAACGCCGGAAAGGCAGGTTTTCACACGGCTTTCAGATAAATAAACCCTATCCGCTATTTCTTTGTTGCTCATCCCCTTGACGGCGAATAGCGCGACGGATAATTCGCTCACGGACAATAAGGACGCGCTTTTGGAAAGCGTGGGCTTTGTCTTGCCGGAGTTTACAAGCCGTATAAAACCCATGATCCTCGCGCGAAACTCATCTATGTCATACGGCTTTGAAATGTAGTCGTTCCCTCCGGCGGTAAGTCCGGCAAGAACGTCTGCGCGTTCGGTTTTCGCGGTCAGGAACAGCACGGGAACATTACCCCCCGTTTTCCGCAATTCCGACAGAAAATCAAGGCCGCTGCCGTCGGGCAGCATAATGTCCAAAACCGCCACGTCGGGGATGGCGAGTTTGATTCTCTCCCGCGCTTCCGCGACCGTTTTTGCGACGAGAACCATTAAGCCTTCCTTCTCAAGCATACGGCGGTTTAAGTCAAGTATTTTTATGTTGTCTTCCAAAAGCAGCACGATGCCATCGTTATTCATCAAAGCTCAGCTTTTCCTTTCAGCGTTACAGACACACAGACACCGGCGCCGGGTTCATTTTGGATGGATATGTCCCCGCCGTGTTTTATCGCGATATCGCGGCAGATGGAAAGACCTATGCCGCTTTTTTCTTCCCCGCCGCTGACGCCCCGCTCGAATATACGCGGCAATATGTCAGGTTTGATTCCGTACCCGTCATCTTTGAGCGTAACGGTTATAGCCGCTCCATCCGCCCGGACAGCCATTTCTATATTGCTGCGCGCGTGGGTGACCGCGTTTTGCGTAATGTTCCATAGCAGTTGAGTGAGCTCGTCCGCGTCGCCTTGTATTTCGGGGATTCCGTCTTCGATAAACAACGTCAGATTCTTGCCCTTGCGCCGTGCGACAGGTGTTAGCAAACGCATCAACCGATTTGCCAAGTCCCCTGCATCTACAGGCATGGCCTCCCACGCATTCGTTTGCGCTGTTTCAGAAGACGATAACAATATTTTTAGCGTACCGTCCGCCATTTCAGCGAGTCGCTTGGCTTCCTCGCTGATGGTGGATAAATCGGCAAGGGTCTGCTCATTTGCCCCGCTTACCCGGATTTGCTCTACGGCGAACTGCGCGTAGGCAGACATTACGGTAAGCGGGGTTCGCATTTCGTGGCTCATTTCCGCGAAAAGCTCGCCTTTCATTTTTGCGTATTCTTCCGATTGCTTCCGTGCGGCTTCCAGTTCTTTGTTCTGTTTGTCGAACAGGTGGATGTGCGCCGCCATAGCGGCTGAAAGCCCGGCGCTGACAATCAGAAATACTACGATGTTATCGACTACGATTGTAATTTCATTGGAAATGTGGCTTACATTTTCAGGATAAAAATATGCATACAAAAAAAGCGACGTATATAAAACCAATTCCATGCCGACAAAGACGAACATCTTTTTTCCAGTTAGCATAAAAACTGTAACCAGCACGGCGAAAACAAAAAACATGGGTATGCCGCCGGTATAACTACCCAAGTTAATAAAAACCATTGGGAAAATAATAAAAAACACGATGATGATGGTTATTACATAGCAGCGTTGGTAGTTTTTGCTGTTGGTCGCATACCACAGTATTGACGCAGAAAATATTACCAATGCCAAATTCAACAGCAGATTATTAAGATTTGCGCTGATGATGAACCCATATATACCGCTGAACAGACCGGACGCAAACCCGATACACGCAAGGATATTAAACAGCCTGATGCGGAGTTCCAGCCCTTTGCCGAAAAATATATTAAGCATTTTTTTCACAAGCAGTAACATACAGACGCCTACCTGTCCTTGATTATTGTTTTTGGGGGAGCGAGGGCTTTTTAAGGTTGCCTTTCGGTTTTGATTATACTACGAATCGGTTTAAAAAGTCCACCAAGGTATCGCCGGATGGAAAAAACGATACCCCGGCGATACTATTATGAAACCCCGCACCGCTTGAAAATCTAATATAATGTTTAAAGAATACGCAGGAAAGGGGTTATGTTAAGGTTGAAACAACCGCTGCGCAATATACTGATCTCGTGGCGTTTCTACACGCAAGACCGGGAAACGTTTGCCGAATGTCTGGAGAGAAAGTTTTGCCAAAACCTTGAGAGCTTGCGCGTGGTAAACATGGTCGTCGCGGTTATGACGATTTGTTTTTCTTTTTTCCCCGTCATTGTGGAAAAGCAACTTGCCAAGGGGGTAATTTACCTTATCGTGGCCGTTATCGCCGGGCTAATGTCCTTATACGCAAAACGCATATACACCCGTCATAAAAGAGGGGATCGCCCTAAGTATTCGCTTCTCTATACGCTTATCACCCTGTATTACACAAACTTGATGTTGTTTGGGGTTTATCTGGACGTATGGTCAGATGCGGAAGACTTGGCCGTCATGTCCATGATATTTCTGGTGGTCGCGCTGTTTTTGTTTGTCAACCCGCCCATGTTCAACCTGATTCTTACGTTATGCGCAATAACTGTTTTTATAGTATCTACCGTTTTGATGAAGGATTCATATTTAGCAATCTATGATATAATCGACGTGTTGGTTGCCGGGATAGCCAGCATGGTATTCACTTGGTATGTCGCCAGATATAAGGTTCAATCGGAATTAAATGTCGGAAAGCTGAACATCGCCTATGAAAGCGTGAAACGGGCCAATGAATCCAAATCCAAGTTTCTCGCCGCCATGAGCCATGAAATCCGCACGCCGATGAACGCCATCATCGGCATTTCGGATATTGAGCTGGAACGCGGGGACCAACCTTCCGAAACAAGGGACGCATTTGATAGAATCAACAGCTCCGGCAAAACGCTGCTGGGAATCATCAACGACATCTTGGATTTATCGAAGGTCGAAACAGGCAAGCTCGAACTGGCGCCGGTTAAATACGATACGCCCAGCCTGATCAACGACACCGCACGGCTCAACGCCATGCGTATCGGCGGCAAGCCGATAGAGTTTATCATTAAAGTTTCAGAAACCTTGCCTGCGTTCCTGTTCGGCGACGAGCTTCGGATTAAGCAGGTTCTGAACAATATACTTTCCAACGCGATTAAATATACCGAGCAGGGAAGCGTCACATTTGAGATTGATTCCCAGCCGGACGAAAATGGGGTTATGCTTGTATTTACCGTCCGCGACACCGGGCAAGGCATGACGAAGGAGCAGCTTGCCGCGCTCTATGAAGAATACTCCATGTTTAACCGTGAAGCCAACCGCGGGATGGAGGGTACGGGGCTCGGCATGAGCATTACCAAAAGCCTTGTCGAGATGATGAGCGGCAGGATCGAGGCGGAAAGCGAACCGGGCGCAGGCTCGGTATTCACCGTTTATCTGCTCCAGCAGCCCACCGGCGAGGGCGTTCTGGGAAAGGAAGTCGCGGAAAAACTGCAAAGCTTCAAATTCACGCCCAGTATGCAGAGAGCGAAGGTCGTGCGGGAGTATATGCCTTACGGAAGCGTATTGGTGGTTGACGATGTGGACGCCAATGTGTTCGTGGCGAAAGGACTGATGAAGCCTTACGGTCTCGCGGTTGACACCGCCGAAAGCGGCTATGAGGCGCTGGATAAGATTCGCGCCGGGGCAACCTTCGACATCATATTCATGGATTATATGATGCCGGGGATGGACGGAATGGAAACCGCAAAGCTGCTCCGTGAGGAAGGCTATACACGCCCAATCGTAGCGCTGTCGGCCAACGCCATTGCCGGCATAAAAGAAATGTTCTGCGATAACGGTTTTGACGGTTTTGTGTCAAAGCCTATCGACATAAGGCAGCTCAACTATGTCCTTAACAGCTTGATACGCGACAAACAACCGCCCGAAGTGGTCGAAGAAGCCCGGCGGCAAAAGGAAAGCGGAAATTTCCCCGCTTCGTCTGCAGAAAACACGGCGAAGGATGCAGGCCCTCTCTCGCGCTTGAAACGGGTTGACGCTCTTGACGTGGATTCCGCGTTGGAAGCTATGGGCGGCTTAGAGGATGTCTATATTGACGCTGTAAAACTAACCACGCGGCTGCTGCCCGAACGGGTCGAGAAAATGGATTGTTTTATAAACACCGACCGAAAGGCTTTTACCGTAGAAGTACATGGCCTGAAAAGCGTGCTGAAAAACATCGGCGCGGCGGCGTTGGGGAATAGGGCCGCGCAGCTTGAACGCGCCGCCATAGAGAACAATCTGCCGTACTGGCATGCGTTTTACCCGCCCTTCAAAGCGGGGCTGATTGAATTGCATGATTGCTTGGCCGGAGCGGTAAAGCCGGAAACAACGACGCCGAAAGAAGCGGCGGATCAATCGGCGCTCATACAGGCGATTGCCGAAGCGAAGAGTGCCGCCGAAGCCTTTGACCGCGACGCCGCGCTGGAGGCTCTTGCCCCATGCGTGAATTATACATACGATGATGAAACGGATGAACTTCTGCATGAAATCATGAACGCCCTGGAAGCGTTTAA
The DNA here is from genome assembly GCA_009777635.1 of Oscillospiraceae bacterium. Taxonomy (GTDB): domain Bacteria; phylum Bacillota; class Clostridia; order Oscillospirales; family Ruminococcaceae; genus WRAV01. The sequence goes on along the minus strand of WRLK01000031.1, from coordinate 18,094 downwards.
CTGCGAGAAGGCACTCGCAAACCTGATAAAACTGGAGGAGGAAAATGGAAACGAAGCTGTATGACGGTGTTCGGTATTATCATCGCGTCCCGGGCTTGTCTTTGCCCAGACATGTCCGGCATGACCGAACAAACGCCGATATTAACCGGTTCATTGATATCATACCGGAGCTGACCGAGACGCTGGAGGTCAATAGCATAGACCTTGAAGACAACCCGGATGTATTCATGAAAAGCATGAAATTGATGATGGCGCTCCTCGGCGCTGTACGTGCGAGGGGCTTGGAGTTATACGCGGGGAGGATTCTGCGCTGCGTGGAGGGAACGCAAAACTTGGCGTTGGCGCGTAAGCTGCTCAAGCCGTTTATTACAGATGTGCTTTCCCTGTCCATCGCCATGCAGAAGGCACAAAAACAGGATGCGGGTGCGAACATAAGCGAAATTGAGGTTCACGCGGATATGAAACGCAATGTGTTGACGGTATGTAACCTTTTTTGTGGCGGCGAATATGAAAAAGCGTGGGCGGTAATCGCGGGGCTGGCGGAGCGCGACCCGGAGGAGACCGCTTACCTGAAGCTGTTGAGCTTGATTGCGGCGCGAAAATACGCGGAAGCGGAAACCGCGGTGGAAGCTTTGTACAAAAAGCATATCGAAACGATGAACAGGCTTGTGGGAACCGATTTAACAAAAATCATCCTGGCTGTGGACGATATGCCCGAAATGCTGTCCTTTGTCAACAACACGCTCAAAAACCATTACAAGGTCATCGCCGTGCCGGGCGGAGAAGCGGCGCTCACGGTTCTGCGGACGCAAAAACCCGACTTGTTTATTCTCGATATAGACATGCCGGATATGAACGGCTATGAATTGGCACAAATCATCCGCGGCAGCGACAATCACGCGAAGACCCCCCTCGTTTTCCTGACCGGCAATTCTACGAGGGAGCATATTACAAAGGCGATGGCGGTCGGGTGCGACGATTTCATCGTAAAGCCCACGAGTCACGAACGTCTGTTGACCGTGGCGGGCAAGTTTTTGAGATAATGATTATCCTTGTTATTTTACGCGCAAATTCCGGACTTTTACATTCCGGTTTTTGTGCGCTCTTTGTTGCCTGTTTTTCCATTGCCCTGTTTTTAACCGCGCCTTGCTCGCCGCTATCGTGCGTGAGAGTGAACACCTTGACCAATATGATACAATGAAAGAAAAACGGGCGCAACAACGTGATATTTGTAAAGAAAGGAAAAGATGAAAACGATAAAACAGTTATTCGAATCTGTTCTCAAAAGGGTATACGGCCATGTTAAGTATCAGTTGTTTTTTACTTATATGCTGGTAGGAATTATTACGCTCACAACGCTGGGCGGAGTGTTGCTTTATGTTTTTACGAGAGATTTGACCGAGAAGAACTTCTTGTATGTGGAGCAGCTTAACAATCAAATATTGCTTAATCTGGAAAGCAATCTCAGCGACATACAGCAGGATTCGTTTTTTATAAATTATGACAGGGATTTATATAGCATTATAAAGGCAACCAGCCAGAACACGGCACTGTTTAATAGTGACTACGTTGCTTCATATAGAAACATTGACAATTACTTTTTCAATATGCTGCAAAGGCGTCGTCAAATTTGGGGATATTCTATTTATACTTTAGACGGGGAAGTCCTTTATTCAATAAGCAGATATCCTGAAAGGCTTGTAGATAAACAAGTTAATAATGAGCCGTGGTTCATTGAAGCAGTAGAGCAAAGGGGAAGGCCAATCACGCGGGGGAGGCATGAGATAAAGTATTCCGGCGGCGGCTCTAAGTCTGTCATTTCGATTGTCAGGGCAATGGTCGGATTTGAGGATAATACAATATTCGGCGTGATTGTTGTTGACGAGGATATCGAATATATCGCAAAAATCATTGAGAATATAAAAATTGGGGACAGCAAAGGAATTGTCATTATTGCAGATAGCCACGGGGCGCTTGTTTACAGTAACAGCGACAAAGAATATGCAAAAGTTTCATCGTATGAGGGCTACAAACAGAATGTTTTGCTAAATACCAATATTTCATATACACTGGGAACCGGTAATGACAGGGTGCATATGATACAAAGCATTTCCGAGCAGACCGGCTGGAAAGTAATTACCTGCATTGACCACAACGAGCTTGTAAAAGACAGCGCACTTGCTAGAAATATCATTATCACTTTTATGCTTATTTGTTTAGCGATTACCTATGTAATATCCGCATTCGTCTCAAGTCAGGCTACCAAGCCTCTGATTCATATGAAAGAGCTTATGCTGGAAGTGGAAAAAGGGGATTTTAATGTACAGGTTCCCGTACATGGGCACAACGAGATTTCCAGCCTTGAAAAGGGCTTTAATTCGATGATAACGAAGATACGCCAGCTTATCCAGAAAGAATATCAGGAAAAACTTCTGCGAAACGAAGCCGAGCTCAATCTTTTGCAAGCGCAGATAAACCCACATTTTTTATATAATACACTAGGTTCGATAAAAAGCATGGCACGGTCTGAAAACGCCTCTATCACAGCAAAAATGATACAGACGCTATCGAGAATTTTCAGATACAGTCTGGGTAGCATGGGCATAACAGTCTCTATCCGTGAGGAAATCGAATACATCAAGGACTATCTTTTGCTCCAACAGTACCGGTTCCAAGATAAAATATCAGCTAGCTACGACTTGGATGAAAGCGCTCTAGACGAGCAGATTTTAGTCATGTGCCTCCAGCCGATTGTGGAAAATGCAATTATACACGGGTTAATGCAAAAAAACGGAAACGGGCACATTCATATCGTCTTGCAGCACGATAACGATTACACAAAACTACTCATTATTGACGATGGCATCGGCATGGATGACGACGTGATGAATAAAATCAACGCGGAACTTCAAAACGCCGATTCCCAAAACTTGAATCTTGGTTTGTACGTAAAGAACAATAAAATCGGCATGCTTAACGTTAATTACAGGATAAAATATAAATTCGGCAAACAATATGGGTTGATTATCGGAAAAAATGATGGAGCGGGGATAACAGTTGAAATATCGCTGCCAAGAAATAGCGGGGAGGTCGGCAGTATATGATAAGCGTTTTAATTGCAGATGATGAGAAATGGATGAGGGATACGTTGCTTACCTCGATAGAATGGGAGCAACATGGCTTTTATATTGTTGGCGAGGCGGAGGACGGGACCGAGGCGTTCGGTATGATTGAATTGTATGAGCCCGATATTGTGCTGACTGATATACAGATGCCGCATTTAGACGGCATAGCACTTTTGGAAAAAGCAAAAGGGCTTGGGCTAGATTCAATTTTCATTTATTTTAGTGGATATGACAAGTTTGAGTATGCAAAAAGCGCACTAAACTTAGGCGCGATGGGATATATATTAAAGCCTGTCGATGAAGATGAGTTGCTTGAAATGCTGTTGAAAGCAAAAGCCCTTATAAAAAACGAAAAAGAAACCGCCAAAGAAACCGGAATTGTGGACGAGAATTACTATAATAAACTTCTTTTAAGTATAAAAACATATATCGAGCGTAATTACATGAAAGATATCAGCCTTGAAACAACGGCGCGGGAGTTTTCATTCCATCCGAATTACCTCAGCAAGTTATTCAAAGAAGAAACGGGCGGGAATTTCATTGATTACTTAACGGATGTAAGAATCAATAGAGCGAAAAAATTGCTGAAAAATGTGAGATACAGCATCGCCGATGTCGCCCTTAAAGTCGGCTACAGCGACGCGAAATATTTTGCTAAAGTCTTTAAGAAGTCGATTGGCGTCAGCCCGAAAGACTATATCGGGAAAAACAGATAAGCCTAAATAATAAGAGGTTAAAAAAATACACCTCTTATTATTTTTTTCGCCTTGATATGAATAAAAGCATATTCTACAATAAGATTACACAATTAAGCTGTAAGAAGGAGGATATTTTTGTGAAAAAAGCAATTTGCATCTTAGTTTCTGCTTTTCTGATTATTGCCATATTTATAGGTTGCGGGGGGAATTCCGTCACGCCTGCACCCGCCGAAAGCCCTGCTGCCCAATCCGCGCCTGCTGAAAGCCCTGCGGCGGCTGAACCTGCACCGGCAGAAAAGACAACCATTAACCTGACCTCTTGGTACAGGTTCGATTCTTTTTACACCTCTTCACTGCAAGAGGCGCTCGCAAGGGAACTTCCGCATATTGAACTCAATTATGAAGTTATCCCCGCCGACCAATACAACCAGGTTTTGACCACAAGAGTGCTTGCAGGAGCGGAGCAAGCCCCCGATATTATTCAAGTTGACGTCGGGCAGATGTTCGCACAATTTGCGAACGATGGCATACTAACCGACCTTAGCAACGAAGAATTTATCAGCAGCTATACCGATGTAACAAAAGCGGCGCTGACACATAACGGCAAAGCGTATGGTATCTGCCTGGAGGGCAATGGGGCCGGATTCTTCTACAACAAAGATGTTTTTAACGCGGTAGGAGTACAGCCGCCGTCAACTTTCGCCGAATTGCTTGATGTCTGCGAAAAAATCGCCGCCGCGGGGATTGCGCCTGTCGGTTTCAGCGGAAAAGATGCATGGACGCTCAACTGGTTTATGAATCCGCTGATTGCGAATGTTCTCGCAGCAAACCCGAATTTCCGCACAGACCGCTACGACGGCAACACAACGTTTGCAAAAGATTTCAGGCCGGCTTACGCGGCGGTACAGGAAATCATCGAAAAAGGCTATATAAACAGGGGTTCCGTCGGATTGGGATTTGACCAGCTTCGGGCGCAAATGTTTGCGGGTGAAATTGCAATGACGGTTCAGGGTGACTGGATTGTGGGCGACACCATCAGTGAAAACCACGGTGAAGACGTAAATTACGGGTTTTTCTCCATCGCTTTCGATGACGGAAACAAGGGATTCATTTACAGCCCGGCGACAATCTTCACTGTAAACGCGCACAGCAAAAACCATGACGCGGCTATGGATTTTATCAGATACCTCGGCTCTTATGACGGAAGCCTGCTCTTTGCGGAGTGGAAGCATTGCCTCCCGGCGAGGACTGACATCACAAACATAAATCTGCCGGATGCGCAAAAGGAATACACTGCCGCAATGTCAAGCGGAATCGTCACAACGGAATACATTTACACCTATACTCCCGCGTCTTTCCATCAGATAAATGAGAAGACACTCCAGCTCATGCTGGCAGGCGAGCAGGTGGACATTGACGAAGCACTGGCCGAGATGGACGCGGCTTATGACAAAGATAAAGGCCAGTTGTCCCGCCCGTAACCCATTCATGCTAACTTGATTTCATTTGCTGAGAGCCTGTATTCCGGTCTTTATATCCCTGAATATAGGCTCTTAATATTGGGGTGTTGTTATGAAAATGAGCCTTGAAAGAAAGACGATGCTCGGTTACTTTCTATTGACCTTACCGGCGCTTTTTGTTTTCTTGATGATTGTATATTATCCTTTTATCAATAGTATCTTTTATTCTTTCACGGATTGGAGCGGCATATCGCTTCATAAAAACTTTGTCGGGCTTGAAAATTACGCCGCTCTGCCGGACGACAAGCTGATAAAAGCCGGAATATGGAATACCATTCTAATAGGCTTATACGCGGCTATTATACAAAATGTGCTTTCTTTGGCGCTTGCATTGGCGCTTGACAGTAAATTGCGGTTGCAGGGATATTACAAGGCCGTGTTTTATATTCCGTGCCTGTTCAGCATACTTATCATATCCCCGATATTTGGCAACATCTTTCAATACAGCGGTTTGTTCAACGCGCTGATAAGCCAAATCGGGTTTTCGCACCTTGCCGAGGACTGGTTCGGCACCATCCGGACTGCCCTGCCCATGCTGATGCTGACGAATAGCTGGCAATGGGTTGGATTTGGTTCAGTCATTTATCTGGCGGGGTTGCAGAGTATCCCCCCCGATTATTATGAAGCGGGACATATTGACGGGGCGACAAAGCTGCAAGCGTTTTTCAAGATAACATTTCCAATGCTCATGCCTTCCGTTACAATCTTGACGTTTTTGAATTTGGTAAACGGGCTAAAAACATTTGAGTTACCCTTTGTTTTGACAAATGGCGGTCCCGGGTACGCAACCGAAACCGTGGGCACCGTAATCTATGAGCTGGGCTTTCGGCAGGGCAAGATGGGTTACGCTTCTGCTATTTCCGTGGTTTTCTTTTCGGTAATCGCAGTTGTTTCTATTTTGCAGCTTAAACTCACCAGAAGCAGGGAGGTTGAACTCTAATGGAAAAAGAAAAAAGAGGAAGTATTTTGCTGGAAATTGTAATACTTCTGCTCTCCTTGCTGGTTGTCGTACCTATCGGTTACATCTTTTTATCAAGCATTAAGACACCCGCGCAGATACACGTTCCTCTTGCGATGCCCACCGAGTTTTTTACCGGGAATTTTGAAACGGTACTTCGCAGGGTCAATCTGCCGAGGATATATTTCAACAGTGTTCTTGTCGCGGTTGTATCTATCTTTTTTTTGATTGCACTAAGCTCTCTTGCCTCGTATTCCTTGGCAAGGGCAAAAAATAAAATGTTTACCGTGATTTATATTATCTTTTTAAGCGGATTCATGATTCCCTTTCAATCGGGTATGCTGCCGCTCTTTACCCTCATCAGAAGCCTTGGGCTGATGAATAAGCTGGGGGCGCTTAACGTGGTGCAAATCGGCACGTTCCTCTCATTTGCCATCCTCATATATACGGGCTTTATTAAATCAGTTCCGCGAGAGCTTGATCAAGCCGCGCTGATTGACGGCTGCGGCCTTATCAGGACATTTGTTTTTATTATCTTTCCCTTGCTCAAGCCCGCTACCGTTTCGGTTATCGTCACGACGTTGGTATTTATTTGGAACGACTTTATGAACCCTTTGCTTTTTATAACAACAACCAATAAAATGACATTGACAATCGGCATGTACTCTTTCATGGGGGAACACCGTTCTGATTACGGACCGATATTTGCATTAGCGATTTTTGCGATCATTCCACCGGTCATACTGTTTTTGAGTCTGCAAAGGTATTTTTACAAAGGTATGGTGGCGGGTTCTGTCAAAGGATAAAAGGAGTGCGTTTTTATGATAATGAATTTAGCGGATTACAAAAACAAGGTGCTCGGGTGCTGGATGGGCAAAAATATCGGCGGAACACTTGGCGCTCCCGACGAATGGGCAAGGCGGAAAAACGACATCAGCTTTTATAGGCAGGAGCTTGACGGCAACCCGCTGCCCAACGATGATTTGGATATCCAGCTTCTCTGGCTAGTCGCCCTTGAGGAGCAGGGCGTTGACGTAAACTCCGCAATTTTAAGCGAGTATTGGGCGTTATATGTCACACCGCATTGGATGGAGTACGGCACTGCAAAAATCAATATGAAGCGTGGGCTTCTCCCGCCCCTCAGCGGCGCGATGGACAATGTTTTTAAAAATAGCTGCGGGGCGTTTATCCGTTCAGAGATATGGGCGTGTATCGCGCCGGGGTATCCCGAGGTTGCCGTAAGATACGCTTTTGAGGACGCGATGATTGACCACGGAAACGGCGAGGGCGTTTACGCGGAAGCGTTTTGCGCCGCCTTGGAAAGCGCCGCTTTTGTGGAGAGCGATATCAATAAACTGATAGATATTGGCTTGTCTTATATTCCCGCGGATTCCGGGGTGGCCGGTGCTGTCAAATGCGCTCGAGAATGCTATCAGTTGGGGAAAACATGGGAAGAAGCCCGTGAAGAAATCCTCAAGCATTATAGGGGCGAGTTTTTTGCGCACTGGAAAGAAATATCCAAAGAGGATTTGGAAAAAGGTTATGCAGACGGTACGCTCGGCTGGGACGCGCCAAGCAACATCGGCATTGTCGTTATCGGGCTTTTGTACGGCGAAGGTGATTTCGGAAAATCCCTGTGTACTGCCGTAAACTGCGGCGAGGACACGGACTGCACCGCGGCGACGATCGGTTCAATATTGGGAATCATCAACGGCGTCGGTGCGATTCCTGAAAAATGGATGCAGCCAATTGGGAGAAGCATAAAAACCATGTGCATAAACCTAGGGGAGCTCGAAGACCCCATGTATTCTCTGCCTAAAAGGTGGAGTATACCGAAAGAGAGAAGATTCACGGCAACTCCCGGCGTCAGGCGTTTGGTACCCGCAACAATCGATGAGTTGACCGACAGGGTAACGCGTATCGCAAAACAAGTCATCTTACGCAACCATCTGGATATTGAGATTGACCAATCCAAAGAAACGGATTTGACCGGTTTAAATAAGAAGTTGTTGTTTGCAGGCAGTGATTTTGCAGCCGCTTACGAATATCTAAACGGTGTTGTGTTCAGCTTCCCGTTTTTTGAAATCACAGTAGATTACGCAGGCGACGCCTATATGAAAAACGGCGCAAACAAAACAATCAAGCTGCGGATTGAGAATAAATACAAAACTCCCGCGACGTTCAATTTTAAGTGGCACGCACCCGACGGCTTCCGGATAGCCCCGTCAAAACAGGGGCAAATCTATGTGAGTCACGCTTTTATCAAAAATCCGACCGAAGTTGAGTTTACGTTGTCAAACGAAGAAATTCCTGCAAGCATCAATCGTTTTATTATTGAGATAACCGTTGACGGGAGAAACACGGAAATGTTGGTTCCTGTCCTGTTTTTAAACGGAAACACGCTTCAGGGATAAGGGGGAAAGGCATGACCTCTAGAGAACGGTTTAGAGCCGTAATTTGAAGTACAAGTATGGGAACAGAAGCTTCTGGTGCAGGGGATATTACGTGGACACGACAGGGAAAAGCACAAAACGCATTGCGGAATATATCCGAAATCAGCTCAAGGAAGACCAAGTGTCCGAGCAAATGACAATGAAAGAGTATGCCGACCCGTTCACGGGTAGCAAGTAACAATCCCTTCGCAAGTTGCAGACCGTAGAAAGCGCCTTAAGGCGCCGCTAGTAAAATAGGGCTTTGCCCGCATATAAAAATCTACCGGCTATGCCGGTAGATTTTTATATGCCGGTTTACCCGGTGTTAATTTTCTCAAAAAACGAAGGAAATGGATGTGAAGAATGGCGAGATAAATAGGAAAAGGTAAAATAGAACACATTTATTCGTGGAAGATTTTAGTTAGATTGTTGCCTTTTTAAATACAGGTTCTAAGATATTTCCATATAATAACGGTATATGTTGTTTGTTCATAAATTTGTGCCGATTATCTAAAATTCTTCATATGAGACAAGTCTTATGCTATAATACGGATAAGCAATTGTAGGAGAGTGAGCCTTATGAGTGTTGTATATCCCATTATTTCATGCCCCCCATGTTTATTTAGTAGAGATATCTCTCAATATTTCTTGTTTCATATGCACTTTTTATTGATGATGAGGTAAAGGCCGTTACCATCGCTACCCCGGACGACGTTCACCTTCCCATAGCCGTTAAAGCCATGAATGCCGGCAAGCATGTGGTCTGCGAGAAACCGGCAGCTTTGGACAGCAGACAATTTGCCGAAATGCTTGCTTGCGCGGAAAAAAACGGCGTGCTGTTCACCGTGCATCAAAACCGCCGCTGGGATGAGGATTTTCTGGCAGTCAAGGAGATATACGATAAAAATACATTGGGAGCCGTCTTTAACATTGAAAGCCGGGTTCACGGTTCAAGGGGGATCCCGGGAGATTACCGCAATGTATATGACGCGGTTTTGCATGATGCGGAGCTAATCGTTAAACCAAGCGAGGTAATGCGGGTAATGCAGGTGATGGAGGCTATTTTTGAATCAGTCGCGCTTGGTCAGGCAGTATCTTTATAATGCCATGCAGCCCGGTTGACCACCAAATCAATAAATATTACATATTCAGGAGGATCAATCATGTTACCAATCGCATTACAGTTATATTCTATCCGCGACGACATGCAGGATGACTTCGAAGGGTCACTGCGCAAGGTAAAGCTCATGGGCTATGAAGGAGTTGAGTTCGCGGGGCTGTGCGACCGCACAGCCACCGAGGTCAAGTCCCTGCTCGCCGATATCGGTCTGATCCCTGTCTCGGCGCATGTGCCTTATGCGGAAATGATTGACGCTCCCGACGACGTTTTGGGACGTTATAAGGAAATCGGCTGCCCGTATGTTGCCGTCCCGTATCTGACAGAGGAATACCGCATAGGCGCCGAAAAGGGACAGGAAGCACTCGCGGGTATACGGATGCTGGCTGAAACGGCTCACAAGCTCGGAATGACAATGTTATATCATAACCATGATTTTGAATTCCAAAAAATCGGCGGCGAGTACGCGCTGGATGTCCTCTATAATACCATCCCCGCCGAGTTGCTTCAAACCGAGCTTGATACCTGCTGGGTCGCCGCCGCAGGTGTGGACGCGCCCGCTTATCTGCGTAAATACGCCGGACGTGCGCCTGTGGTGCATCTTAAAGATTTCGTGATGGGTGACAGCGGCCCGGAAGGCGCCTACGAGCTGATTGGCATTGAATCCGATAACAAAGAAAAAGCAGTCGGATTTGAATTTCGTCCGCTCGGACATGGCCAACAGAATATTCCCTCCATTTTAGCCGCCGCGAATGATGCCGGAGCCAAGTGGCTAGTAGTTGAGCAAGACCAGTCCAGTATGGGCAAAACACCCATGGAATGTGCTGAAATGAGCATCCAATATTTGAAAAGCTTATAATTAGGGAGGAACCACCCATGTCTGACAAAGTATTATCTCAATTCACGCCCACAGTACACGACGATGGTGCCGTAGATACAAGCCGCATCTTAAAATTCGGCATAATCGGCACCGGCTGGATTGCCGAGTCATATATAGAGAGCATTGTAAAGATGCCTGATGTGAAGATCATCGCCGCCGCCGACCTTATCGAAGGTAAGGCTGAAAAATTTTTTAACCGTTACGGAATCACCGGCGTACACCTATACAGCAGCCATAAAGAGATGCTGGACGCGGAGACCGACTTGGACGCGGTCTGTGTCTGCACATATAACCGCACCCACGCCGAATGCGCCATTTACGCCTTGAATAAAGGCGTGAACGTACTGCTGGAAAAACCGATGACCGTCACCCTCGACGAGGCCGCTGACGTTGTTCGCGCGGAAAAAGCGTCCGGCAAGCTGCTTTCTTTGGGTTTCCAGCCCCGTATGGACGACAATATGCAGATGATAAAAAAGATTGTTGATTCCGGAGAACTTGGCAAAGTGTACTACATCCAAACCGGCGGAGGAAGGCGTTGCGGTATTCCCAACAGCACCTTTATTGAGGACAAAACCGCCGGTATCGGGGCACTGGGCGACATCGGATGTTATTCGCTGGACATGGTGCTCAACGCCGTCGGCTATCCGAAGCCGTTGACCATATCGGGCTACAAGTCCGCCTATTTCGGCCCCAATCCCAAATACAATAATCCGACCGACGCCCCCCGCTTTGAGGTGGACGACTTCGCGGCGGCATTTATCAGGCTGGAGGGCGATATTATTCTGGATTTCAGAATTGCATGGGCCATGCACATCGACACCACCGGAGACACGATCCTGCTCGGCACCGAAGGCGCGCTGCGCATCCCCTCGACCGAGTGCTGGAACGGTACTGTGGGCGGTCCCATGAAGCTTTACCGCTATGTGGCCGGTCAGCAGGTGGAGTTTGAGATTCCGCTCTACGAACAAGGAGACAGCTTCGGCGGCTTGTTTTACAAAAAATTGCGCTCCTTCGCCGACGCCATCAAAACGGGTGGCGCGGCACCGGTGCCGTCCGAGCAAATTCTCATTAATCAAGCCATTATTGACGGCATCGTGAAGTCCGCAGAGTTGGGCCGCGAGATTGAGGTGCGAATCCCCGATCTCAGCCTTGAAGCAGCCGTTGTGTAGTAAATCCTAACATTCTGGAGAAGCAAAGCTTCAACAATTTCAACGAGGGTGTCACGCTGATTGAGCTGGCAGAGCGGTACCGTGAACTGATGGGAACGTGATGGGACGGCATCAATGAGTTGCCGCATAGACACTAAAAAATATCTGGAGGATCAAAAAATATGACTTTACGCGAACGCTTTCACGCAACTATGGAAGCGAACCCTGTTGTTGACTGCTGCCCCGTAATCGAGTGGGCAATTTGGTGGGACAAAACTGTTGCCTTTTGGGAGACGGAGTGGCTTCCAAAAGGCTTGAGTAATCAGGAGCTATACTGCTATTGGGGTCTTGACCGACACATTCAGTTCTGGTTCCCCACACAACTGCCGGAATGCCCTGTACCGAAAAGCCACGGCGCCCCGCTGATTGAAAGCGAGGCCGATTACTTGGCTTTAAAGCCTGTTCTGTTGCCAAAGGACGCAGTGGAACGAATGCTTCCCAGAATTGAGGAAGCGCAATTCCTGCATAAGGGCGGGGAGGCCTTGATCTGGTATACGCTGGACGGCTTCTTCTGGTTCCCGCGGAAGCTTCTTGGGATTGAACCTCACCTCTACGCTTTTTACGACCGACCGGAGCTGTATCACCGAATCTGTGAGGATTTGCTGGAATGGCAATTAATTGTTGTGGAAAAGTTCTCACATTATATACAAGCGGATTTCATGACCATAGCGGAGGACATGAGCTACAATAACGGCCCCATGATTTCAGAAGATTTGTTTGAGGAGTTTATCGCTCCATATTACAAGCGGCTAACCCCGGCGGTCAAACAACACGGTACTCGCGTTATAGTGGACTCTGATGGCGATATTTCCCTGACTGTGCCCTGGTTTATCCGTTGCGGCGCAGAAGGAATCCTCCCTTTAGAAAAGCAATCCGGGTTGGACATCGGCTCACTCCAAAAAATGTATCCGGATTTTCTCTTTATCGGCGGCTTTGACAAGATGTGCCTGTTACATGGCCCCAAAGCGATTGACGCTGAATATGAACGTATTTTACCTATGATCCGTCGAGGGCGCTTTATCCCTTCTATTGACCATCAGACGCCCCCCGGCGTTACCATGGAAAATTACCGTTATTATCTTTCCCGCTTGCGCCAGCTTAACACACAAGCCTGTAGGGACGCGGGAAAACAGTGAACCCGAAAATAGAAGCCGAAATTTGTGAAGATGCAGGTTGTTCCCAACTTAAAGGGCAAGACTATCGGCGCGTTTGCAAAACAAGCGATTTCCGAGGGTGCTACGATACAGACAGACGCCTATCCCCAAGCGGAAATCAAAATAGACTTTGAGCGGGATGTGCGATTTTCCTGAGCTTTTGAAAATTCGTCAGCGGCGTGTAATCGTTTATTTTGTTTAGGGCGTTGAGCGGTAGTGGGAACACGCCCTAATATGAGATGGTGTATAATAAAAAGGGCAGTTCGCTATATTACCGTTTTATAGGCTGGTAATGTGGCGAACTGCTTGTATATTATGTTTGCCGGTTTCGGCAGGATATGCTATAATATTTCCATATGTATAGCATAAAAAGGAACCCGCTGCTGTGCCATTATTGCCGCTCTACGCGCTATACAAAGCCCATGATTTGTCGGCTTGTGCTAACAACACAGATAGATTGATGTGGTCGCTGAGGAAGAAATTGCGGTGAAAGGATCGCCACGCGTTATATCACCAAGATGGACAAAAAGGAAGCCTATCGGTTTGTGCCATCTGCGTTTCATAAAAGAAAGGTCACATAATAATGCAAATCTTAGTTGACGCTGACGCCTGCCCGGTCAAACAAATCATTGTACGGCTGGCGAAACAGAGAAATATCCCCGTCACCATGCTTATCGACACCTCCCACGAATTAAACGACGGTTACAGCACCATTATTACGGTGGATAAGCAAGCCGACAGTGTAGACTATGCGTTGATGGGCTTGCTGACCCGCGATGATGTTGTCGTAACGCAAGATTTCGGCCTAGCCGCTATGGTGATCGGCAAGGGCGCGAAGGCAATCAATCAGAACGGGATGATTTTTACAGATGAAAACATGGATAAACTACTAATGTAACGGCATATCGGGCAAAGGATACGCAGGGGCGGCAGACGGACAAAAGGCCCGGCCAAACGGACAAAAGAGGATGACGCCCTGTTTGAAGCGGCGTTTGAAAAACTGCTGGATGGGATGAGGAATGGATAATCTAACCGCTTTTATAAAAGATAAATTGCTTTGCCACGGCGCTGACCTGGTCGGCTTCGGCGATTTAAAGGAATTGCCGCCGGATGTGCGTTATCATCTGCCTGTCGGGATATGTGTGGGCGTGAAATATCCTGATGAAGTCATCCGGGGTATTGCCGATTTGCCTACGAAAGAATACAACGACTGGTATATCAAGCTCAATGAACGGCTTGATATGCTGGTCGCATTGGGTGCGGAAGAATTGCAAGCGCATGGGCATACCGCAATCGCAATGACGCGGGCAGAAGTCGGAAACGGCGAAGCGGACAACAATACAGCCTTACCCCATAAAACCGTGGCCACCCGTGCCGGTATCGGCTGGATTGGGAAATGCGCTTTATTAGTCACGGAGCAGTATGGTTCCATGATACGCATTTCGTCCATACTTACAGATGCGCCTCTAAATACTGCGGAACCTGTGAACCAGTCAAAGTGCGGCGATTGCATCGTTTGTAAAGACGCTTGCCCTGCCGGGGCTGTCTCCGGGAGAAAATGGGCTGCCGGGATATACCGCGATGAATTCTTTGATCCGGTAAAATGCCGCATGACCGCAAGGGAGCGGGCAAAGCAGGGTTTCGGCGGCGGGAATACGATTTGCGGCAAATGTATTGAAGCCTGCCCTTATACACGGCGGGCATGGAAGTGATAACATGATTTATACAAATACATGCCCTGCTATATCCTGCTTCACCGTGAGGATTAAGAAAATTAATCCATGTAATTGCCGTCCCTTCTTCCGTCGGGTTTTCCCAATCAAAATAAACCATATGAGGAAGAAAGCTTGCTGCAATATAGCTTGTTTCGTCTTATGGAAATAAAGCGAATTAGTCAACTTCAAAAATCCTTATTGCTAAACTATTAAGCAAGAAGATAGAGCCAAGGAGTATTGCGCCAACAACAGCGGTTGCTAAAATAATTTCGTTGATTTTCAAGTTGGTATTTACAGCATTGTGCAAAAACAAAATGTGAAAAGGCATTATCAAAAAACAGCCTGTAAATACGCCCGGACAGTATTTTTTATATTTAATTGTGAGAATTAGGTGCGGCATTATTGCATTGACAAGCATAGCCCCTACAAAACCAATAAACGCATAATAAAAATATTGATTGTTTGGAAAGAGCGCAAATAACCCCGCCACCAAATAACTTAAAATCGTAATACCCAACACCGCAAAAATGAAATGCTCCCTTTTTGACAGTATACGACTATTTGGCATACCTCTAACTATTTCGCTGTATCGACCAAGTGCGCAAAAGTTATCTACTCTTAAAATATAACACGTTTTCCGAAAAATCTCAATCGCCTAAAAGTGCGGTTGATTTTTTATACCCAAAAACGAAAGGTCACCGACTCAAAATCGATGACCTTTCTATGGTCGGAGTAGAATGATAAGATTTCGCTAAACCCCGATGATTAACACGTTTTTAAGACTTTCAAGCGAGTAATATCTA
The DNA here is from genome assembly GCA_009777635.1 of Oscillospiraceae bacterium. Lineage (GTDB taxonomy): Bacteria > Bacillota > Clostridia > Oscillospirales > Ruminococcaceae > WRAV01. Next base: position 2,484 of record WRLK01000031.1, on the reverse strand, counting down.
TAAAAAACTACCGAAAGCGCCGCCCATCAGACTGTGTAATTTAACGGCGTTTTTGTGTCTTGTCTAATTGATGAAGCTGTTTTGCATAGATGAAATAATCTACTAAATATGATATACTGAAATCAAATTTTGAAAATTTTGGAGATGAGCGAAATGGAATACAGAGTTTTAGGTAAGACCGGGTTGAAAACTTCGGTTTTAGGCTTCGGCGGGTTTCATCTGCTGGAAATCCCGCTAAAGGAGGCGGAATATCTTTTAGGCGCTTATCTCGACGCAGGCGGCAGCTACATAGAAACAGCCGCAAGCTACGGTGATGGCGAATCGGAGCGGAAAATCGGGCGGTCTGTCATGCACAGGCGCGATGATTTTGTATTGGTATCGAAAACGATGGAACGCGGCAAAGCAGAAGCCGCCGCGGAAATCGACCGCACGCTTAGAAATCTGAATACCGGCTATCTTGATATGCTTTTGATGCACGCGGTCGGCACGATTGACGAGCTTGACCGGCTGCTCGCGGAAGACGGCGCATACGCCGCCGCTGTTGAAGCGAAAAAAGCGGGAAAGGTCGGGCATATCGGGATATCCATGCACGGGTGGGCGGGCGCTTTGATTGAGGCTGTAAAGCGTGACCGCTTTGAAGCCGTTATGGCGACCATCAATTATTACGACCGTTTTAATTTCCCCGAAATTGAAGGCGAGCTGCTGCCGCTGGCAAACGAAAAAGGGCTGGGAATGATCCTGATGAAGCCGGTAGGCGACGGCTGGCTCTACCAATCGGCGGAGCAGGCATTCCGCTATGCGTTTACGCGTCCGGTCTCGGTTGTTGTAGCAGGCATCAATAACCGGCAGATGCTAAAAGCGGACCTCAAGTTCGCGGAAAGTTATCAGCCCATGAGTAAAGCCGACGAGGAAGCTTTATTCATGACGGCCCGTGAATTGGGCGATTATGTGTGCAGGCAATGCGGAAAATGCAGTTGCCCAAGAGGCGTGGATATTCAGGAGATTTTTGCCGCCGAAGGATATTTTGACCGGCAAATGATGCGCGGAACCGTGCAGGATACCGCCGAATACTCCATGATGGAGCGGCTTCGTTTTTGGTTTGGCAACAAAGAGCTTGGCAAAGCACGCTACGACAGGCTTGGCAAGAACAAAAAAGCCGATGTCTGCAATCAATGCGGCGAATGTATACCCATGTGCCCTTATGGGATAAATATCCCCTATAAACTGGGGCTTGCAGACTATAAGCTGGCGGATAAAGAATGGTACTAAATACGGAGTTGTGTCCAAATATGATTCAATCCCTTGATATAAGAGGTGGTCGCATTGAGAATTATCATAGCAGAAGATGAGGAGCGTTCAAGGCGGGGCATTGCGGCGAGGATGGGCGGGGCTAGGCGCGAGGGGCATTTTGATGTTGCGCGAAATCTTCTAAAACGCAACAGGCCAATAGATGAAATTGTTGAAGATACCGGCTTGACCCGCGAAGAAATAGAGGGGCTTTCATAACAACCGAGGCGAAGCAGGGGCGCAGGGAATTTTTCTTGCGCCCTTTCCATGTTTACTTCTTCGCCAAAATAATTTATAATAAGCAGTAGGAAGTTCTATTGCTTTGCAATCCGAAAAAGTAAGGAGCGCGACTATGAAAACGCGAAAACTATTTTCCACTATGCTTGCCCTGATATTGGTATTATGCACAATTGCAGGGGGGGGCTTTGTACAAATTGCCTATGCCGATGGCGATGGCCCTGACGGCGATATGCCGGACAGCAGCGAGACGCAGCCCGCCGCGACCGCGGGGGTAACGCAGGCGCAGGGCATATCGTCGAGGTCAAGCGGCTTCGTCTTCATCGACCTTGAAAACGTTGATACAACAGGCGACAGCGGCTATGATGTAGACACATTTCAGAACGTCATCACTGTGGAAGATACCACCTCCATCAGCATCAGCGGCGACGGCACAAACGGCGGCGACGGTTGGACAATACTAATTGAAGACGTACCCGGCGTTGACGTTCACATTACCATTGCACCGGGCACAACCATTCTCGGGACAGTATTTAACGCATACCCTGCCCTGGAAGTACCCGGCGGCGCGAGAATCCAAGGGATGTTCTCCGATATAACCATTATCGGCAGAGGCGACGGCATTACCGCAATCGGCGACCTCTGGATTGGCGGTACAATAGGCAGTATTACCGGCGGCAATAACGGCATTTTCGCAAACGGCCATGTTACAATTTCCGCCAATATAACAAGCATTACCGGCGGCAAGGACGGCATTCTCGCAACCGGCAATGTTACAACCTCAGGCACGTTGGGCGATATTTCCGGCGGCAATAACGGCATTTTCGCAATCGACGGGGACATCTCTATCCTCGGCAATGCGGGCGATATTACAGGTGGCATGCACGGTATTTGCGCAGCAAATGGCGGAGACGTCGGAATTTTCGGCAGGATAGGCAACATAACCGCCATTTCCCAAGA
>WRLK01000030.1 GCA_009777635.1 Oscillospiraceae bacterium | reverse complement strand
TTAGGATAGAAGCATTGTAAAATATACATAGTACCGATTGTACCTTGAAAACCGAATATTGTGTTAAGTCAGCTTATTATTCGGCATTCTATTGAAAGGAATGTTGAATAATGTCAAAAAGAAAAAACCCGGATTACACCGGATATATCCGCCAGCGAAAAAACGGGACTTGGGAAGGACAATATCTCTACGATGGCGTCCTGAAAAGTGTTTACGGAAAAACCGAACCCGATGTCCGCGAAAAGATAAACAAAATTTACGCGGACATTCTCGCAGGAACATTCATCGGCGGAAGCAAAGACACCGTCGCCTTTTGGCTGAACAAGTGGCTAAAAGAATATGCTCAGCCAACCGTTCGCCCAAGTACATACACAAACTATGAAACCAATATCCGCGGGCATGTTGTCCCCTCGTTCGGGCATATCAAGATGAAAAACCTGAAATCAGAGCGCGTTCAGCAGTTTTTTAACGAGAAATCTGTTTCCGGTCGTCTTGACAGAAAAAGTGGCGGGCTCGCGCCGAAAACACTTCTGAACATTCGCAATATGCTCAACGAAGCCTTTACACAGGCTTGCACTAACAGAATGTTGGCATATAATCCAGTATCGGGTGTCAAGCTTCCCTCGGCGAAATATAAGGAGCAGCGCGTCCTCAATGACGCCGAAGCGGAAAAGCTCAGCAAATTTGCCGAAGCATCCAACCATCCAATGGCAAAAGGCATCGTTATCTTGCTGAACTGCGGTTTACGAAAAGGCGAGTTACTCGGACTCCTATGGGACAGCGTCAATCTCGGCGATAATTCCATCATGATCCGCAAAAATTTGACCCGTATGAGGCACCCGAAGAAATTTACACCTGAATATACGCGCGTAGACACATGGGCTAAAAAGAACACCCGCACAGGGCTATACCTTGGTCCTGTAAAAACCCACAAGGGCAACAGGAAGGTCTATCTGCCTCGGAAAGCCCGACAAGCAATCTTTGATTTGAAATCGTGGCAGGAAGCATTGGCGGGCGGCGCTTCCATCGAAACAGTCAATCCTATGCGTTTTGTGCTGTGCAACGAGCTTGGGCGCCCCCTCGACCCTAAATACTTTGAGGAGTGGTTCACCATATTCGTAAAAGATGCAGGATTGGAGTCCGCAAATATCCACTCCACCCGCCACGCTTTCGCGACTAAGGCGCTCCAATTGACTCAGGATATCAACTCTGTCGCAGACATCTTGGGACATGCCCTGCCATCAACTACGCTAAACATGTATGGACATACCTTTGACGACCGCAAAAAGAAAATCATGGAGATGTTCGACTACTAAAAAACTGTTTCGGTTCCGTTTCGGTATGACGTTTCGGTATGGGCACTTCATTTCACAAAAGTAAAAGTGGCTCAAACATAATGTTTAAGCCACTTTTAGATGGTTGCGGAGGATGGATTTGAACCCACGACCTTCGGGTTGTGAGGCGGTTTTGCCAACTGCAAGATTCCCGTTTCAACGCAGTTAAGCCATTGTTTCGCAACGTGCCTTCTATGTAATTGTGATTTGTCTGCGCTTCGACGCAGTCATATAAAAGGTCACATCGACTCGAAACAATCATATAATAAGCCTAAAACATATATTGTGAGGTTGATGGTATGATAGAGAGAATCCCGCTTGAACAGGCGGCGGTCGAGCTTTGTAACGCAAGCGCCGTACCACCGTTGATATTTGAGCTTCCGCCGGAAGAAGGGCGCAAAAGATTAAATGAGGCGCAAAACACGCCGGTATTCAAAGAACCCGCAAGCATATCCACATTAAGAATCAAGACGACAAACGGTTTCGGGGAATTTATACTTTATTGCGTTGTGCCGGAAAACATAACGGGTACCCCTCATATGATTCTCTACATACACGGCGCGGGATGGGTGTTCGGCAACTTCCACACGCATGAGAAGCTGGTGCGGGAACTGGCGGCGAGAACGAATTCGGTTGTATTGTTTCCCGAATACAGCCTTTCCCCCGAAGTAAAATACCCTGTGGCGCTTGAACAATGCTACGGGGTTCTGTCCAATCTGCCCGCTGTTATACAGCAATTTGGACTGGAAGCGCGTTTGGATACCTTAACGGTAGCGGGGGACAGCGTAGGCGGCAACATGGCAACCGCTTTGACCATTCTTTCAAAATACAGAAACGGTCCGCGTATCCATAAACAGCTTTTGTTTTACCCTGTTACAAACGCATACTTCGATACGGAATCCTACCGGGAATTTGCGGAAGGGTATTATCTTTACAGAGATGGCATGAAGTGGTTCTGGGACCAATACACAACCTTGGAAACCGACCGTAATCAGATTACGGCGTCACCTCTAAGGGCAACCGCCGAACAGCTTCGCGGGCTTCCCCCAGCACTTGTTATAACGGATGAAGCCGACGTTTTAAGGGACGAGGGTGAAGCGTATGCAAAGAAATTATTGGAGGCAGGTGTGGACACCACCGCTGTGCGTGTTTTGAGTATCGTACATGACTTTGTTATGCTCAACGCTTTGGATGAGACAAACGGATGCCGTGCGGCTATGGATTCGGCAACAAGCTGGCTTAATCGGAAAAATATGCAATAATTGCATTACCGCACCGACGATTCCGCCTTCCATGAAAACCGACACGCAGATTAAACTTAAAGCTGCTTCCCGGCTATTGGTGCGATTGCCGGTAACCTCAGTCTCTCCCGCAGCACCGTATGCGGTTCGTATAAGAACCCAGTATTTTTCAATTGCGGGTTTGCAATAACGGTGTTCTTGTAGAATCGAAGCCAAAGAAAAGAGCGTTAAGGGTTTCAGCCTTGACGCTCTTTTACTTTATTCTGAAATCACTTTAAAGGCGGCAGGTCGTCCTCGTGTATCAGCAGGCTGCCGGTCACGACGCCGTTTGTGCTGAACACTGCAAGGTATACTCTGTCGTGTTCCGTTGCGCCGCCGGATGGGCTCATGAACATCTGGTTCGAGGCTTTTTCGGCAATTTGCGTGACTTCCTGCGGGTTTTCGGTAGTGATGAAAGGGTAAATATTTTGATAAATATAATGATGGCCCTCTGACGGGTTAAGCGCAACAATCCGGTTTTGGTGTGTGGAATAATCCGTTATATAAACCGTGTCGGGCGCAAACTCGGAGCCGACAAGCCGGTCGTAGAATCCCAGTTCTTTTAGCAAGCCGATTGTGTTCACATATTCATGGGTGATAAGGACATTTTCGTCCACCGGTTGATCGTAAGACCGTGAATAATCCGGGATCTGGATTTCAAACCGGATGTAACCGAGCGCCGGCATGGATGGCCTCATCATTTCGGCTAAGGTTTCGTTTAGCATATCCTCCTTGACGGCCGCAACCAGCCTTTCCATATCGCTGCCGTAAAGGGACATCCGCGTGCTTTCATTTCGCAGCGCGTTGTAGGTATACGCCGCCGATATCCTGCCGCCACCGTCGCCCCAATTTGTGAATAACGGCGAGGACGCCATGATGAAATCATTTTTATCCTCCAGCGCGGCGAGCATGGCAAAGCCGTCCGGCGGAACCCAGCGGTAGTTGCGTTTTAAGGTCAAGCCGTTTTTAAGCTTATACTGAAGCGTTATCTGCTCAAAAGAGGCGTTCGATTGACCGCTTAATTTGTACTCCTCCACCCAGGATTTATGTGCGGACGTGACGATTTCGATGCTTTCCGGCAAGACAAGCTCTTTCTCGTGCCACCAGCCCCAGCCGAAGCCCAAGCTCTTTTGGCGGCCTGAATAGTCAATTCTCACGGACTGTACCGTATCTGCGGCGGGAACCCTGCCGACAAAGCCTGTTACGTCCAGCGCGACCGCTATGATGGCAAGACTGCAGACAAGACCTGTTCCGGCTAGCCACTTCAGGCTTTTGAGAAGGTGCCGGATACCTCTTGACATGATAAGCTCCGCCACCACGCCAAGCAGCAGCGCCCCTAATATGACGCCGATGGATTGGACGACCCATCCCGTCCTGTTCAGGATGGCAAACAGCAATGCCGATCCCGCGAACGCCGCTATCATCTTAACGATGGTCTGAAATAACCCGTCCGCCTGTGTTTGCTGGGCAATCTCGCTTTTCCGGCGCTTATACGCCCATACCGCCGCGAAGTAGAGAAGCACTGCGGCAATCATGCAGATGAAGTAAAACAAAAGCGTTTCACCCGGAGGGAACGGGATTCCATATCCGGACAAATTGGAGTCCCACCAAAAAGTCCACTTATAAAAGATAAACGAAAACGGGCTTAAGAGCAGCATGTATTTTCTGGGGCTAAAGGACGCGCCGTAGACAAGCTCCGACCATACCGAGCCGGAAACGAAGCAGATGAACAGCATGGACACGCCCACAGTACCTGAAACAACCAGCGCGTCAAAGGTGGTTCCGACGCTTGCGGCGATAAAGGTCACAAACAGATACACCGCCGATACGTAAATAAGCATCCCGAGGATATCCTGGACGATGAACCACAGCCAAAAAAGGAAAGAGACGTTCATGTAGGGCGTTCCGTAATATCCGATGGCTTCTATTAGGGCGGCGATTAGTCTATTGAGCGCGTAAGGGGCCGCCAAGGTAATGATGGAAGCCGCGAAATTAGCCGTCAAAAGCTCCCGCCTTGTCACGGGGATAGAGTGGTATAAATCCACCGCTTGTTTCGAGTGCATATAGCTGCTTGAGGACAAGGCCAGAACGATTGCGAAAACCGCCGCGGCGATGTAACCGAATATCAAAACTGGATTATTGGCGGACATTGAATCAAAGGAAAAGCGGTGCGCATTATTTTGATAATCTATCAGGCTTATGATCACCGGCAATTGAATAATCAGGAACAGGATGATCATAATACCGACCGCAAAAGGGGCCTGCCTTTTCAGGGCGCTTATGAAAACCGGCTTAACGCGCGGCCCGTTAGAAAATGATTTTGTTGTAGTCATAACCGACCGCCTCCATTTCATGAATGAAAACCTCTTCTAAGGTTAAGGGGATGGTCTCCACGAACATCGGGCCCAGCGTTTCGAGATATCTAAGGATTTCGTCGCTTTTTCCCCTGACAACCATATGCAAAACGCTGCCGCTCTTCTCAAGCTGCATGATGTTAAGCTGTTTTAAGGCGTCATCCTCAGGCATCAGGGAGAATCCGGCCTGTACCTTGCAGAAGCCAAGCTTCACCTCGTCGATTTCCCGCTCGAAGATGACCTTGCCTTCGTGCAGCAAGCCCATATGGTCGCAGATATCCTCAAGCTCCCTTAAGTTGTGCGACGAAATCACCACGCTCATCGAGCCGTCCGCGACCCTGTCGGCTATAATCTTTCGCACGGCGCCGCGCATGACAGGGTCCAAGCCGTCAAATGCTTCGTCCAAAAGGAGGTAACGCGGATTTGCGGCTAAGGATAATATCAGCGCCGCCTGCCGCTTCATGCCCTTTGAAAAGGTGTGGAGCTTCTTTTTCGGATTGATCGGAAAACGCCCGCAAAGCTCCCCGTATATCTCAGCGCCGAAGCCTGTATAGACCGAGGAGTAAAAGGCCGCCATGTCGTCCATTGTGCTTTGGGGCAGGAAATACAGATCGTCGGAAACATGAAAGATCATATTCTTTATATAAATGTTTTCAAAAGGGTTTTCGCCGGCTACCGTGATTTCGCCGCCGTCCGGGCGGTAGATACCGGAAATAGTCCTGAGCAATGTTGATTTCCCGGAGCCGTTAGAGCCTACCAGCCCATAAATCGAGCCGTCCTTAATCTCCGCGTAAAAATCTTCAAGGGCGCAAAACCCGTCGAATGTTTTTGTAAGGCCATGTGCTTTAATCATCTGCTTGGGACTCTCCTTCCGCATGATTTTTGCCGCTGAAAACCTCGTCAACAGCGCTGATAATCCGCTCTTTTGTGACGGAGCTGTTTTTCGCAAGCAGCACCGCGGATTTCACCCTTTGTACCTGCTGCTCGCGAAGCTGGTCCGCAAGCTTGTCGCTTCTGCTTATATATGTCCCGCGACCTACCACGGAATAGATGATATTCTCCCGTTCCAGCTCCTGATATGCCTTTTGCACCGTGTTGGGATTTACCCCTAAATCTCGTGCGAAGCTTCGCACGGCAGGCAGCGCGTCACCGGGTTTTAGCTCCCCAAGCAGCACAAGCTCTGAAATTTTGGACTTTAGCTGCTCATAAATCGGCCGCCTGCTTAAAAGGTCAAGCTTTATTAGCGTATCCATGCTTATTAGGCACAGCTCCTTTCATGTATGAATTGTACTATGACATATAATACAATTCATAGAATAACACAAAAATAAAACCATGTCAATACCGAATTGCGATTGAGTTTTCATTCATCTTATGATACCCTTGATATACGATGTACAACGTTATACATCGTATATCAAGGGTAAAATTTTTATAAATAAATAAAGGAGCGCAATCTATGAAAGCATTGTTAATCGGAGGCACCGGTACTATAAGCGCGGCTATATCAAAACAGCTTCAGGAAATGGGGTGCGAGTTGTATCTGTTTAACCGCGGGAACAACGTATCGCAAATTCCTGCGGGGGTCAGTGCGCTCAGCGGAAACATACACGACGAGGTGTCGGCCGCCAGGATTTTAGAAGGGCACAAGTTCGATGTGGTCGCCGATTTCATCGCGTTTGAGCCTGAGCATGTTAAGCGCGATTTCAGGCTGTTTTATGAAAATACCGGCCAGTATATCTTTATCAGTTCGGCGTCGGCTTACCAGAAGCCGCCGGTAAATCCTGTGATTACCGAAAGCACGCCGCTATCAAATCCGTACTGGCAGTATTCCCGCAGCAAAATCGCATGCGAGGAATGGCTGATGGAGCGATTCCGCTCGGACGGCTTTCCCGTTACGATCGTGCGGCCAAGCCACACATACGGCGACACATCCGTACCGATCGCCGTGCATGGGGAAAACGGGCCGTGGCAAACCATAAGCCGCATCAAAAAGGGAAAGCCCATAATCATCCACGGCGACGGCAGTTCCTTGTGGACCGTTACCCATAACAGCGATTTCGCACGCGGCTTCATAGGCCTGATGGGCAACCCGCAGGCTATCGGGCAAGCTGTGCACATAACAAGCGACGAAAGCCTCACATGGACGCAAATCCATGAAATTATCGCAGCGAAGCTCGGCGTGAAGCTAAATCCGCTTTACGTGCCGTCCGATTTATTGGCCCTTCTTGGAAAAGAATACGGCTATGATTATGAGGGGACGCTTTTAGGCGACAAGGCGCGGTCCGTGATATTCGACAACACAAAGCTCAAACGCCTTGTACCGGGCTTTGCAGCAGCGACACGCTTCGATCAGGGCATGGATAAAACAATCCCCAATTTCCTTAAAACTCCAGAACTCCAGAGGGAAGATACGCAATTCGACGCATTTTGCGAAAAAATTTGCGCGGCTATGAAAGCAGCGCGTGGCGTTTAAATAAAAAACCGCAGGGATATATGACCGCATAGATTTCCGTCTGCGGTCTTTCCCCCTGTGGCGCTTATCGGCTTTGCTTTATGCCCGCTCTCCTTTTTTATTCTTCGACGCGAAGCCTGACGGAATCCCTGTGAGCGATCAGGCCCTCCGTCTGGGCGAAGTGCATACAGGCTTCCGCCATGTTTTCGCATCCTTGCCGGCTCACAAACTGGTGGAACGTGACATTAATGAACGTGCCGGCCCAAACGCCGTTGGAGAATCGCGCGGTGGACATTGTTGGCAGCGTGTGATTCGTGCCCGATACAAAGTCACCGAACGCGACCGGCGCGTAATGTCCCACAAACATCGAGCCGTAGTACAACGGCTTTTCCGCGACTTCACGCTCGTTTTTAACCTGTATCTCCAAATGCTCCGGGGCGATTTTGTTGGAAATAGCAATCGCTTCCTCAATATTATCAGCAAGGATTATCTCGCCGTTATTCTCCCATGAAATGGATGCAACTTCCCTTGTCGGCAAATCTTTCAATAAGCGGTGCAGCTCGGCTTCCGTTTTTTTGCAGAGCTCTTCGTCCGTGCAGACAAGGATTGTCTTTGCGTCGGGGTCATGCTCCGCCTGGGCGAGCAGATCGATCGCCATAAATGTGGGGTTTGCAGTTTCATCCGCGATAATCAGCACATCGCTCGGACCCGCAAGGCTGTCAATTCCCACATCGCCGATTACCTGCCGCTTCGCCTCCGTGACAAACTTGTTGCCCGGGCCGACAATCAGGTCGACTTTCCCGACGGTATCGGTCCCGTATGCATAAGCCGCAATAGCCTGTGCGCCGCCCATGCAATAGATTTCGTCGGCGCCTGCAATGTCCATCGCGACAAGAGTGGCAGGATGGATCGTGCCGAAGCCCGCATATGGCGGCGAGCAAGCGGCGACATGCTTGACGCCGGCAACCTTGGCGACCAATACGCTCATGAGCGCAGCGCTCGGCATAGGATAGCGCCCTCCCGGTATGTAACAGCCGCATTTTTCAACAGGCGTGAGCCGGTGTCCAAGCTCAAGGCCATCGATCTTGCTCTTTGTAATATTAAGGGGCAGCAGACACTTGAGCTGTTCCCCGGCAAAATAGCGGACTTGCCCTGCCGCAAACTTTATATGCTTGACCGTCTCCTCAGAAACCTGCGTATATGCTTTTCTGACGTCTTCTTTACTGACCCTTACAGTATTTATATCAATACTGTCAAATTTTTTCGCCATTTTTATCAGGGCCTTGTCCCCGTTTTCCTGCACATCGTCTATGATGTCCATAACAGTTGCGGTGAGCCGCTGGTCCCGCTGGCAGGTCTTTTTCTCCGCTTGTTTTAGCATCTTCATGAAATAATCAATCCTATCTTTATATTTATTAGCTAAATATAAAAATATCATAATTTTAATAATAAAGCAAAAAAAATTATAATGACAAAAGGCACGGATACCGTGCCTTTTCCATTTTGTGCTATGCAGGAGGAGCGTCCCCTTAGATTCCGACAGGAAACACCTTGCCGTTCTTTACGACGGTATGGACCAGATTGTTTCCGTAGCGGTATAAAATATACGCAAGATTTGGGGCGTCCCAAATTACGATATCAGCGTGCTTACCCGGCTCCAGGGTGCCGATGCTCTCCTGCCGGCCGATTGCCGCCGCCGCGTTGAGCGTAACGGCTGTGAGGACTTCGGCGGGGGTGAGCCTGTAACGTAAACAGGCCAGATTCATCGGGAACTGGAGATTAAGGGATGGGCTTGAGCCGGGGTTGAAGTCGGTGGCAACCGCTACGGCCACGCCCTCGGCGATCATCTTCCTTGCGCGCGCGAAAGGCTTATCCAGATAGAAGGAGGTTGCCGGAAGCAGTACGGCTATCACGTTTTTCTCCGCCATATCGCGGATGCCCCGGTCAGACGCACGAATCAAATGCTCCGCGGAAATGCATCCGGCCGCTGCCGTCATCTCGGCGCCCCCTATAGGATCGATCTCATCTACATGAGCCTTAACGCCAAAGCCAAGCTCCTTTGCGCGCTCTAAAATCAAGGCGCTTTCCTCCGGGTTAAAAACGGCCGTCTCGCAGAAGACGTCGCAATATTCGGCAAGACCCTCTTTCATGACCGCAGGCATCATCTCCTCGCAAACCAGCCGGATATAATCGGAACGGTTACCGGCGTAATCTACAGGAATCGCGTGCGCCCCTAAGAATGTGGATACAAGGTCTACCGGCTGCGTTCCCTGTAAGGCTTTCACTACCCGCAGCTGCTTTCGTTCATCTTCAAGGGTCAAGCCGTAGCCGCTCTTGCACTCGGCGGTAGTGGTGCCGTGCCGCAGCATCTCGGACAGTAACCCCGACGCCTTTGCCGTAAGCTCCGCTTCAGTGGCGGCACGTGTATATTTTACGGTATTGAGGATACCGCCGCCGCCCTTGAGGATATCAAGATAAGAAACACCGGCAAGCTTGAGGCTTAATTCTTTCTCGCGCCAGCCGCCAAAAACCAAATGGGTATGGCAATCCACAAGCCCCGGAGTCACCAGCCTGCCGCCGCAGTCGATGACACGCGCGGCGGACGGCGCCTGACCGGCAGGCCCGGCATAAAATATTTTATCGCCTAAAACGCCAATTGCCGCGTTCTCAATGAGGGTGATTTCCCCCTGCGCCTTTCCCTTTCGCGCCGCGCTTCCGGCAGGGGTTGCCAATAAACCGATATTGGTGAAAAGCAAATCCATGTTCATGCCTCCTTTTATTTATCCAGCGCGTTGTCCACCGCGGCGTCAACGATGCTGTCGGACGGAATCATCGGCAAGGTAATGTGTCCTTTGCCTTTGCAGCTTGCGTTATACTCCACGCTGACCGCGATTGCGTTTTCGTTTCTTGCCCAGCTTCGGCGGGCCACGCCGCCCATGACGTCCCACATCATGGCGCAGGCGATTGTTTCCGCCGCAAGGTCGGTGCCGTCAAGCACCATGCCGAAGCCGCCGTTAATGGATTTGCCGATACCCACGCCGCCGCCGTTGTGCAAAGCCACAAGGCTCATCCCCCGGGCGCAGTTGCCCGCGAAGCATTGGGTAGCCATGTCCGCCATAACATTGGAGCCGTCCTTGATGTTTGAGGTCTCGCGGAAAGGCGAGTCTGTCCCTGAAACGTCGTGGTGGTCGCGGCCCAGCATAACGGGGCCGATTTCTCCGCGCTTTACCATGTCGTTGAATTTTAGGGCAATTTTTGTGCGGCCCTCGGCGTCCTGATACAGGATGCGGCATTGTGTTCCGACAACCAGCTTGTTCTTCGCAGCGTCCCGTATCCAGATCCAGTTATCGCGGTCCTGCCCTCGGCGGTTCGGGTCGATGCAGTCCATAGCGGCCTGATCCGTCTTTTTAAGGTCCTCCGGATTACCGGAGAGACAACACCAGCGAAAAGGGCCGTAGCCGTAGTCGAAGAGCTCCGGGCCGAGGATATCTTCCACATAGCTTGGATAAATAAAGCCGTCCTTCTCGTCAAACCCGTTTTTCGAGATTTCTTTGACGCCCGCGTCGTATACGGCTTTGAGGAAGCTGTTTCCATAGTCGAAGAAATAGCTGCCCTTTTCGCTGAGCGCCTTGATAGCCGCGTAGTGGCGGCGCAGCGTCTCGTCGACTTTTAGCCTGAACCCGTCCGGATTTTTCGCAAGCATCCCGGTGCGCTGCTCAAAGGTCATGCCAACAGGGCAATACCCGCCGTTATAAGCGTTATGGCAGGATGTCTGGTCGGAGAGAAGCGGAATGTGTATATCATGCGATACGGCGTACTCCAGCAGGTCGACGATGTTGCCGTGATATGCGATGGACATGGGCTCTTTCTTTTGCACATACTCTTGCGCGATACAAAAAGCCTCCTCGCAGCTTCCGGTGACCTTGCTGATCCAGCCCTGGCTGTGGCGCGTCTCAATGCGGGATTTATCAACCTCGGCCACGATACCCACGCCGTTTGCGATCTCGATGGCCTTTGGCTGCGCTCCGCTCATGCCGCCAAGCCCGGAGGTGACAAAGAGCACGCCTTTTAAATCCTGATCGTGCGGTATGCCCAGCTTGAGGCGGCCCGCGTTGAGTATGGTGTTGAAAGTGCCGTGGACGATGCCTTGGGGCCCTATGTACATCCAGCCGCCGGCGGTCATCTGCCCGTAGTTGGCAACGCCCATTTCCTCCGCGATCTCCCAATCGTCCATGTTGTCGAACATTCCCACCATCAGCGAGTTTGTGATGATAGCGCGCGGCGCCGTCGGCCTTGAGGGGAACAGCCCCAGCGGATGGCCCGATTCAATGACCAAGGTCTGTTCATTTGTCATAGCTTCAAGGTATTTTTTCACAAGGCGGTATTGCATCCAGTTTTGGAAGACAGAGCCGGTTTCGCCATAAGTCACCAGCTCATAGGGGTAAAGGGCAGTTTCAAAATCCAAATTGTTGTCGATCATAACATTAAAAGCCTTTGCCTCAATACAATTGCCCTTGTATTCATCGACGGGCCTTCCCCAGATGCGGCCCTCCGGACGGAAGCGGTAGCCGTAGATACGGCCGTAAGTGACAAGTTCCTCCATGAATTCGCCAGCCATTTTAGAATGTAAATGCTCGGGAATATAGCGAAGGGCATTTTTAAGGGCGGTCTTTGTCTGAGATTTTGTTAAACGGAAGCCGCGATTCGGCGCCCGGCGGATACCGGATTCAAATTCGGGATACTCCGGCAGAATATCGTCTAATTTAATCTGCATGGCTTTGGATACCTCTTTGTTGTTCATAAAAAAAGCCTCCTTAATAAATTGATATATATTTACTCATATTGGTATAATGCTCTTGATATATTGTGGTCCAATGTGTTATAATAACCTCACCCGCTGGCGAAATCAAAGATTTCGAGCGGGTCCCGAGAACATTGAAACGACAAAAGGCGGACGCTGCGCGCCGCACGCGGCTTCGCCGCTTACGAAGCACTTCGTGCTTCGCTTTTGTGTTATAATAACCTCACCCACTAGCGAAATCAAAGATTTCGAGTGGGTCCCGAGAACATTGAAACGCTCCTGCGTTATAATCATTTCAGAAAGGATGGTAAATGTGGCTGAGCTTGATTACATGCTTTCTTCTGTTTCCAAGTCAAACAAAGGGCCGGTTAGCAAACAGATTGTCGATTTAATCATAAAAAATGTTGAGATGAAAATTCTTTCTCCGGGCGATAAGCTGCCTACCGAACGGGAATTGGCCGAAAGGCTCGGCGTATCCCGCGGAACCGTAAAGGCGGCCAACAAAAAACTGGAACAGCAAAACGTGATACGCACCCGTCAGGGTAGCGGCAGTTATGTAATCCGCGATGAAGAGCTCTCGCAAAAGCTAAGAAAGGAGAGGGCGTCTCTTCTGCTTAACCGCACAATCATGGGACTGGCGGAGCTGGGCATTTCGACTGCAGAAATGTCACGCCTGTTTGAAGCATGCCTTGCCCAAACATCTAAATCCGCGGTAAGCGTCGCCTTGGTGTTTGACAGCGCGGAAGCATTACTTGATTTGAAGGTACAGCTTTCTTACCTGCCCAATGTAGCCGTATCTATTTTCATTTTGGAGACAATCACTGAGAACAGCGATCCGGAAGAATTGCTAAGGGGATTTGACCTTATCATAACGCCGTCGCGGCACTATCAGAGGATACTCGAGTTGTTGCCGAAGCTCAAAGCAAAGGTGATCGAAGCGGCAATCGCGCCGAGCAATGAGACGCTTATAAAGCTCACGGCATTTCCCCGGGATTCAAGGTTTGGAATTATTTGCCGCACAAACGTTTTTCTTGCCGCCGTAAAAGAGCTTCTTCTGTCTTACGGTTTTCTCGCCGGAAACATTCTTTCTTTTTTTGAAATGGACTATACCACCGATACTTATTTTCCGGGCGGCATTGATGTATTAGTCACGTTTTCCGACGCGCATATTTTTACGAATCCGGCCTTCAACTTCCGCAATAAAAAATTCTGGGAAAAAGGCGGAAAATTCTTAGTTTTCAAACAACAATTTGAACGCGGAACATTGATATACATTGAGAATTTTGTGCGCCGGATCAGTTCACAAGTTCAAATGGATTAATTGATAAGTAATTTGATTTTATATACCAATCATATACCAATATAATTATAACTTCTTGATTGCTCCGTGTCAATTGCGTAAACAAAATTCATCAAAATAACGAATAATTGTTGGAATTTCACGTTATAGCCTTGATGGACATCCATTCTTATTTTACAATATTACAAATTGATATATATTATTTATAATTGGTTCAATAACGAATGCCGTTCTTTGCGCTTTTGAAGCTTAGGTGTTGACCAAACGGCGGATTGCGTATTACAATACAATTAGTCGTATCGGATTTCAAAAACAAGATGGGATGTTATACATGATTATAATTGGAGATGAATGGTTAACAATTTATGACGTCGAAAAAGTCGCGCGTGGTCATGAAAAGGTAAAACTATCCGATTCGGCGATTGGGCGCATGGCAGACAGCCGCGCATGGGTAGACCGCGTGCTTGAATCGGAAAAGCCTGTTTACGGCATCAATACAGGCTTTGGAGAGCTGAGTAAAGTATTTATCCCGGCAAATGAGCGCGAGAAATTGCAGCGCAACCTGATTTTAAGCCACTGTACGGGGGTGGGCGATTTTTTGCCGGCCGATGTAGCCCGTGCCGTTATGCTGTTGCGGGTAAATTCTTTGGCGAACGGTTACTCGGGAATCCGGGTTGAAACCGTTCATGCGCTGCTTGATTTGCTTAACCGGGACGTCACCCCGGCTATACCATGTAAAGGGTCCGTCGGGGCAAGCGGCGATTTGGCTCCGCTTGCCCATATGGCCGCGGTGCTTCTCGGCGAGGGCTCGGTGTTAAAGAACGGAAAGTGCGTACCCTCCGGCCCGGAGCTTACCGCAAAGGGTTTAGTTCCGCTGAAGCTCGCGGCAAAAGAGGGATTGGCCCTGATCAACGGGACGCAGGCCATGACTGCTGTAGCGGCATTGGTTTTAGTGGATTGCGAACGTCTTATGAAAATTGCCGATATTTCAGCAGCATTGTCCCTGGAGGCGTTGAGGGGCACAAGGGCGGCTTTTGACCGGCGCATCGCGGCAATCCGCCCTCACAAAGGGCAAACGGATACCTGCAATAATATTCTTGCCTTAACTGAAAGCAGCCAAATAATCGAGAATCATACATATTGCGAGAAAGTTCAGGACGCATATTCCATCCGGTGTGTCCCGCAAGTGCATGGGGCGTCCAAAGACGCGCTTGGCAGGGCAGTTGAAACTGTTAATATTGAAATGAATTCCGTTACGGATAATCCTATCGTGATGGCGGATACCGGCGAGATTATATCCGGCGGCAATTTTCACGGCCAGCCAATCGCCCTGGTGATGGATTACCTTAAAATAGCGATAGCCGAAATCGGCAATATATCTGAACGGCGCATCAACAGGCAGGTGGACCCGAGCCTTAACGGGCTTCCAGCTTTTCTTACCGCATATCCCGGCGTTAATTCAGGTTTTATGATACTGCAATATACCGCGGCGTCGCTTGTGTCGGAGAACAAGGTATTGGCGCATCCGGCGTCGGTGGATTCCATCCCCACGTCGGCTAATCAGGAGGATCATGTGAGCATGGGTACGATTGCGGCGCGGCAGGCGCGGGAAATATATGAAAATGTGAAATATATTTTAGGAATTGAAATACTCGGCGCTTGTCAGGGGATTGATTTCCTCATGCCTCTCAAACCGGGGAAAGGTACTGCGTCCGTACATGCATATGTACGCACGATTGTATCACACCTCGACGAGGACCGCATTCTAAATACGGATATTCATGCGATATGTGACGTCATAGCGGATAATTCCCTGCTCGATTCCGCCGAGAAATCCACGGGGATTCTACTGGTTTAAATATAAAAATAAGGAGCGAACATAATGACAAAACTTATCGAATGCATCCCCAATTTTAGCGAGGGCAGAAACCGCGAGACCATTGATTTACTTGCCAAAGAAGCGGAAAGCATCCCCGGAGTTACGCTGCTGGATTATTCATCCGACACGAATCATAACCGTAGCGTGTTCACGCTTGTGGGAAGCCCCGGCGGCATCGCCGAAGCGGCTTTCAGGCTTTGCAAGCTTGCAAGCGAGAGAATCGACATGACAAAGCACAGCGGCGAGCACCCCCGCATGGGCGCGATGGACGTTATTCCGTTTGTCCCGGTCAAGAACACAACGATTGACGAATGCATTGAGATTTCCAAAAAAACGGCGAAAAGGATTTATGACGAGCTTAAAATCCCGAGCTTTTTATATGAGGATTCAGCCGCAAGCCCCGGCAGGCAGAACCTTGCGAAGGTGAGGAAAGGCCAGTTCGAGGGGATGCCCGAAAAGCTTCTGGAGCCGGAATGGGCGCCTGATTTCGGCGAGCGGAAGATACATCCCACTGCCGGTATCACGGCGATTGGCGCAAGAAAGCCGCTTGTGGCGTTTAACGTGAACCTTGGCACTTCGGATATAAACATCGCAAACGCTATCGCAAAGACGATCAGGGCTTCCTCGGGCGGATATAAGGCATGCAAAGGAATCGGCGTCATGCTTGAGGACAGAAACATCGCGCAGGTTTCGATGAACATGGTCGATTACGAGACGACCCCGCTTTACAGGGTGTTTGAGGCAATCCGCTTTGAGGCCGAGCGCTGGGGCGTTTCCATTACGGGAAGCGAGATAATCGGCTTAACTCCGGCAAAAGCGTTGATAGACTGCGCCGAGTATTACCTTAAAATAGAAGATTTCGATTACAACAAGCAGGTTTTGGAAAACCACCTGCTCGGATAAGGGAGAGATTAAAAATGAAGCACAGAAGCGACATAGAAATCGCGCGGTCGGCAAAGATCAAAAACATAGAGGAGATTGCGAAAACCGCCGGGATCGATGAAAAACATCTTGAGAAATACGGCAACTATAAGGCTAAGATAAGCTTTGGGCTTTTATCTGACAACGCACATAAACCCGACGGCAGGATGATCCTTGTGACGGCGATCAACCCGACGCCGGCGGGGGAGGGCAAGACTACGACGACGGTCGGGCTTTCCGACGCGCTTGCAAGGCTCGGCAGGAAAACGGTAGTTGCACTCCGCGAGCCGTCGCTTGGGCCTGTGTTCGGCGTAAAAGGCGGGGCTGCCGGCGGCGGATACGCGCAGGTAATACCGATGGAGGATATAAACCTTCACTTTACCGGGGATTTCCACGCAATCGGCGCGGCCAACAACCTGCTTGCCGCTATGCTGGACAACCATATCTTCCAGGGCAACGAGCTTGGGATCGACAACCGCAAGATCGTCTTTAAACGCTGCGTCGACATGAACGACCGCCAGCTTCGCAATGTAATAGACGGCCTTGGCGGGCGCGTAAACGGCGTTCCCCGCGAGGATGGCTTTAACATCACGGTCGCGTCGGAGGTTATGGCGGCGTTCTGCCTTTCAAAAGACCTTGAGGATTTAAAACAGCGCATGTCAAAGATGATCGTCGCATACACACGAGACGACAAGCCCGTAACAGCCGGTATGCTAAAGGCAGAGGGCGCGATGGCGGCGCTCTTAAAAGATGCGTTAAAGCCGAACTTAGTCCAGACGCTTGAGGGTACGCCCGCGCTTATTCACGGCGGGCCGTTTGCGAACATCGCGCACGGCTGCAACTCCGTCATTGCGACGAGGACGGCCCTTAAGCTCGGCGACTATGTCGTGACGGAGGGAGGCTTCGGCGCCGATCTTGGCGCTGAAAAATTCCTTGACATCAAATGCAGGCTGGCGAATCTTGCGCCCTCCGCCGTTGTGATTGTCGCGACCGTCCGCGCGCTCAAGCATCACGGTGGCGCCGCGAAAGCCGATTTGTGCCGCGAAAACCTTGACGCGCTGGAAAAGGGGATACCGAATCTTTTACGGCATGTCGACAACATCACGAACGTGTTCGGGCTTCCCTGCGTCGTCGCGGTCAACCGGTTCCCGGATGACACCGAGGCGGAGCTTAAGCTGGTTGAGGATAAATGCCGGAAGCTTGGCGTAAACGTAGCGCTTTCCGAGGTCTGGGCGCGCGGCGGCGAGGGCGGAGAAGCTCTTGCTAAGGAAGTGATCAGGCTTTGTGATGAGAAAAACAATTTTGCATATTGCTACGAGCTTGACGGTACGATTGAGGATAAGCTAAACGCAATCGTGAAGAAAATCTACCGCGGAAGCCACGCGGAGCTTACGGCCGCCGCCAAAAAGCAGGCCGCGCAGCTTGAGGCGCTCGGGTTTGGGGGGCTTCCGATCTGTATGGCAAAGACGCAGTATTCGTTCTCGGATAACCAGTCGCTTCTCGGCGCACCCGAGGGTTTCACGGTCATGGTCAGGAGCTTAAGCGTGTCCGCGGGCGCGGGCTTTATCGTAGCCATGACAGGCGATATCATGACGATGCCCGGACTTCCGAAAACGCCGTCCGCCGAGAAGATTGACGTTGACAAAAACGGCAACATTACGGGATTATTTTAGGGCCTGTTGACATAAAGCGAACAGACCGTGGGAGGTTTATATGAAACTGGCAAACTATCCGGTCGAGGAATTTTCGAAGATTCTCGCGTCCGGCGCACCGGCGCCCGGCGGCGGAAGCGCCGCGGCTCTGCAAGGTTCTTTAGGCGCCGCACTGTTACACATGGTCGCGGCTTTGACCTGCGGCAAGGAGAAATACAAAGACAGTGAGCCGCTTGTAAATGAGATTTTAACAAAGTCTGAGAAGCTGCGGGCGGCTTTTATCGACGTGATGGACAGGGATACCGAGGCGTTCGACGGAGTAAGCGCGGTGTTTTCCATGCCGAAATCCACCGGCGATGAGAAAGCGGCGCGCAGCGCCGCTATGCAGACAGCGCTGAAAGCGTGTACGCTGACGCCGTTTGAGATGATGCAGCTTTGCGAGCAGGCCCTTGCGCTTGTCGAAAAAGCCGTGGGAAAGACGAACGCGAGTGCCGCGAGCGATCTTGGCGTCTCCGCGTTATCGCTGAAAGCCGCCGTACAAGGCGCATGGCTTAATATTTTGATTAACATCGGCGGCATCAAGGACGAAGATTTCGCAGACCATTACAGAGCCGCCGGCGAGGCCATTTTATCAAGGGTATTGCCGATGGCGGATAAAATCTACGATACCGTTATAAACAGCTTATAGATAGGGGGCGGGCCGTGCGAACGATACAGTCCGAAGCGCTTACGGAAGCGGTAAAACGCCTTTGTATCCGCGCGAACATAGAACTGCCGGAGGACGTAAAATCATGTATCCGGGTTAGCCTAAAGCAGGAAGATTGGCCCTTCGCGAAGGGCATCCTTGAAAAAATCGAGGAGAATTATCTGATCGCGGAGAAAAAACAAATCCCCGTATGCCAGGATACCGGGATAGCATGCGTATTCCTTGAAATCGGGCAGGAGGCGCACATCGAAGGGGACTTAAAATCCGCCGTGGATGAGGGCGTAAGGCAGGGGTACGGCGAGGGGCGCCTGCGCAAATCGGTGGTTTTGGACCCGCTGCAGCGCGTGAATACGAAAGACAACACGCCCGCGATGCTGTACATCGATATTGTGCCCGGCGATAAGGTGACCGTTACCGTTGCTCCTAAAGGATTTGGAAGCGAGAATATGAGCCAAATCAAAATGTTAAAGCCGTCCGACGGCGCCGACGGCGTATGCGAATTTGTCATAAAGGTTGTTGAGGACGCGGGTGCGAACCCATGCCCGCCGGTCGTAGTGGGCGTCGGGCTTGGCGGAACCTTTGACAAGGCGGCGTATCTTGCGAAAAAAGCCCTGATGCGCCCGCTTGACGCGAGGTCTTCCATTTCGTATTACAGGGAGCTTGAGGAGGAGCTGCTTCAAAAAATCAACAGGCTCGGTATCGGGCCGCAGGGCTTCGGTGGCAGGACAACGGCGCTTGCGGTAAACATCGAGACGCTTCCAACGCATATAGCAGGATTGCCGTGCGCCGTGAACATAAACTGCCACGTCACGCGCCACGCATCGGAGGTGATATAGCTTGGTGCATCATATAACAACGCCGCTGAGCGAAAATGCGGCGAAGCTGTTAAAGGCGGGCGACACGGTTTACATAACGGGAACGGTCTATACCGCGCGGGACGCCGCCCACAAACGCCTTGCCGAAATTATTGAAGCGGGCGGGGAAGCGCCGTTTCCCGTCTGCGGCGGAATCATTTATTATACCGGGCCGACGCCTGCGAAGCCCGGGCAGGTCATTGGCTCCGCGGGGCCGACGACAAGCTCCCGGATGGATAAATACACCCCTGATTTGCTTGACCTGGGGCTTCGCGGCATGATCGGAAAAGGCGCGCGGAGCGTCGAAACGGTAGAAGCGATGAAGCGCAATTCGTCCGTGTATTTCGGCGCGATTGGCGGCGCCGGGGCGCTACTTGGCAGCGCCGTTATAAAAGCTGAGGTAATCGCATACGAAGACCTTGGAGCCGAAGCGATCCACAGGCTTGAGGTGAAGGATTTCCCCGCGGTCGTCGTAATAGACTGCGAGGGGGATTGCCTGTATGAAACAGGAAGGCAACGATATATCGAGGTGCGCGATGAATAAAAAAAGCTGGCGACCGGCGCGAACGCTTTATGCCCGTGGCCGCCTGAATCTAAAACAACCTGACCGCACTAATTCACTAAAAACCTGCTGACTGTCCTTTGTATATATTTAAGGGTTTGGTCTATGTTTTTATTTGATTCGAATATTTTATTCACTTCATTTTCGGCAAGGGCCATCGCTTCGATGTAATTGGGAAAACGCGGCGTTACCGAGCCCTCTTCGATTACGCGGCTTAAAAGCTCATGGCTTATTATCCGCTCGCCTTCTTCCATTTCCTCCTGCAATATTTTTTCTACCTGTATCGAATTTGTCACAGATCTTAACGCCGACGCGCCTTGCGAATACCGAAAGATATCCGTTTGGAGCTCCTCGTCGTATGTCAGCAGCTTTAAAAATTCCCATGCCAGCTTTTCGTGTCTTGTCCTGCTGTTTATCCCGATCAGTAAAGAATCTACAGAGGATGTGTTTCCGCCGTTTTTACCGGAAGGCATCGTAATGCAATCCCATTGGAAGCTTGTGTATTTTTTGATTTTGTAAGGATATGTTTTGTATGTGCGGTATTCCGCGAAAAGAAGCGGCATAAACGCCACATTGCCGTTGTCGAAATCCTCCTGCGTTACCTTTTGGCCGTGGTTAAGATCGTAAATCTGCTTGCTGAACCTGATGGCCTCCGCGACGCGCTCGTCGGTGAAGTTGGCTTGTTTTCCGTCGGCGTCGAACAGGTAGGCGCCATTTGTCGTGACTACATCGTACCAGTTGAAGTTTAGCGTGCCAAACCGGTTTGCGGCTTCGTTTTGGTGGGAGTCTTGCGTAAGCCGGCTGCAAATATCATAAAAATCATTCCATGTCCAATCGTATGACGGTACCTGTATGCCGTTGCTTAACAGCAGGGATTTATTGACGAACATAAGCGTGGGCACAATTTCATAGGGTAGCGCGTACTGCGTGCCGCCGTATTTACCGGAGTCGAGCGCCGTGGTGAAAAACTTATCTTTGTGAAAGCTTTCATCGGATTGCATCAGCCCGTCAAGATTTTTCATAATCCCCATGGATGAGAACTGATAAAAATCGCTTGACAATACCATGAACACATCAGGCGCGTTTCCGGACAGCACCCTTCTTGCAAACCATTCGGAGTAATCGACTTTTTGTATCCCGCTGTCGTAGAGTACCTTTACGTTTTTGTGTTCCGACTCAAACCGCTCGATCGCCTTGTCGATGATGACATAGCTGTTTGCGTTGGCAACGCCCCAATTACTTCCCACGAACATACCCAGCTCAAGCACAACGGGTTTGTTTAGCTCGCGAAGCGTTATGGCGCCTGCCGTCAGGGCGGCTGTGCACGCGCATATAACGGCCCATTGCTTTATGCTTATTTTTTTCATGCTTAAAGCCCCATATCCACGATATTATCATTGGACTGTATCGCCCAGATGGCAAGCTGAGTTCTGTCGCGCAGGTCAAGCTTATTTAATATTGTGCTAAGATAATTGCGCACCGTGCCCTCGGAAAGGTTGAGGGTATCGGCGATTTCTTTGTTGGCAAAACCGCACGCCACCTGCTCGATGATTTTATATTCGGTTTTCGTAAGGCTGTCCACGCCTTGTTTCGGCACGCGGATTGTAAAATCCGACTTCGCAATCTTAGCAAACAGCCGCACAACCTTTATCGCGATGTCGGGGTTGATCATAGCCTTGCCGTTGTGTACGGTAACGATTGCAGCCGCAAGCTCATCCATGGAAACGCCTTTGAGAAGGTATCCGCTTGCCCCGAATTTAAGCGCGTTATAAACGTATTCATCGTCATCGAATGTGGTCAGTATTATGATTTTGACCCCGGGATAATGTTCTTTTAGGATTCTTGTACACTGAACGCCGTCCATCTTCGGCATACGGATATCCATCAAAATTACATGGGGCATATTATTGCGCACGCTTTGGATTACTTCCTGCCCGTCTGACGCTACGTCTATTACCTCTATGTTATCCATATTATCAAGCACCACGCGCAAGCTTTCCCTGATAAGCTTCTGATCGTCCGCGATTAGAAGCTTGATCATATGCTACACCCCCATCTCACCGGGATTTCACCGGTTACTTTAAAGCCGTTTTCTGTCCCGCCGAAAGCTACCTTGCCTCCGAGCATTTCTATGCGCTCGCGGATATGCTTTGTGCCGAACCCGCTTTTTACTTCCTTGCAGCCGATGCCGTTATCCTCCACGACCAACAGGATATGCCCGTCGTTGTGGTTGAGCTCTATCCAAATTTTTTCAGCCTTTCCGTGGCGTATGGCATTTGTAACGCTTTCCTGTATGACTCGGTAGATTGCGTTTTCTTCGTCTTCGCTAAGCTTTAAAATACCGGCTTTATTTGTAAAATATATCTTTGCGTCGGTCACGGCCTGCATGTCGGTTATCATTTTCGTGACATTGTGTTCGAGCTTCGGGTTTTCCTGCGCGTCCACACGAAGCTCATTCACCGACCGCCTGACGTCTGCGATGCCCTCCCTTGTGACGCGGGCGATTATATTAAGCTGCTTTTTGGTTTCTTCAGGCGATATGCTAAGGGTCGTTATGCAGGCGTCTATTCCCGCCGAAATACCGGTCAAGGTGTGCCCCAAGGTATCGTGGATTTCACGCGCGAGCCGGTTGCGCTCCCTCGTTTCGCCCATCTTTTCGGTAATCACCGCGTAATCCCTGAGCTGCTCATTCGCGTTTTCAAGATACCGGTTCGCCTTGCTTAACCTGTCATACAGGTTGTTTACCTCATCGATTGTGCCTTGCTGCCCGATGATCTCATATACGCAGTAAAGGATGAACATGATGATGTTAAGCGAAATGATCCCGTTGTATATTCCGAAAAGATACTGCTGGATCGCGGGGGCGTAGAAGGCAATGTAGTCGCGTATCGAATAAAGCCTGTTGCTTATCGCCGCGAATTCGTACCCTGTCACCAAAAAGCTGACGACCGCCAGCATGATAAGCGAATAACGTATCTTACTGTCCTTTGTGTGGGCTAGAACATTTGCAAACACGAACAGGAGGATTCCGTTATAATTAAAATCAAGGATATACACGATTAAGATGCTGATTGCGAAGTCAAGCGCCAAAGAGATGTAGATAAGCGTTTTGTTTTGGGGGAAAACTTTTTTGCGCAGGATAAATGCGCATACCAGAATCAAAAGCAGCATGCCGCAGTAAACGATATCGGCGGCGGGTCTCGGCGGTATGGCGTTTACGCCGTCCAAGAAACGGCGGGCATAAAAACGCGCGCGTATATCCTCGGTCGTTACGTTGACGAATACGCTTATTAACATGACCGCTACGCTGTTAAGAAGCAGCATTCCGATTTTAAAGTATTCAAGCTTGTTACTTCGCATAATGATCCCTACACATATTTTATTGCCAGTCGATCATGACAATCTCCGATAAATTTTCCCGGGTAAGCAGAGTGACCGGGATTTGTATATATTCCGTCACGTCCTCGCCGGAAAGATATTGATAAGCCGTTTCCGCCGCTACCGTGCCTATTGTTTTCGGGCTTTGCACGCTGGTGGCAGTTGCAAGACCTTCTTTTAGCATCACCATGAAATCAGGCGAGCCGTCGATACCGTAGATTAAAACGCCGCCGCTAAGCCTGCTTTGCTGCAGGGCTGCCAGCGCGCCGATCGCGGTAGGGTCGTTGCCGCCGAACACCACATCAAAGTCGAGGTTTTGCTCCAGCAGGATGCGGTTCATTACATCCAGCGCGATTTCGAGCTCGCCGTGGCAGGCTTCTGTATATACCACCTCATACTGCGGATAAGGCGCGATTGTATCGAGAAACCCGTTTACGCGCTGGGTAATTGACGCGGTAATGGGACTGTCAAGAACTATGATGCGCGCATGGTTTCTTTTGCTCATCAAATCCTCGGCGCAAAGCACGCCTGCGCCATAATTGTCGGATTCAATAATCGACACCACATAATCGGTATCGTAAACCAAGGTGTCGATGTTGATGACAGCGACGCCCGCTTTCCTGCACATTTCAAGCGCCGGCAGTACGCCTTTCCAATCGACCGGGTTTAAAAAAAGGATTTTTATGCCCTCGTCAATCATTTCCTGTATCTGGGCATTTTGTTTTTGCTGGTCTCTTGCAGGGTCGCGGGAGATCAGTATGTCCCCGTTTGATTCGACTACATCGGCTATGCTGTCGTTTAGAACTTCAAAAAAGGGGTTGTTCATAGTCATATATGTGGCCCCGAACAGCATCGGCAGGCGTGAGGCCCGGTCGGATAATTTGTTTGCAACGGCAAATGCCGCCGTACTGATCAAAAGCATGGCGCAAATCAAAAGAAGCGTTATAATTTTAGATGAAACTTTCATTGCTTTGAATTTTTATTCTTAAGATAATCGACGAACACCGCCAGCAAAATGACCGAGCCTTTAACTACAAATTGCCAGAAAGAGTTTACGTTTAAAAGGTTAAGGCCGTTATTTAGCACGCCGATGATAAGCGCGCCGATGATCGTTCCGCCGATTGTTCCCGTGCCTCCGGACATGCTGGTTCCGCCGACGACCACAGCCGCAATCGCGTCCATTTCGGCGCCGTCGCCCGCGGTCGGCTGGCCGGAATACATACGCGACGCGAGCACGACGCCCGCAAGCCCCGCCATAATGCCGGAGTAGGCGTGGACTAAAAACTTTGTCTTCGCGACGTTGATACCGGAAAAAGCGGCTGCCTGCATATTCCCGCCGACGGCATAGATATGCCTGCCGATTTTTGTGGAATTCATAATCAGCCCGGTTACAATCAGCACAATTACCAGGATGACCACAGGCGTCGGCACGATGCCAATATGACCGGCGCCTAAAAATTGCCACTCCCTTGTAACGACCCTCACGGGTGAGCCGCCGGTGTAGACGTATGCAAACCCCTTTGCTATATTCATTGTGGCGAGCGTGACGATAAACGGCGGTATCGTCGTCTTCGAAATGACAAGCCCGTTGAACATGCCGATGCACAGGCCCACGAGGATGCCGACAACGATAGCCGCGCCGATCGGCATATTATACCGTACCACACAACCCGCTGAAATGCAGCCGGAAAGCGCTATAATCGAGCCCACCGACAAATCGATCCCGCCGAGTATGATGACCATCGTCATTCCGCAGGCCAAGTAAAGGTTCGATGAAATCTGCCTTAAAACGTTGAATACATTTCTTTCTGTCAAAAAGGTGTTGCGCGTTATTGGATTAACCGACATAATAATACACAAAATCAAAAGCGCCAATATAATGCCTAAATTCCTGCGCATAAAAATCTCGGCTTCGGTTCTTATTTTTACCAGCATAATGATGACCGTTCCTTTCCGGATAAACTAGTGCATTCCATTTATGTCAACAGACCCTAATGTGCCGCGAGTTCCATGATGCGCTCCTGCACTGCCTCGGTATGGTCGAGGCATCCGGTAATTTGTCCGTTGCGCATAACATATATTTTATCGCTCATATTGATAATTTCGGGAAGCTCGGATGAAATCATGATTATTGCCATACCTTCCTTGACGAGCTGGTTCATAATCGCGTAAATCTCTGATTTCGCGCCGACGTCCACTCCCCTTGTCGGCTCATCGAGAATCAGAATTTTCGGGTTCGTCGCAAGCCACCGCCCAATCATGACCTTTTGCTGGTTACCGCCTGACAGATTCCCTATTATCTGAAGCTGCGAAGGGGTTTTTGTCGACATCATGTCTATGTATTTCCGGGTAATTTCATATTCTTTTAATTGGTTTACAAATATACCTTTGATAAACTGGGAAAGCACTTCGATCGTGGAGTTGAACTTCACGCTTTGCACCTTGTAAAGCCCTTCGCGCTTGCGGTCTTCGGGAATCAGCGCGATACCGTACCGCATAGCGTCCATCGGTGTTTTTATGCGCGCCTTTTCCCCGTCTATGTATATATCGCCGGTGTAGTTCTTCGTAAGGCCGAAAATGCATTTCGCGGTTTCGCTGCGGCCTGCGCCCACTAAGCCCGCCATACCGATGATCTGGCCTTCACGAAGCTCAAAGCTTACGCCCTTGACCGTATCGTTATCGGCAATGTTTTCGCATTTGAGCACAACCTTGCCCGGTTCAAGGTAATCGCGGGTGTAATAATTCACAAGCTCACGGCCCACCATAAGAGCGATAAGCTGGTCCTTACTCGTTTCGCTTACGTTAAGCGTTCCGACATACTGTCCGTCGCGCAGTACCGTTACACGGTCGCATATTTGATCGAGCTCACTCATTTTGTGTGATATGTAAATAATCCCGACGCCTTTTTCGGTAAGACCGCGCATGGTTTCAAACAGTTGATCGACCTCTTTGTCCGATATGGAGGATGTCGGCTCATCCATTACTAAAATACGCGAATTAAACGATATCGCCTTTATGATTTCGACCATCTGCTGCTGGGCTATGGTGAGTTTGCCGACAAGCATGGCGGCGTCAATATTTATATCGTGCGCCGATAACAATTCCTGCGCCTTGCGCACCATTTCGTTTCTGTCGATGATAAAGCCGCGGCCATGTTCGCGGCCAAGGAAAATGTTTTCGGCAACCGTCATGTGCGGAACAAGCACCAGCTCTTGGTGGATGATGGATATGCCGTGCTCCTGCGCCGCCCTTACGCCGTTGATGTTTGCTTTTTTGCCGTCGATGAAAATCTCGCCCGCGTCGGCCTGGTATATACCGCCAAGCGCTTTGATAAGCGTGGATTTCCCCGCGCCGTTTTCTCCTAAAAGCGCGTGGACCTCGCCGGGCCTTAGTTCAAAACAGATATCCTGAAGCGCTTTTACCCCGGGAAAGGATTTAGAAATATTTTTCATTTCAAGGATTGCTTTTTCGTTCAATTCATTCACCCGGCCTTAAGTATTATAGTAAAATAACGGCGCCAACCCACAAAGAATTGGCGCCGTTCAAGCGTTGTCTTATTGCCAGCCGTCGGTGCCGAATTCCGCCACGTTGTCGGCGGTAATCAGGAAGGTTGGAACAGGATAACGGGGGTCAATAGATTCTCCCGCCATATATTTGTACATGATATCAACGGAAATTTTCGCGATGCTGACGGGGGATTGCGCGCCGGAGCCCTCGATCAGCGAGTTGCCGGAAGCAAGCTCAGCTTTGATGTCGGGAGAGCCGTCAACGCCGTAAATCAGCACGTCGGTAAGGCCTGCGGCGTTTGCGGCGGCAAGGGCGCCCAAGGCTGTCGGGTCATTGCCGCCGAAAATAGCGACTACGTTGCCGTGCGCTTGAAGCAGGTCCTGACTTATGTTCATCGACCGTTCGAGGTTGCCTCTTGCATCCTGTTGGGCCACGATTTCAAATCCCTTACCGTTGATCGCTTCAAGGAAACCGTTTGTGCGATCAACGACGGAGTTCATTGTCGGTGAATCCAAAACAATAATCGGGCCGCCGTCAGGGAGCTTTTTCACAAGGTCTTCACCGCAGACAAAACCGGCGTTGAAGTTGTCGGAGCCCGCATAAGAAGTTACATAGGAAAGGTCGGCGACCTCAGTATCAAAATTGATGACCGGTATTCCCGCGTCCCTTAGCATGTCAAGCGCCGGCAGGATGCCCTCGGCTTCAGCGGGGTTTAAGAAGATTGCGTCAATGCCTTGGGTAATCATATCTTCAATCTGGGTGATTTGCAGTGATACGTCATTTGCAGGGTCAGCCGAAATCAGCCTGTCCCCATTTGCTTCAACGGCTTCGCGCATGGTCTTCTCAATGATTACAAAGAAAGGGTTGGTTCCGTCCATACAAGTGTAACCGAACGTATAACTTTCTTTCGCCTCAGCTGCCGGAGCGACGGTATCGGCTGCCGGAGCGGAGGCGGGAGCCGCAGGTTGGGCGCCTCCGCAGCCTGCAAAAACAACCGCTGCCAAAATAGCGCATAAAATAATGCTTAGGATTTTTTTCTTCAAAATGAATTCCTCCTTTATTATTACGTGCAATTTATGCAGTTTACACCGCATTGCTTACATAATAAACAAAAGGAGCTTAAAATACAGGTGCAAAATGTAACCGATTCAATGTTACATTTGTCACAAAGCATATTTTATCATATAAGTATATGGGAAGTAAAGGATAAGCAAATCAGGGGATTTTAAAAAAACCGTTTAAGAATAATCGCAAAGCTTAAAAACAAAGCGACAGCTACAACCACGTATTAGCAGAACCTGCCGTCTTTGCCGGGCGAGAAAAATCCTCGGCCATGCATCTGCGGTGCCCAATCCCTTGCTTACACGCCGTACATCGCCGCCGCGAGCAGTAAGGCTAAAATAGATGACAACGATTTTTTCATTTGCTAAATTCCTCCGTTCATATTGAAAGCTATTATATTTGATAAGACAACGGTCTTAAAGAAAACACTATCCTTGGATCATTCAATGTTTTAGGGCGTGTTTAGTATCAAACTGTGTGAAATCAATATTAGGCGCAGAAGCAATTCGGTATATCTAAAGAATGTAATAGAAAAAAGCAGTATCGTGATATGCCTACGACAATCTGTTAATGTTTTGTTACTATATTCGCGATATATGGATATAAAACAATTATCTACTTACTATACAGCGTAATTTAGTATAGTTATAATAAAACTACGCTAAACCGTACTTATATTAGGGAGGTAATATCATAATGTTAAAAAAGCAATTTCTTTCATTCCTTGTAACAGTCATATTGATAGGCAGTATATTTTCTGGTTGTGGTACCGGCAGCGATACGCCTAACTCGCCGGCGGCGGAAAATCAGGAATCTTCTAGCACAGAAGCTGAAACCCCGATCGCGTCAAGCATGGAACCCATAATCCTGCGTATGTGGGGTGGCGTTCCGCCGGAATCCGGGCCACAAGCCACCATCGACCTGTTCAACGAAACCTTCGCGGATCGGGGAATACAGGCTGAGTACGAGCGTTTCGTCAACGACGATACCGGGAATCTCAAGCTGGAGACAAGCTTGATGGCCGGTAACGATGTTGATCTTTACATGTCTTACGGCATTTCTCAATTACAGCAGCGCGCATCAGGTAATATGGCGCTGGATCTCACCGATCTTATTGCCCGGGACGGGTTCGATATGTTTGGGACTTTCAGCTCCATGGCAGAGGCCTATTATATAGACGGCAGGCCATACTCGCTTCCCACTAAACTGGATCAATATGGTATCGTCCTAAATAAAACCATGTTTGATGCGGCGGGAATCCCCATCCCTAGCTCGTGGACAGTGGACGAGTTTCGTGAAGTAGCCAAGCAGCTTACCCATGGCGAGGGCCAGGATAAAGTATATGGGATGTTCTGGAACAGTCAACAGGAAATAGGTTATGTTTTTGGCTATATATCAGTGCAAACCCTTGGCGGGTCACCGTTTTACAAAGCTGGCGGGCTAGAGGCGAACATCAATGACCCGGTAAATATCCGCGCTGTTTCCCTTGTCAACGACATGATGAACGTTGATGGCAGCTCACCCACCCATACCGACAGCGTTACCCAGAAGCTTTCTCAAGAGGCTATGTTCTTAACCGGAAAATCGGCCATGACCATTGGCCCCTGGATGGTACGCAGTATTAAGGATAAGGAGCAATTCCCTCATGATTTCGAGACTGCTTTTGCGCCATATCCGACCGCCGGCGATAAGAACTTTACACAGGGCGGCTACGGCGACCATCTTTGCTTAAACCCGAAATCCCAGAACATTGACGCAGCATGGGAGCTTGCAAAATGGTACGCGCAAGAGGGTATGCTGCCTGTCGTAGCCGGCGGTCGTGTACCTTCCGCGAATACCTACAATCCGGACGATGTAGTCTCCGCTTTCCTAAGCGGCGCCGAGGATCACATAGACGCGGAATCCGCTAAAAACATATTGATTATCCCTGCTACGAATTATGCTGTTCCCGCCTACTCGAACAAGCTGCCCGAAATAGACAAAAAAGTAAATGAAGAGCTGGAAGCTATTTTCACCGGCCAAAAAACCGTGGAAGAGGCGCTGAACGCGGCAAATGATTTCGCAAATCAGCAGCTTGCCGGATAGCATTCCATTATTCAGTAAATTACAAATGAGAGAGAATCAACAATTCTCTCTCATTTGTATAGGAGGATACGCACATGAAGCTCAGTCGTCAACTAAAAACGGATTTGACAGGGTATGTTTTTATCCTGCCAAACATAATAGGATTTCTTTTGTTCACCTTGGTACCAATGGTGTTCTCCCTTATCATTAGCTTTACCGATTGGAATTACACGCAGGGATTCGGTAACATCCAGTGGAACGGCGGGGTCAACTTTGTGGAGATGTGGGGGGACAAATGGTTCACAGATTCCCTCATAAACACGATTGTTTTTGCTGTCACTGTGGTGCCTCTCACAGCCGTTCTGGCATTGGTGCTTGCAGTAGTAATCGACCGGTTTTGCTTTGCCAGGTTACCCATAAGATTGGCTATGTTTATGCCATATATTTCTAATGTTGTTGCCGTAGCGATTGTATGGGTTATGATGTATTCACCTTGGGGGCCGTTTACCCGTATGGTTCAGATGGTTGGGGTCGAAACCCCACCCCAATGGCTTGGTGATTACACTTGGGCCCTGCCCGCCATTATTATCATGACCATTTGGTCAGGTCTTGGATATTCCGTCATGATTTACACCAGCTCCATTTCATCCCTCCCTAGGGATGTATACGAGGCTGCGGATATCGACGGCGCCGGTGAAGTAACAAAGTTTTTCAAGCTTACGGTACCTTTCCTGTCTCCCACCACATTTTTTCTTGTTATAACCACATTTATTACCTCATTCCAAGTGTTTGCCCCAATTCAAATCATGACTCGGGGTGGTCCTGGCACTTCCACCCATGTGTTAGTTTATTATATCTATACCGCGGCGTTCAATTTTTACAGAATGGGATATGCCGCAAGCATGTCATGGATTCTGTTTGTAATCCTTTTTACAATTACACTGGTTCAATGGCGGGGGCAGAAAAAATGGGTCAGCTACTAAAGGAGGGGGATCGGTTATGACTTACAGTGTTAAGCGGTTAATAAACAGAATCCTTGTAACACTACTGATCGGCGGCTTTGCATTCACTATGATCGTCCCCTTTTTGTGGATGATTTCAGCTTCCATAAAGCTGCCGCTTGACGTCATGCAGTTACCTATCAAATGGATACCGGATTATTTTTACATAGAAAACTATAAGCAGGTGTGGAATATCGGCGGCGCGGCTATTCGCGATTATCAATTTGGGCTTGCATATTATAATTCCGTGAAGATCGCCCTCATCAATCTGGCTGGTTCAGTCCTCACCAGTACGCTGGCGGGCTATGCCTTTGCAAAAATCAAGTTTAGAGGGCGCACGGCGGTGTTCTTCCTCTATCTTGCCACTATGATGATACCCCCTCAGGTCACGCTCATACCCAAATTCGTCATGTTTAACTGGCTTGGGCTTACAGGGACACACTTAACCCTTATCCTTCCGGGGCTTGTGACTATAACAGGTACTTTTCTGATGCGCCAATTCTTTATGCAGGTGCCGGATGAGTTGAGGGAGTCGGCCCATGTAGATGGCGCCAGCGAGATCCGGATTTGGGCACAGATTATGGTGCCGATTGCAAAACCGGGCATGGCTTCACTTGCTATGATCGTATTCCTGTGGAATTGGAACAACTATCTTGACGCATTGGTTTTCCTTAACAATTGGAGACTCTATACGATCCCGATTTCGCTAACAAATTTTATAGAAGAAAGCGTTACGCAGTATAACCTGGTCATGGCGGCATCCTCCTCCGCGCTGGTGCCGGTCTTTATTATCTTTCTGATAGGCCAGCGTTTCTTTGTAAAAGGGTTGATGGCGGGTGCGGTAAAGGGCTAACGAAAAGAAGAAACGCAAAAGGAGAAATAGATTATGGAAAAAATAACGATTCCTTCACAAGAGATTCCGATTCTCAGCCATGTGGATGTGCTGGTACTGGGCGCGGGGCCGGCTGGCGTTTCCGCCGCTGTATGCGCCGCCCGGCAAGGGGCAAAAACCCTCTTGGTGGAACAGATGGGAGATGTGGGCGGCATTGCCACCATCGGCCTGATGAGCCACTGGACTGGTAATACCGTGGGTGGGTTTTACGAGGAAATTTTACAACGTTCTTCCGAATCGGAGGAACCGTCGGGGTGTTTTAACGGCGGGATGCGGCAGGTGATAAATCCGGAGCGCCTGAAGACCATCCTGCTGGAGATGCTGGAGGAAGCGGGCGCAGCCGTTCGGCTATACACCTTCGCCTGCGAAGCTATTATGGATGGGAACCGCATAACCGGAGTCATCCTCCAAAGCAAGGCAGGACGTGAAGCGGTTATGGCGAAAGTTGTTATTGATGCCAGCGGCGATGGCGACATTGCCGCCAGTGCCGGAGCGCCATACTATATCGGGCGGGAAAACGACGGCGCGATGCAGCCCATGACCATTATGTTCAAGGTTGCCGGGGTGGATATGGACCGTGCGGTATTTCCGGGGGGCTTCGAGGATACGATAGAGATCCCCGCCGGGGAGATACAAGCTCTTGGGCGTAAGAAGCTCCCGCATCCCGCAGGGCATGTATTGCTTTACCGCAGCACCTTGCCGGGCATCGTCACCTGCAATATGACGAACTGTATTAATGTGGACGGCACAAATCCCGACGACCTGACGAAAGCCACCGCCGCCTGCCGCAGGCAAATCGAGCCGATTGCGGCATTCCTGCGGGAATACGTGCCCGGATATGAAAATTGTTATGTCATCAGCTCCTCGTCTGTGGTTGGCGTAAGGGAAACCCGGCATTTCCGAGGCGAACATACGATAACTGAGGAGGATATCCTTGCGGCACGAGTCTTTGAGGATTGGGCCGTCACGAAGGCACATTTCAACTTTGATGTACACAACGTGACCGGGGAGGGTCTGGACGAAACCGGCTCACAAAAGAATTTTTCTCAAAGCAAAGGCTATACAATCCCTTACGGCTGCTTCGTGCCACTGGAGGTTGAGGGGCTACTGCTGGCCGGGCGCTGTATTTCTGGCACCCACATGGCGCACTCCAACTTTCGGGTTATGCCAATCTGCGCCAATATGGGGCAAGCGGCAGGTACCGCCGCCGCCATGTGCGCGAAGTCAGCTACGCTTCCCCGCAATCTGGACGTTAGCTCCTTGCAGGAGAAATTGCGTGAACAAGGGGTATCGCCATGAAAGAACTATCATATGAGCTTGTGATCGTGGGTGGGGGCCTTTCTGGCATGTGCGCGGCCATTGCCGCGGCACGGGGCGGGGTAAAAACCGCCCTCATCCACAACCGCCCTATGCCGGGTGGCAATGCCGGCTCGGAAATCCGTATGCATATCTGCGGCGCGGATCACCATATGTCACGACCGGACGCAAGAGAAACCGGTATTGTTGAAGAAATCCTGTTGGAGCATAAACATCGTAATCCGGGTAACAGTTACGCCGTATTCGATTCCATACTATGGGAAAAGACCGCATTCCAGCCAAATCTCGACCTCTACCTTAACACCCACATGAACGGTGTAGAGCTCGTCGACGGGCATATCAGCGCGGTCATCGCCGTAGGTTTGGCCAATGAAACCGCTTACCGCTTTCAAGCCGTCCAGTTTGTGGACGCCACGGGCGACGGTTCGCTTGGCGTCGCTGCCGGGGCGGATTATGTGGTTGGCAGGGAATCGATATCCACCTATGGCGAAGCCCATGCGCCAGAGCAGGCGGATCACTGTACCATGGGCAATTCCCTCATGTTCAAGGCGCGGGATATGGGCCGCCCTATCCCTTTTGTAAAACCCTTTTGGGCAAACACCTATACCGAGGAGCAACTCCGCCTGCGTGACCATGACAGTATAACCTCCGGCTATTGGTGGGTAGAGCTGGGTGGGGGAGGGCAAGATACCATCCATGATGCCGAAGCTATCCGGGACGACCTGTTACAAGCCATCTACGGCGTTTGGGATCACATTAAAAACAGCGAGGGACATGGCGCTGAAAACTACGATTTGGAGTGGGTTGGCTTCCTGCCCGGCAAAAGGGAGAGCAGGCGTATGCTGGGGGACTATGTTCTTACCGGGAACGACTGTATATCCGGCGCGCGTTTCCCCGACGCGGTCGCATATGGCGGCTGGCCCATGGACGTCCATACCGTGGAGGGTTTCCGAAATGAAAGCGATGCTCCCACTGTTTATATCCATTTGGATGACGTGTACACCATTCCCTACCGTTGCCTGTACTCCCGCAATATTGATAACCTCTATCTGGCGGGACGGATCATTAGCTGCTCCCACATGGCTTTTGCCTCCAGCCGGGTGATGGGCACCTGTGCCGTGGTAGGGCAGGCTGTAGGAACGGCGGCGGCCATTGCAATCCGCAAAGGTAAGCTCCCTCGGCAGGCAGGAGATGATATCGCCGAAATCCAACAACAGCTTCTACGGGATGACTGCTACATCCCCGGAATAGCTGGCAGCGACCCGCTGGATCTGGCAAAGACTGCAAAAATCACTTCATCCAGCCACTTAAATGCGTTCCCACCCAGCTCTGTCGTCAACGGCATTTCAAGGACAGTGAAGGAGGGGGCAAACTGCTGGCGGCAGGCTGTAGCGGAGCAGCCCTGGCTTCAATTAGAGTTAGAAAGTGAGAAGGATATCAAAGAGGTATATCTTACCTTCGACTCTAACCTTTCCCGTGAGATTACAATCTCAATAAACGACGAGGTGCTGGCCCGTCAGAGCGAGCGTACGCCGCCAGAGCTGGTTAAGGATTACCGTTTGGATTTTCTTTCAGACGGGAATGTCGTCTGTACCCAGAGTGTTGCGGAGAACCATCAGCGGCATAATGTGATCTCTCTGGAAAACCCGGTATCGTGCAATCAAGTCCGGCTGACCATTCTCGCAACCCATGGTTTGGAGCAAGCCATTGTGTATGAAGTGCGTTTATATGGCTGCTAATGGCATAATTATCAGTTCTGTAAGATATTGCCTGTGCAATTTCTTGCAGAGCTATGTCATTGTGTGATATATTTATAGTCAATCAAGTTGAAGGAGGGGACGGTATGGGAAGGCTACTGCGCCGAATTCCACGGCTGTCCTTACAGCTGTTCTTGCTTATACTTGTATGTGTAATTTTTCCTATATATCTCATGCTCCATTATCTGCGCGGAGAGTTTGAGGACTACATGCGTGAAGAGATTAGCGGGCGGGTAATACAGAGCATCTCTAAAAGTGAAGAAGAAATTTATCAAGTTTTTCGCAATATGGCATCCATTTCCACAGCAATAGCCTCAAACGAACAGCTAATCGACAATGAGCATTTCCTCAATATTCTCTATGGGAGTATCCGGCATGATGCCATTCCCTGCCGCTAACATCAACCCGCCTTCCGATTTGTACATGACGTCAATCAATTCCCGAATTCCTTCTCTGACATCATCCCTGCTTCCCTCCGGAAGCAAATGCTGTACATCAATACCGGCCAGAAAGCTTATTTTGTTCCCAAAACGGGCGATTGTCTCCGCTTCATCCATGCATCCTTTTTGCACCGGATGAAAAACGTCAATCCCTGCCTTAATTAAATAATCCATAAGAAGTGTATTATCTCCGCACGAATGTAAAAAGACATGCATCCCTTTGCTATGTACATATGAACAGAATTCCTTATACAAAGGAAAGTACAGCTCTTCAAAGATTGCCGGAGACATCATCGGGCCACTTTGATGCCCAAGGTCGTCGGAAGTAAATATACCGTCAAATCCGAGCACCGCATAACGATCGACGATTCCTTTGTAATACTGCAAAAGCTTATTTCCAATCTCCTTTAGGTCAGCCATATTGTCATAATAATCCAGCATCAAATTTTCCATGCCGCGTATGCTCCATAAGCGTTCGTGGAAAAGACGCCACCAACAGCCAAGCTTATATCTCCCGCCCGCTTCCGGAAGCGCATCTTTCACGGGCGCAAAGGAATCAGGCTCGTTCGGGTTGGGGAAATCGGCTAACAGGGCCGGCAGATATTCCCAGCCGGGTAGAAGCACGGCGGTTTCGCCGATACTATGCTTCGAGGCAGAGGAATAGTCATCCAGATATCCCCATCTGTAAGAGGGATTTGAATTGGAAGAAACCGTTTCTCCCGGGCAATTATAAAATACTGCAAAAATATCATCGGGAAAAGCGGATGCCATTTGTTCCAAGCTTGAACTGTATTTTTCTTGCAACCCGTTACCCCACCATTTATGAAACACCAGTGGTATTTTTGCTTTGGCGCTTTTTCGTTCAATTACGTCTATGACCTCTCGTCTTGTCAGCGGCTCTCTCATTTCGCATCGCTCCTACAAATATTTAGGCTCTAATGTCCACCGGATTATATTACTTTATCCCCAAACCTTCACACGGTTTTCGCCGATCTTTAGCACGGCAAAAGGCCCGGAAAGCATTGCCCCCTCCGATATCGAACCGAAATAATCCGAATCAAGGGTAAGTGAGCTGCCATCCGGATTTTCAAATTCAGCGTCAACGACGCGAACCCTGCCCAGCGATTCTGTGCCGTGTGCCGCAACTGAGTACGAACCGAAAACCTCCGGCAGCGTTAAAACGAGATGAACCTCGCCGCCGTTTTGTTCCACTGCGTAATCGGTATGAAATTCGGGCAAATCAAGCTTGTCGGCTTCCTTTGCAAAGGATTTTGCACCGTCAAAATATACGTTTCCTGATATATAAACCGTCTGCTCAACGGGTTCAAATATTTCCAGGTCGCCGGGTTTTTTTGCGTCCACGGCTTCAATATACTCTTCAAGTGAGGTCGTGCAGCCATCATAGATTGCTGTGCCGACCGTATCCGTGGTCGCTCCTCCGATAAAGATATTGTTGTAAAACCGATCGTCGGCTCCGTACACCATTGCGTAACCGGTTACGTCAGTGCTGTGGGGCGCGTGATATGGGGTCGCACGGTTCAACTCCTTCTTGAGGATAATTTTTCCCGCAAACAGATTGTTTACATACGCACCGCCCTGCGCATGGTTGTCGAGGGAAAATTTAGAGCCGAGGATATTGTGGTCGACAATATACGGTCCGTGACTGACCTCGACAAACAAATCCCGATTGTTGTTATAATAGAGGTTTTTGCTGACTCGCGTACCCTGTGCCTGCCAGTCGAGCCACGTGCCGAGAGAACAGTCATGAATATGGTTATGATGGATTTGCACGTCAATTGCGGCGTGCAGTTTTATTCCGGCTATCTCGTGGCCGAAGAACTCGCGCTTGAGAGCGATGTTGTAGATATGGTTGTCATAAATCTCACTGAACACGCAACCCAGATGACCGACTATGCCGTTCTGGCCACAGTCATAAATCGTGTTGCCGCGTATGATATGTGAGCCGATTGTCTCTTTTGACCAGCCTATTTTTCGAGCGGCAAATACGGATTCAAGCTGGTACTGATAACCCGGCTTGTCGCGCCTTAATGTGCGGTAGTTGTTGCCGGTTGACGCTTCCTTGCCGATACTTATAGCGCTGCACTTTGAATCGTGAATAATGTTGTTCTCGATAATCCATCCCTTGCTCCAGTTCGGGCCTATGAGTCCGGGCTGGTCGGCGGTGGGCGGCGCCCACGGTGTTGCGGCGTGCGCCATTTCAAACCCGCGCACAGTGATGTAGCTTACGCCTGTCCTGTCAGGATAGAAACAGCTTCTGCGCACGTTTACCTCGACCATTTCTCGATTGGGATCTGCCCCGTGAAAATTGGCGTATATGGTTGTGTTTTCCGCATCAACAACGGCAAACCACAGATATTTCGTCTGCTCGGGGTTTTTTATGGGAACTGTTTCCTTCGTCCCATTATCAAGTATCTCGGTGCGAACAATCGGATTTTTCAGCGCATCATAGCTTTCCGCCTCATAAAAGGACATCCCGTTAAGATATACGTCACCGAGGTGAACGGGGTGCTCCACCGGGCACATGAGCCAGTCACCGGCAACAGTTTCCAGATATGGGTTGTAGCCGTCAAACATAGTGTTTGTCAGCACGGCCTTCCAAATAAACCCGTCCGCCTTTTCCCAGTTTTGTATCCGCTCTGAGCCTTTGATAATTACCTTTTCGCCTTTTGCGGTCTCATATATGATGCGGCGCCGATTGCTAAGCCCACCGCACACGGGCTTGACCCATTCCCTGTATTCGCCTTTATGGACGATAATTGTGTCGCCGGCACGCGCTGCTTTAGCCGCCGCTCCGATTGTCAAGAAGGGCTCCTCCTTCGAGCCTGTGCCTGCATCGTTTCCGGTTTTAGCAACATAATATATAATTGCCATTATAAAGCCTCCTCGTTTTTTCATTGTAATGAAAGCTGCATTGTTATTGCTTTTGGAAAGTCTCAATCAATGCCGCAATGTTTTCGGGCAGAACGTCGCAGGGGATGGCATGCGTGGGCGCGGCGATGTAGCCCCCGTTTTCTCCCATTACAGACATGATTTCCCGTGTGACCTCCGCCACCTTTTCCGGCGTTTCAAAGGGCAGAAGCCTTTGAGTGCTGATACCGCCCCAAAACGCAAGCTTGTCGCCATAGGTTTGCTTAATGTCACGAATGTCATAAATCTCGGGCTGGAAGGTCTGGTAAATATCCAACCCTATTTCAATGACGTCAGGAAAAATCTCGTGAATGTCTCCGCAGGAATGCTGCGCGATATATTTGCCGTGCTCCTTGGCATATCCGTAAAGCCTTGCCATATACGGCTTGATAAACGCACGCCAGAGGTGGGGCCCCATGATTAAGCCCTTTTGCTGTCCCCAATCGTCGCCGAAATAAACGCAGTCAACGTCATACTCCAGAATAATCTTCAGAACCTTTAAGTCGTATTCCGTAATCGCGTTCATCAATTCATGAACAAACGCAGGCTCCGCAATCATATAGACGAGTAAATCCTCCATCGAGGTCAGCGTCCATGCCCGCTCGAACATGGAAAACCCTATACCGGCGACCGTAAAACGGTCGCCTTTTTCAGCTATCAGCCTTTCGCAGTCGTGGCGTATGCGGCTTTCAGGTGCATCGGGGAAGGTGTACAGGCTTAAATCAGGCTCCGGAATAACGGCCTTTTCGACTACGCCAAAATCCTTATCGACGCCCGAACGGTTCCAGACAACGCCAAAATCGTCCCTGAAATAATCCGGCTTAATTTCAACCGGATATCCGGAATAATTTATGGCTGCGATGTGGTTCCCTATGCTTTCCTCAAAATTCTCATCGCATGTATAGCTCGCCATGCTTTCCCACGCTTGCTTTGTAAATTCAATGTTATACGGCACAAAGTCCGTATTCTCGTGACGTATAGCCTGTATGACGCGTTCTCTCCGGGTCATGCTCTTTCCTCCCGTTTCATTCCGAA
>WRLK01000029.1 GCA_009777635.1 Oscillospiraceae bacterium | reverse complement strand
AGACGCTAGGCAAAGTAGTGGATAGGCTTTGTGATACAATTTGCTCTCTTTCAAATGACGTAGTAAAAAGCATCACTGGCCGTAAATGGATTCTAGATTGCTTTTAACTTGGGATTGGTATTAAGCATTATTTGCCCTGCCTGAATGCCGGAATAACGTAATCGGCAAAAAGGTATTGAGGGGTATAGGTATTGGATACCCGGCTTGCCATCACCGTTACGAGATTCAATTCCGGGATAACGATGATATACTGCCCGCCATGTCCCATGGCGTAATAGCCCTGGTAGCCGTTGAAAG
Source organism: Oscillospiraceae bacterium (assembly GCA_009777635.1). Classification (GTDB taxonomy): domain Bacteria; phylum Bacillota; class Clostridia; order Oscillospirales; family Ruminococcaceae; genus WRAV01. The sequence goes on along the minus strand of WRLK01000029.1, from coordinate 39,734 downwards.
AATGAAGCCACCAACCGTAGCCGTGCTCGCCTGTGCCATAGGAGCCTGCGGATTGGCGCCGGATGGATTTTTCCACCCACTCCTCCGAGATGATTTGCTGTCCTCTCCAGTTGCCGCCATAGAGATAGAGCTGGCCGAATTTTGCGGCGTCACGGGCGGTCATTTCAATGCCGTTTCCGGTATCCGTAATGCCCTGGGGGTCGGTTTGCCAAAGGACGCCGTCCATCCCGAGGGGATTAAAAAGATGTTCCTTTGCGAAATCATAGGCGGATTCCCCGACCGCTTCCTGTAAAACCGCGCCGAGCAGGTGGGAGCCCCCTGTGGTATAGTTGAACGCCGTGCCCGGCTCCGACGCCATAGGCTGGCTGAAAACAAAATCCACCCAGTTTTCGCTCCGCGCAAGCCGTATGTAATAATCCCCGCCCGCCCACTCGTTCCAATAAATGCCGGAGGTATGTGTGAGCAGGTTTTCCACGGTGATGTCACGCTTGTCCGCCTGCTCCGGCTCGTTTAGCTGCGGAAAGAAATCCTTTAGCTTTTCGTCCACATGTAAAAGCCCCCTGTCAACGGCAAGGCCGACGACCGCGCCTGTAACGCTTTTTGTAACGGAAGCCATGTGAAAAATAGTGTTCTCGTCGCAATCCTCCGCATAGTATTCGTCGATGATATAGCCGTCTTTTACGATGAGAACACAGCGGATATCCACATTTGCCAGGGTTGCGTGGAACCGCTCAAGCATATCGCGGTCAACACCGTGATTCTCCGGCGCGTCAAATTGCCAGCCGTTATCGGGCGGCGGCTCTTCTTCCTCTACCGGCTCCGGAGTATCGAATTCTTGTGCAGGGGGCACAGGTTCCTCAATCACCGCGTTTACAGGCTCGCCTGCCGGTTCATCCGGACCAACGGCGGAGTTTTCGTGCATAGCGCAGCCCGCGGCGCAAAAAACCAGCGCCATGCTTAACAGGAATATGATTGCTTTACGTACTTGGAATCACCGCCTTATACAAACATTATTACCATATCTTCGATATGGTATAATTGCGCGCAAAAGCCGGCTGCCGCTTTAGCGGCGGGGCTTTGCGCACAGACGTATAATAAACGCCATACGTTTATTATATCATTTTCAATCCTTATAAAGCAAAAAAATTAAAACTGAATACAAATACGATGATTTTCATATTGGGTGAGCCCGGATTATATGCGGGTGGCGCCGCCGCCGGATTCGAATAAGCGATCTTCTAATTGCGGATGAAGACAACAAAACCAAAAGTCAGTACAATGACTGATTTTTGGTTTTTATTTCCTTTTATCCGGTGGCTGTTGTTAAATTGTCCTTATGAACTCCCACACCCGAACCGGCGCGCTGTTCATTTTAGGAGGATAAGGTCGCGGTAAGCGGCTATTATGCCGTATTTTCTGCCGTTCCAGCCAAAGCCCCAGCGCAGATAATCGTCAAGCCATATCGCAAACGGCATGATAAAAAACCACGCAATCCCGAACGGGATACATATCTGGCCCAGCACATTGCCGTAAAGCCCGCTGTAATCCCATACATTCAGCCCCATTATAAGATTCAGCCAAAGCCCGAAAACGTATTCAAACAGCAGCGTGATAACGGTGCCGAGAAGCGCTTGAAGAACAATCGGCATATCTTTAAACTGCGGTTTTTGGTTAATGCCGCCGACAGCCACGCCGCACACCCCGCCGACGGCAAGCATGACGGGGTGTGGGCTTTCGCCGTGCGGCATCCGCCAGAAAAGCTCGACTAAGAAATAAGCGGAACCCATCAAAAACCATAAAACCGTTATCCGCCCCCAATTTTTAAGCGTTGCAACGTTCATTTTAAATAACCGCCTACTACCGTGATATAGTCGAACCACCTCAAAATCGGCACAGGATTAGCGAGGATATTTTTTGATTCACAAGGCGGAGGACGCAGGCGGGCTAGCGCCCGGCAAGGACGACAACGCAGTGAGGCGGAAAATAGACCGCTAAGACGTGGCAATTTTGGGGTGGTTCGACTATATATGTGGTTTTTGCATTTTAGCGGAAAATATACTGTAAACTCATGGTAATTATGGGAAAAAGCATGTCTTTCGCGGATTTTGCCTAAAACGCATATACTGGTTAGAATACCGATTAGGGGCGGTTTTGTGAGTCCTTCTGAATTGAATGTGCTGATTATGGCATTGACAAACCACTTTTTCGCGACTCTTACAAAAGAGGAGTTTGCTTGTTTAAGCGTGTTCTTAAACGAGCTTAGTAAATCCATGTTCGCAACGGCGCTGTTCCGCGATTTGTGCGACAGAAACAGGGATAAGGACGAGTGACCGCGCATTGACAAACGCCCCTGAATCATGTATATTGTTAGACAATTAATCAAAGCAGGAGTTGAGCGGCGCTATGAAAACATTATTCCATGCCGATATTTTGACAAAGGACTTTTCGGTTTTAAAAGGCGGATATCTGGGCGTTAACGGCGATAAAATCGCGTATGTGGGGCAGGACAAGCCCGAGGGGTACGGCACATGCCGCGAGCTTGCGGGCCATCTTTTAATACCGGGGCTTTACAATATGCACACGCACACGCCGATGGTGCTGATGCGCGGCCTTGGCAGCGATTTGCCGCTGCACCGGTGGCTTGAGGAGGTCATATTCCCGATTGAGGCGCACCTTACGCCGGACGACATCGGCGTCGGCACGCGCCTTGCGATGATGGAGCTGCTCGCAGGCGGCGTTGTAAGCTTCACCGATATGTATGATATGCAGGCAATCTCCGCGAAGGAGATTGAAACCGCCGGAATGAAAGCGAATTTAAGCAGGCCGGTTCTGGCGTTTGACAAATCGGAACCATACGAGAAAAATTTCCGCAAGGACGAGGCTTTGTCGTTTTACGATAACTGCCACGGCATGGCGGACGGCAGGATAAAGGTCGATTTTGCAATTCACGGGGAATATACGTCATACGACGAGGTTGTGCGAAAGCACGGCGAGGACTGCCAAAAGCGCGGCGCCATCATGCATCTGCATCTCTCCGAAACGGCGAAAGAGCATGAGGAGTGCAAAGAACGCCACGGCAAGACGCCCGCCAAATATTTCAGCGACCTCGGCGTGTTTGACAACCCGACCGTTGCGGCGCACTGTGTCATGGTCGAGCCGGAGGACATTGAAATCATGCTTGAGAAGGGCGTTACAGCCGTACATAACCCATCAAGCAATATGAAGCTTGGCAGCGGGTTCATGCCCATCCGGGAAATGCTGTCGAAGGGCATTGGTATTGCGCTCGGCACCGACGGCGCCGCGAGCAACAACAACCTCAATCTGTTCGAGGAGCTTCATCTCGCATCGGTTATCCATAAGGGTTATGAGAAAAATCCGACGATCGTGCACCCGGCCGCGCTTCTTTACATGGCGACGCAGGCCGGCGCGAAAGCGCAGGGGAGGCCCGATTGCGGCGCGCTTGAAGCCGGAAAGAAAGCCGACATCGCGGCGATTAACTTAAACAGGGCGCATCTGATGCCGGTACACGACATGCCGTCGCTGCTTGTGTATTCGGCGCAGGCAAGCGACGTCGCGATGACGATGGTGGACGGCAAAATCCTGTTTGAAAACGGGAATTACACGACGATAGACGTCGAAAAGGCAAGGTTCGATTTAGAAAAATCGATTGCGCGTTTGTTTAGATAACCCGGGGCCGTGAGCGGCTGGAAATTGCGAATTGTTTTTTGCTGCCGTCTTGTTCGCATAAGGCGGATGTGAACGTCAGTTCACGTGCAGTTCACACCATCGCGCAGCGATGCGACCGAAGTGCGGCAGTAGAAAAAATATCGCAAGAGCCGGCCGGTCACAGCGCCTGCGCAAATAAGACCTCCGGTGCTTTTCGCCTATGAGTACATGTTTTTATATATCCATGACGGCTGTTCCAGATAAATTTTCATTTTCAAGATGCTCGTAATATACCGAAAGGATTTTCGCTTCCAAATCCTGCCGCGATTCGGAATCTATTGGATGCGCAATATCGCGGTATATGCCGGTATCATCCTTCCGGCTTGGCATGGCTACGAATAGCCGGCCCGTGCCGCCCTTGAGGACCTTGATGTCGTGCACTGCGAAATCTTCGTCAATTGTGATGGATACAAGCGCTTTTATCATGGCATCGTGATAAAGCTTTCTGATTCTAATATCTGTAATGTTCACATGAAGCCCCCCTTACGTATTATATGGACAAACAAAAAGGTGCAGATATGGAAATCCATACCTGCACCCGAAAGCAAACAGATACCCTAAACAGCTTGCCAAAAGCGGAAGCCGGGGTTATAATATTACCGGGTGTCGCTGATGTAGCGATTGGCATGGAAGGTTGTTTCTTCCCTGTCAGGGTCACGGTGTTGGCGCACTGTGGCCTGCCTGCCTATTTTGTTTGTTTCACACATTATACCCCATAAAAAGACAATTTGCAAGGGGATTTTTACATTAATAGTATAATGTGCGCGAATATGAATATCGGCATGTCAGGCTGTATGAACTGAATGTGAACTTACGTCCATATTCGTTCGCATTACGCGCGATTCACACCTTTGCAAAGCAAAGAAGAAAAGGCGCGCCGGTTCGACAACCGGCGCGCCTGTGTTTTATTGAGGTTCTAAAGCTCCCGCTTCCTTAAGCGGCGGGTTATTTGTCTTACTCTATACAAGCGGTAAGCATAACCCCCGCTTCGATAAAATATAGTCAACAAATGCACACTATATGTTCACATTTGTTTATATATCCTATTTATCGGTCAATATGTCGCGATACCAGCAAAGCGCGCTTAAGTAGCAATCATAAACATCCGAGGCCTTGATTGAATTGAGTATCATAATGCGCGAGAGGCTGTTCCACATTGCCGACTCGTACAAACGCATAAAGTGGTAAACGGGGTAATAATCGCCTTTTTCATCGACGAGCGCTTCATAAATCAGGTCGGAAACATGTACCATTTCAAGCGCCTCAGCCATCGGCTTGTCAAGAATTGCATCAAGCACGGAGAAAAGCCCCGTAAGGAACAGGCTTTCCGCTTCCTTTTGCATTTTGAACAGGACGGCAAGATTTTCGGAAAACTTGGCGCGAATCAGCGAAACCCGCGTAATTTCGCTCGGCTTGTCTGAACCTAAAAGCTTTGCGACAGCCGTTGTAATCCATTTTCTGGTCTCCTGCTGGCCCAGCATGGTAACCGCCTGGTTAATGGACGCGATTCTGTTGCGGGAGCCGAAATACGCGGAGTTGACAAGCTTTAGAAGCGCAACGGAAAGCGCCGGGTCTTTCGCGATTGTTGTCGCGACTTCCGAAAATTCAAAATCATCGCTGCGCACTTTGTTTAGAAGGTCAATCAGGTTTACCTGAAGCGGCGATACGCCTTTGCTGCCCTTTGTAAGCGGCGTACGGTAAAAGCGCCCCTCGTACAGTCCCGGCGCGTTTTTGGCAACAACCTCAAACAATTCCTTCGTCATAATATGCGAGTAGATTGCCGTTATGTGTTTATAATCCCGCGCGATTAAAAGCCTGAGGATTTGCTGTTCGCGCTCGTTTATAATCCGGTGGTCGAAAAAAGCGAAGTCGCACAGGCTTAAAATTTCGGCGTAAGGCTCAATCTCCGTTATTTTGCTGATTGCAAACCGGAAGCCCAATTCCTTTAAACGCTCGATGCCGGCGATATACTCCGGCTCGGTTTTTACGGTATTGTCAAGCAAAAAGACAACTTCTTGCGGCGGCTGAGAGCACTGCCGGTCTAAATTCGCAAGCAGCATGTAATTGGTAACAGGTACAAAAATCGGCTTGCCCATCGTAAATGTATCAATGCCGACCGTATTGAGCATATCAAGCGGAGCGGACGTCATGACCCCGTCAAGACGCGCGGGGCCCCGGTTCGTATCCAGAATCTCGTTGCCGTCCTGGTAGCGGAACATGTACGCTTCCACTTTTTGGTCTTTATCGAAAATCGGAACGGGAACAATCAATAAATCCATATATGTTCTCCTCTTTTCTTACGCAAGCAGCCTATATGATGACAGTATACCATATCTGCAATCAAAATGCAAAACAGTATTTTTATATTTTTCTTAGAAATTTCAGAAATTCTTGCACCGCCGCGCGCAATTGACAAAGATATCGCGATACTGTATAATTTTCAAGGACAAATATAGTCAGGAAAGGGGTATACTTGTATGATTTATTCTTCGGAAGTCGAGCGTATGTGTCCCGTTGCCAAGGGCGCTTGCCACGGCCCGGCTCCCATACCGGAGGAGGGCAAATGGGTTCAGGTCAAGGAAAACAAGGATATCAGCGGCCTTACGCACGGCGTGGGCTGGTGCGCGCCGCAGCAGGGCGCGTGTAAGCTCACGTTAAACGTAAAGGACGGCATTATTGAAGAGGCCCTTGTCGAGACAATCGGCTGCTCCGGCATGACGCATTCCGCGGCTATGGCTACGGAAATCCTGCCGGGTAAAACCGTGCTGGAAGCGATGAATACCGACCTTGTATGCGACGCGATCAACGTCGCCATGCGTGAATTGTTCCTGCAAATCATTTACGGCAGAACCCAGACCGCGTTTTCCGAGGGCGGGCTGCCAATTGGCGCCGGGCTTGAGGATTTGGGCAAGGGTCTGCGCAGCCAGGTCGGAACCATGTTCGGCACAAGGGCAAAGGGCGCAAGATACCTTGAAATGGCGGAGGGCTATGTAACACGCCTCGCGCTTGACAAGGACGGCCTTATCATCGGCTACGAGTTTGTACATATGGGCAAGGTGATGAACGCCGTTAAAAAAGGCGTGGACGCAAATCAGGCCATCAAGGACGCCACGGGTTCATACGGGCGTTTTGCCGAAGGGGTCAAGTTCATCGACCCCCGTGAAGAATAGGAGGGGATTCGCATGGCATTGTTTGAAAGTTATGAACGCCGTATAGATAAAGTCAATTCCGCGCTTTCACAGTATGGCATAGAGAGCCTTGGGGAAGCCGAAAAAATCTGCAGGGACAAAGGGTTTTCCCCTGCCGATATCGTAAAGGAAATCCAGCCCATCGCCTTTGAAAACGCGTGTTGGGCATATGTGGCGGGCGCCGCGATTGCCCTCAAAAAAGGCTGCAAAACCGCGGCTGAAGCAGCCGAAGCCATCGGAATTGGATTGCAATCGTTCTGTATCGCGGGCTCCGTTGCCGAAGACCGCAAGGTCGGCATAGGCCACGGCAACCTTGCCGCCATGCTTTTGCGCGACGATACGAAGTGCTTCGCGTTTTTGGCGGGACATGAATCCTTCGCGGCGGCGGAGGGCGCGATCGGCATCGTCCGCAACGCCAACAAAAGCCGCAGGTCGCCTTTGCGCGTCATATTAAACGGCCTTGGCAAGGACGCCGCGCAGATTATCTCGCGCATAAACGGGTTTACATACGTCGAGACGAAGTTTGACTATGCTTCCGGAAAGGTAAACGTCGAAAAGGAAATCGCGTACTCCGGCGGCGAGCGCAAAAACGTGCGCTGCTACGGTGCGGACGACGTGCGCGAAGGCGTTGCCGTCATGCATCTTGAGGGCGTTGACGTGTCCATCACGGGCAACTCGACGAACCCCACGCGATTCCAGCACCCTGTCGCGGGGACATACAAAAAAGAATGCATGGAGCAGGATAAGAAATATTTTTCCGTCGCGTCAGGCGGCGGCACGGGGCGTACCCTGCATCCCGACAATATGGCGGCGGGCCCCGCTTCCTACGGAATGACCGACACGATGGGGCGTATGCACTCCGATGCGCAGTTCGCGGGCTCCAGCTCCGTACCGGCGCACGTCGAGATGATGGGCTTCCTCGGCATGGGCAACAACCCAATGGTCGGCGCAACCGTCGCGGTAGCGGTCGCAGTCGAGCAGAGCATGAAGAACTAAGCGATAACCGCTGTGATAAAATACTAAAGCATGAGCGCCCGGCGTCAGCCGGGAATGTCAAGGGTAGTTTAAAGATTCAAAAAACACATTCAATATACAAGGGGCAAAGCGGTTCACGCTTTGCCCCTTGTATGCTATGCTCCTTTCGCCATATATTATTTCATGAAAATTAATGAAAATTATCGTTTTTTTGTTTGAAACTTGAATGTATTTTTGCAAATTGTTATAATATGCGCATAAAAGGGGGTACGGATTGCGGTGCCAGAAAGAAGAAAGTCGGTCACAATGTCCGACGTTGCGCGTGAGGCCGGCGTATCGGTGACGACTGTATCCCATGTGCTGAATCAGACCGCACCCATTTCGTCGGAAACGGCCGAAAGAGTTTTAGAGGCCATCCATAAAACAAATTATAAGCCTCTTGTTCGTACTGAGGCAGCTTTCACAGGCGAAAACAGAACCATTGGGATTCTTGTGCCGGACATATCAAACGAGTTTTACTCCCGCTTTGCCCAGATGATATACAATACATCGTGGGATAACGGTTATACCGCGTTGTTGTGCGGAATGCGCCACGGAAAACAAGTTGGTCTTCGATATGTGAAGGAATTGATTCGCAACGGGATAAACGGATTGATTATTGTTGGGAATTCAATGGAGGAAAAACATATCCTTTCCGCCGCGGAGCGCATTCCGGTTGTATTGGGTGACTGCCATATTCTCAATCATCCCGTATCGTCGGTCATTACAGATAATGGCGGGGCTATGCGCCAGTTAATAAAAAGATTGAAAAACACGGGGTATAAGCGAATTGGTTATATCTCACAGGATATGGCTCTTTCGAATGTTCATGAACGGTATATGGGCTTTAAGATGGGACTGGAAGAAAACGGCTTACCTTTTATCGAGAAAGAAATGATTACAAGCGAATTTTTAAGGCATGACAAAATCACCTCCGCGTACCAGTTGTTCAAGACAAAGCTTACAAAAAAAGAGCCGTTGGCAGAGGTGTATGTCTGTTCCAGCGATTTGATAGCGGTAGGTGTTTTGGCCGCCCTATCCGAGGCGGGGCACAGAGTTCCGAGAGATGTGGGCGTAGTGGGGTTTGACAATATTTCATTGGCGGCATATACGCGCCCGCCGCTCACGACTGTCGCGCAAAATATAGAACAGCTCGGCAGATGCTGCTTTAATACCCTTTTGCGCCGGATAAAAAACAAAAACGAGCCGGTACAGCAAACCGTTATTACAACAAAACTGGTTGTACGGGAATCCGTTCGACTCTAACAACGATAAGGAGGGAATCATATGGCAAAATATAGTGTAATCCTTGGTAACGTCGGCAATTTTTCCGACCGGTACATGACCTGCGGGTATCAAAAAGAATATACTCTGGAAGAATTGTTTGACCGCGTGAAGTCCATAAAAGGCGTGACAGGCGTAGAGCTGGTCGGCACATGGCACATTACGCCCGATAACGCGAAGCGTGTAAAAGAAAATCTGGAGCGCACGGGGCTTGAATTGGTTTCCATTATCCCCGAAAACTTCGGGAGGCCGGAGTATGGCAAAGGCGCGTATTCCTCAAAGGATGCGGCCATAAGGCGCAAGGCTGTGGACGAAACAAAAGAGATAATAGACATTGCGCGTTTTCTCGGGGGGGATTTGTTAAGCTTATGGCCCGGGCAGGACGGCTATGATTATCATTTTCAGGGCGACTACCTGGAAGAACACGGCTGGTTTATCGACAGCGTGCGGGAATGCTGCAAGCACCGCCCCGACGTAAAGATTTCGATTGAGTACAAGCCGCGCGAACCGCGCAATTTCAGCTACCCAGCAACCGCGGCGTCCACGCTGCTCATGGTAAATGAGGTGGGGCTACCGAACTGCGGGGTCACGGTTGATTACGGCCACGGCACGGCAGCACACGAAAATGTCGCGGAAAGCGTCGCGATTTTGAAAAAGTACGGGGATAAGCTGTTCCATATCCACATGAACGACAACTACGGCGAATGGGACGACGATATGATTACCGGCTCGATACATACCATTCCCTTTATCGAGTTTTTCTATTGGCTGAAGCGCACGGGTTATGACGGTTATATTTCGACCGACCAGTACCCGTACCGTGAAGACGGCAGGGATGCCTGCAACGAAAGCGTACGCTGGTTCGACATTCTATATGGCATGGCCGATAAAATTGACGATGCGGAAATCAAGAAAATTTATCAGACAGGAAATGCTTGTGAAATCAGCGCGTTTTTGCGTAAACTAATGTTCAACGACACAAGTAAGTAGACATAACCCACACTTATATTGCTCGACAGCAGGCGCCCCGTTTAACGGTAGGTGGTTGACTGTCTGATGATAGATTAAAAAATCATTTAGGAGGAAATTATTTTATGAAGAAAATCTTAGCATTGATGATGGCAATGGTTCTGGTATTTGGCGTAGCAGCTTGCGGCGGCGGTTCCGCGCCGGCTCCTGCAGCGCCTGCCGCTCCCGCCGAACAGCCTGCGGAATCTGCACCGGCTGAACCCGCAGCACCCGTTGCGTCTGACAAAGACGAGTCCGACTGGGAAATCGTAGTCGTTCCGAAGGACGCGTCCAACCCTTGGTTTGTCCGCATGGACGTCGGCGTTAAAGAATACGCCCAGAAAACCGGACTTAACATCTACCAAAGAGGGACTGCCGACATCGATGCAACCCTTCAGGCACAGCTGATTCAAGACCTGATTGCATCCGGTGTTGACGCCATCTGCGTGGTTCCGGTTGACCCCGGTTCCCTTGAGCCCGTACTCAAACAAGCCCGTGACGCAGGTATCATCGTCATTGCCCATGAGGGTGCATCCCTTGTCAATGTGGATTATAACATTGAAGCGTTCAGCAATGACCAGTACGGCGCTTTCATCATGGATAACCTTGCCGAGGCAATGGGCGAGGAAGGCGTTTACACCACAATGGTCGCCCACGTAACCAATGCGTCCCACAACGAGTGGGCGGATGGCGGCGTTGCACACCAGAAGGTGGCGTACCCGAACATGACGCTGCTGGAAGCCGAGCCCCGCGTTGAATCCGAGGATAACGGCGACATCGCTTACAACACGGCACTCGAGCTGTTCAAAAAATATCCCGACCTCAAAGGCATCATGGGGACATCGTCCTTTGACGCCCCCGGTGTCGCCCGTGCAATCGAAGAACTTGGCCTTACAGGCAAAGCGTTTACTTCTGGCACGGGATTGCCCGCCGACAACGCAGCCCTTCTCAGGAGCGGCGCTGTCCAATCCCTGACCCTGTGGGATCCCGCCCTTGCAGGCCAGGCAATGGCCGCACTGGCAGTTCATATGCTCCGCGGACTGCCTGTTACAGACCATCTTGATCTTGGCGTAGAAGGTTACACCGACCTTGTGTTTAAGCCAGGCAGCACGACCGTACTCGAAGGCCAGGGCTGGATTGTTATCAACGCGGAAAACGTTGACAGCTTTGGTTTCTAAGAAACACCTGTGAATGACCGCCCGGAAATGGATCAGGAAGCTTTTCCGGGCGGCATCCATTTTGCGCAGAAAGGAAGCGATACCGTAATGGCCCAAAGTCTGCTCAAAGCCGTAGATGTAAAAAAATCTTTCGCGGGCGTAAACGCCCTGAAAGGAATAAACCTTGAGATTTACCCGGGGGAGATTCATTGCCTTGCCGGTGAAAACGGCTGTGGCAAATCAACCCTGATTAAAGTGATATCCGGAGTGTATACGCCAACCTCCGGCCATATTGAGATGGGCGGCAAGTCATACAATAAAATCACGCCGATTGAAGCGATTATGAACGGCGTGCAGGTTATCTATCAGGATTTTTCTATCTTCCCGAACCTGTCGGTGATGGAAAACCTTGCGTTTAACAGCGAGCTTGCCGATAAACGCAAGCTTGTCAACAAGAAACGCATGCGCCAAATTGCCCAGGACGCAATTGCCAAAATTAATTTTGATGTGGACCTCGACGAAAAAGTCGGGGCGCTTTCCGTTGCAAACAAGCAGTTGGTGGCGATATGCCGCGCACTGATGTTTAACGCGAAGCTGATTATCATGGACGAGCCGACAACGGCCTTGACGCGTAAGGAAGTCAACGCCTTGTTTCAAATAATCCTGGATTTAAAAGCGCAGGGGATTGCGATTTTATTTGTCAGCCACAAGCTTGACGAAGTATTTGAAATATCCGAGCGCTTTACCATCATGCGAAGCGGAGAACTGGTCGCCACCGGCAATACTGCCGAATTAGACGACAAAAAGTTTACTTATTATATGACCGGGCGCGAGATTGAAGATTTAACGTTCACTCCTGAAAATGTGTCGGAAGAACCGGTGCTTGAAGTTCAAAACCTGAAACTGGACGGATATTTCGACAATATCAACTTTTCGCTGAAGCGGGGGGAAATCCTCAGCATTACGGGGCTGCTCGGTTCGGGGCGCACGGAGCTTGCGCTGACCCTTTTCGGTATGCGGAAAGCGGATGGCGGGACCATCCGCATTGACGGCAAGGACGTGATTTTGAACGCACCTGATAAGGCAATTGAAAATGGGATCGGGTATGTGCCGGAAGACCGGCTGACGGAAGGATTATTCCTGCCGCGCAGCATCGGGGATAACGCCGTTATCGCTGAAATCGACAAACTTGCAGGGAAACTGGGGCTATTAGCCGACAAAACACGTCGGGATGAGGGCGAGCGCTTGATACGGCGGCTCTCAGTGGCAACCCCCGACGCAAACAATGCGTGCAATACCCTCTCAGGCGGGAACCAGCAGCGCGTGGTGCTTGCGAAATGGCTTGCGATTGATTTGAAAGTGCTGATACTAAACGGCCCGACGGTGGGCGTTGACATCGGCTCGAAGCGGGATATCCACGAGATACTGCATAATTTGGCAAAAGAGGGGCTTGGCATCATTATCATATCCGACGACCTGCCGGAAATACTGGCGAACTCATCGGATATCCTGATTATGCGCGGCGGCGAAATCACCGCTTCGCTCAAGCCTTCTGAAACAAACGTAGCCGAACTTTCCGGCTACATGATGTAGGAGGTGCATGACGGATGTTAGTGAAAAAATTGATGCGGCAAAACGAAACCTACATCTTTTTTGTCATCGTACTGTTGGCGTTTGTCATTCAAGCCCGTTCGGGGCAGTTCTTTACGCCCAACAATATCGTCGATTTGGCGTCGGCGCTGGTTGTTCCGGGGCTCATGGCAATCGGCGCATTCATGGTCATTATTTCGGGCGGTATAGACGTGTCGTTTCCGGCACTTGCCTCGCTGAGTATTTATATTACGACCTCGACGCTGCTTGACATGAACTACCAAGGCGGTATGCTTCTCCCGATTGTTATGGTGTGTGTACTTGGTGCATTGTTTGGTGCGGTAAACGGGTTTTTGATTGCCCAATTCAACCTGCCGCCGCTGATTGTCACCCTTGGCATGTCCAGCGTGTTCAGGGGCTTTATGCAGGGCGCGCTTAATTCCCGGCAGCTTGCCACTATACCGGAAGGCATGTCGTCTTTCGGCACATCCGCGCTGTTTGTCGCGCAAAACAGGACGTCCGGGCTGTCGTCCCGCATGCCGGTATCTTTCTTAATCCTGATAGTGGTTTTGATCATTATATTTTTTGTACTGAAATACACGATGTTCGGCCGGGGACTGTATGCAATAGGCGGCAACGAGACAAGCGCCCGCCGCGCCGGCTTTAACGTGTGGAAGATAAAGTTTTTGCTTTATGTCATCGTCGGCGTTATCGCAAGCCTTGCAGGGCTCATCCGCGTGTGCATGATGACCCAGTGCCACCCGACAAACATGCTGGGTATGGAAATGATGATTATCGCAGGCGTCGTGCTTGGGGGCACGGCAATCACAGGGGGCACAGGCTCCCTCACGGGGTGCATGTTCGGCACAATCCTTATCGTAATGGTGCAAAACTCGCTGATTCTCATGGGCATCCCCACTTTCTGGCAGGGGGTATTTCTGGGCATGCTCATTATTATCGGAACCGGAATCAGCGCGTATCAGGTTGTCCGGGCCAACGACCCCGCCCGTAAAAACCTGGGGAGGGCAAGGCTATGAAACAAAACAACAGGGGCCTTTGGTCTTTTCTGAACCGGGACGTATACTTGACCCGCCTTGTCGGTTTGATGATAATCTGGCTTATTTTCATGGCGATTTTTCGCTTCGACCGGTTTTACACGCCAATCAGCTTTCAGACTATGGCGGCGCAATTCCCCGAGTTCGGGCTGATGTCCCTTGGCATCATGCTCTGCATGATTACCGGAGGCATCGACCTTTCGGTCGTCGGCGTTGCGAACTTTGCGTCTATCAGTTCGGCTCTGCTTCTAAAAGAAATGGCATATGAAAATGGGGTATTGCCTGTATATGCGATACCGGCCGCCATGATTTTTGGCATGATAGTCGGCGGGCTGGCTGGCGCCATGAATGGGGTTTTGATTTCAAAAGTGAAAATCCCGCCCATACTGGCAACCCTCGGTTCCCTTGAATTGTTCACGGGTATTGCCATCGTACTGACCCGGGGCAAAGCAGTAAGCGATATCCCGATTCGGTACGCCGAAACCATTGCCGGAAGGCTTTTCGGCGTCATCCCAATGCAGCTGGTTTTCTTTGTATTGATGGCGGTTATCCTGCAATTTCTTTTAACCCGGACCACATACGGTACGAAAATTTACATGCTGGGGACGAACATCACCGCCGCAAAATTCAGCGGGCTCAACACTGACCTTTTGCTGATAAAGACCTATATGCTGTCAGGCATCTGCGCTGCGATGGGCGGGCTGATTATGCTTGCCAACTATAACTCCGCCCGTGCCGACTATGGCACGGTGTATACGCTGCAATGCATTTTAATCGTGGTGCTTGGCGGCGTCAACCCCGCAGGGGGCAAAGGCAGGCTTGGCGGCGTTGTGCTGGCAATCTGTGTGCTTCAAATGCTTTCGTCGGGGCTGAACCGTTTCCCGCAAATCAGCAGTTTTTATATCCCGCTTATCTGGGGCGGCGTACTGATTTTGGTCATGGTACTGAATTATTTCACGGAAAATAAAAAGATAAGGGAATCCTCAAACGATTCAAACACGAAAAAATCCGCATAAGGAGGGGCGCATTTTTGAAAAAAATACTGTTTGCAGGTGAGTCATGGGTAACTTACACAGCGCACACGAAAGGCTTTGATACGTTTTATACATCGTCGTATGGTGAAGGCGCAACGCGGCTGATAAAAATCCTTTCTGACGGCGGTTACGACGTCACATATCTCAATAACGAGGTGGCGGCTGAAAAATTCCCGTATACAAAAGAAGAACTTGCTGGATACGATGCAGTGATTTTGTCGGATATCGGCTCCAATACCCTGCTTCTCAGCGCGGGGACCTTTGTGAGGAGCGAATTTCTGCCCGACCGCTGCGAAAGCTTACGCGATTATGTGAAAGACGGCGGCGCGCTGTGTATGATAGGTGGATACCTGTCGTTCAGCGGAATCGATGCAAAAGCAAGATACGGTCAGACGGCACTTGCCGAGGCGCTGCCAGTTGAAATGCTAGAGATAGACGACCGGTGCGAGGTACCGCAAGGCGTAACTCCAAAAGTGGTAAAAAAAGACCACGCCATCTTAAAAGGCGTGGGGGACGATTGGCCAAGATTTTTGGGGTATAACCGCACAATCTTAAAGAAAAGCAGTGATTCTATCGCGACAATTGGTGGAGATCCGTTTATCGCCATTGCAAGGTTTGGGAAAGGACGTACGGCTATCTTCTCGTCCGATTGCTCGCCGCATTGGGGCTCAAACGAATTTATGGAATGGAAGTCATATGACGGGTTCTGGACAAATTTCGCAGGCTGGCTTTGCGGAGATTGACTTCTATTTACGGTTGCGCGGATGTAATGGGCGGAGCATTTATCCATGTGGATACGCCCGCCAGCCGAGCATGTCTAATGGTCAGTTGCAAGGCGGGGTAAACCATCGCTCCTCGGAGGGAAACTTCGGCTGTTACCTTATTTCCGCGTTCATCCCGGCATCGTTCCTGCGTCCGGCCTTGCGTGGCCATTGGGCGCGTTGGTCACGGAAATTGTCCCCTCGCACCACGCCTCCGACGCGACATTGGCAAGGGTTGCAACTCCCGGTATCCTACCGGCTGCGTGATTCAATTTTCAAGGTGCAAAAGGGTGCTCTTTTCATTTTACAACGAAAAAACGCCTTGTGCCGTATGTCTCAAAATCAGATTTAAAGCACAAATAGGTTATCAGGATTTGCTGATACTGGCGAGGTTTTATAAAGTATCAGCAGATTATTTATTCGGATTGACAAACAATAGGGTTAACCGCAATATTGCTATAGATGAATTAGGACTAACAGATGCTGCTTTGGGTGTTTTGAAAGACAAGAAGCTTAATAATCGCTTAGTGAGTGAACTGCTTGCACATCCTGATGCGCCGTCATTGTTTAGCTCAATGGAAATGTACATAGACCGCAAAGTCCTGCCGCAGATGAATAATATGAAGGCTGTATACAAAGTCGCTGAGGAAGCCATAAAAGAAAACTATGGTGTTGCAGATGACGATGAAACCTTGCGTTTCATACAGGAAGCTGTTGTTGACGAGGATGAATACTTGCGGTTTCGTATAACGGAGAGATACAGTGCATTGATGAAATCTTTGTTTGATACACATAAAAAAGACGCTTTACCTGATGAACAGGCAAGCGTCATAGATGAAATTAGAAATGGCTACAAAACATACCTTGCTGGCAAAGAGAACCCTGAGCGTGCAAAGATGACCTTATTGGCAAAACAGATAGGATTGAATATATCGAAACTCACAGATGAGGAAATCGCTGTTTTGATTAAGGCTTTGCAGGATTCGGAGTTGTATAAGAAGAATCGGAGACGGAAATAGTTGCTATGGCTGCCAAGTAGGAAACAAGTTAAGGCTGACAGGCTGAATTGTTTAGTGGAAGATGGGCAAGGTGGTCAAGATTCCCATATGGGAATCTTGACCACCTTGATGATAACTAATTCAGTATCCCGTCCTCTCCGCGACTTCAGTCCGCTTTACGCAATCTCCCGAATGTGCCGCAGACAGGCCGGTTGCGTATGCTTTAGTAGATATTTCTTTGAAATACCCTTTACAGCATACTACTTCAGCCGGGCGCTTTCTTGCTATCCAAGCAACCGCGTGATGGTTTTTTCAAGGTCAAACTTGACCTTTTCCGCGTCTATCGTCAAGTAATTACCGTTTTCAAACAAGATTTTACCGTCCGCCATCGTCATCGAAACGTCGCTTGCCTGCGCCGAATACACAAGCAGAGACGGTATGTCGTTCACGGGCATCAGGTGCGGCTTATTTAAGTCAATCGCCGCGATATCGGCTTTCATTCCGGCTTCGAGTGCGCCGCAGTCGTGTCTCCCCTGCGCTTTCGCACCGGCCTGCGTCGCCATATAAAGAAGCTCCTTCGGGCTTATGATCGTCGGGTCCCCTTCATATCCTTTATGGATGATTGACGCCAAATGAATCTCCTCGAACATATTGAGGTTGTTGTTGCTGGCGGCCCCGTCAGTGCCGATCGCTACGTTCATGCCCGCCGACAGCATTTGCTTGATCGGCATGAACCCGCTTGCAAGCTTCATGTTGCTTGACGGGTTATGTACGGCCGTAACCCCTTTTTCGCGCATTATTTCAATGTCCCCGGGCTCGGCCATGACGCAGTGCGCCGCAACGGTCGGGTTGTCGAATACGCCTAAGCCGTTAAAATATTCGGCAGGGGTCTTTCCCGCGTTTCTAATCTTGCACTCCTCGTGCTCTTTCCTTGTCTCGGAAAGGTGCAGGTGCATTATGGCGCCGCGTTTTTTGCATTCCTCGCCGTGTCTTCTCACAACGTCGCCGTATGACGTATATTCCGCGTGGATTGCAAAATCGATCTTAATCCTGCCGTCCGCCATGCCGTTGCAGTCGCCGTAAAGGGACAAAGCCTCGTCCATGCGGAAGTTTTTCTCATATGGCTCGGATTTGTCGAACGCCAGAATCGGCCTGTTTAAATTCGCTTTCATTCCGGCGCGTTCAATTTCCACAGCGGAAATCCTCGGCATATCGTACATATCGGTAAAGCATGTAACGCCGCTTGCCAGCAGCTCCATCATCGCAAGGCGCGTGCCGACGCTTATGTCGTCCGGCACAAGCCGTTCCTCAATCGGGAATATGACCTCCTCAAGCCACCGGTGCAGCGTCAAATCGCTGCCAAGCCCGCGCAGCAGCACCATCGACGAGTGTGTGTGCATGTTGTAAATCCCGGGTATCAGAAGATGCCCCGAAAGCTCGCGGACCGATGCGTACCCCTCGGGCTTGTCCTTGCCCGCATACGCAATTTTATCGCCGTCTACGCCTAAGTACCCGCCTTTTATAACCGAGAAGTCTTTTGTCAAAATATCAGCATGGAACAATGTTTTCACGGCGCTTCAACTCCAGTTTCAAGATTTATATAATATACATGATTCACAGGCGTTTGTCAATTCGCGGTCACTTGTCCCTATCCCTGTTTTTGTCGCATAAATCGCGGAACAGCGCCGTTGCGAACATAGATTTGCTAAGCTCGTTTAAAAACACGCTTAAACAAGCAAACTCCTCTTTCGAAAGCGTATTGAAAAAATGGTTTGTCAGCGCCATGATCATTACGTTCAATTCAACGGGATTCACGAAACCGCCTCCATGATATTATATGCGTTTTAAGCGAAATCCGCGAAAGACGTGCTGTTTTTCCTATATTGATATCATTTTAAAGTATATTTTCCTTTAAAATGCAAAAACCACTTACAGTATGTTGTAGGCGGTTTTTAAAAAAATGAATGCAGCAATCTTAAAAAATTGGGGGCGGATTGCCGTCATATGGTTTTTGATGGGCTCCGCTTATTTTTTAGTCGAGATTTTCTGGCGGATGCCCCACGGCGAGAGCCCGCATCCCGTCATGCTTGCAATTGGGGGAGTTTGCGGCGTAGCTGTCGGAGGCATCAACCAAAAGCGGCAGTTTAGAAATATGCCGGTTGTGCTCCAAGCGTTTTTCGGCACCGTAATCACGCTGCTTTTTGAATATGCTTTCGGGCTTTGGATCAACCTTCATATGGGCCTAAACGTATGGGATTACAGCAATCTTTACGGCAATGTGCTCGGCCAGATATGCATCCCGTTTGGGGTGGCGTGGTTTTTCATCATGCCGTTTGCAATATGGCTTGACGATTACCTGCGCTGGGGCTTCGGCTGGGACGGCAGAAAATACTCAATCATAGAGGTTTACCACGACTTTATCCTCGGAAGATAAGAACGACCGTATTTCGAATGTTTTAAAAAATAACAGAAACATATTGAATCTTTCATTGGGTTTATGTTATGATGGTAAAAAATCCAATTGATCGGGGTGAAGTGCGATGGGTTTAAATAATTTATCAGATTTACACATCGACGTGTTAAGGGAAATAGGTAATATCGGATCAGGCAACGCGGCGTCGTCGCTTTCGCAGATGATGGACAGGCCGGTTGATATAGCCATCCCGAACGTGGCTATACTTGACGTAAACGACGCGATTGCCGACATGGGCGGCGCCGAGCTGCAAATCGTCGGGCTGCTCCTTCCGCTTTCGGGCGACGTCGACGGCATGATGATGTTCCTTTTGGGGCGCGAGTTTGCGTGCATGCTGCTCAATGCCCTTATGTCAATGGATGTCAAGGATTTCAGCGAAATTGACGAGATGGGCTATTCCGCCATACAGGAGATGTCGAATATTATGGCGGCTTCGTTCGTCAACGCCATCGCGGATATGACAGGGCTTCAAATCGACCTTTCCCCGCCGTCAACCGCGACGGATATGCTGGGGGCGATTATGAACGCGCCCGCTATCTATTACTCGAATATCAGCGATAAGATCATCTTTATCAAAAATGAATTCGGCACCTCCGACGTAAAGGCCCCCGCCCATATCATCATGATGCCGGATGTGGACTCTTTAAACAAAATACTCGGAAAGCTCGGAATCGACGCGATTTAATGCGGTTGCCCACAATCTAAAACCCCCGCAATATTTGCGGGGGTTTTAATATTTAGCAAAGCCATAATCCTTAGCATTAACCCGTGCCAGTGCGCGGAACCGGAGGAGTATCGAGGGGGTATCGGATACCCTCTCAAAAAAATCTACGGTTTTCTCTTTGCAACGTAACCGGATGCGGTTACACGGTCTATCATGCTGACAAGGTTTGCGATTTCCGGCTTGGAAAGCTGCTCGTCGGCGCCCAGACGGTTGCCTTTGTCCTGCATGGCCATGTCGATCAGGGACGAGAATATGATTACGGGGACTTCCTTTAAGATGTGGTCTTCTTTTACAAGCTTTGTCAGGCGGTGGCCGTCCATCTGCGGCATCTCGATATCCGTTACGATACAGGCGACATGGTTTTTAATCGGGTCGCCCGACGTTTTCGCTTCATTTAAGAAATCCCATGCCTCCTGCCCGTTTTCAGTCTTGATAATGTTATCGTAGCCGGCTTTTTTGATGGATTCGGTGATAAGCCTTGCAAGCAGCATGGAGTCCTCCGCGATTAAAATCGGAATATTTGTTCTCTCGCGTACGCCCATATTATCAATTTCGGAGACCTTGATGCTTGTCTCGGGGCTGATTTCCGCAATGATTTTCTCAAAGTCAAGGATGGATATCAAGCGGTTTTCAAACTCGGCGATACCGGTTGCAACGCCCTCATCGCCGCCGTAGATGATTTTATCCGGCTTTTGAATCTTTGACCATGAAATCCGGTCAATCCCCACAACGGTGTGGACGTGGAAGGCAAATTGAAGCTTGTTAAAATTTGTCACGATGAAAATATCGCGGGTATTGTCTCCCGACGGCGGAAGACTAAGGTACTTCGCAAGGTCGATAACGGTGATTACCTCGTTGCGCGGCTTAAATATGCCTTCAATTACGCGGTGTGCGTTCTGCATAGGCTTGACCATCGAGTATTGCATGATCTCCGTTACTTTTGCAACGTTAATCCCGAATAGCTGGCCGTCAATTGTAAACTCCATGATTTCAAGCTCGTTTGTACCTGATTCAAGCAGGATTTCAGTTTGTTTATCCATTTTCATTGATAATCCCCGCCATTTCTTTAAAATACATCGTTTTAATATTATACCAAGGAATCATTCAAAAAGCCAGCCCTATCTTATGGGTTGCCGCCGTCATTATTTTCATGCGGCGGAGTATCCGGCTGCGGCGGTATTTCCGGCGGCTGGTAGCCGGGCTGCGGCTGGTACGGAGGCTGCTGATACTGCGGAGGCTGCGGGTACTGTGGCGGCTGCGGATAATAAGGCTGATGCGGATAATAATGCCCTTGCGGCGGCGCATAGCCGCCCTGCGCGTAACCGCCGGGAGCCATCCATTGCATTCTCGGCTGATGGTTGCAGATGATAAAGAGGAAAATCGGGGCTAAAAACGCAGTGAAAGGGATTGCTGAAAGAATGGTCCACACCGTTGCGTTTTCAGGCCGGTAACATTTATAGATTTTATACAGCGAGATAATTTGAATGACATATAGGGCAAGGCCCGCTATCCCGGCGAAAGCGCTAAGCGCGGTACCCATTGCCAAAAAGCCGAAATAATCGAAGGAAGAGCCCATAATATCGTCTATTGCCGAGTGCAGGACCGCCGACGGCACAAATGAAAGCACATAAGTGGCAATGGAGCCAAGGAGTATCACGATCCCGTAAAAAGATTTTGATCCTTCGGCCGCGGAAATATCGTCGGCGACGGAGCCAATCCGGTAGTGGCCTATAACGGGTATCCACGCAAGGCCGGCGCCGCTCATGCCCCGGTTTCTCGCAAGCGTATACAGCGCGATTGACTGAACAATCCAGAGCGCAAAAGAAATAACAAGAAGGATGAGCAGGAATATCATCATAAAGCCTATAAATCCCATAAAACCCGTAAAGTCAGGAGATGAAGCAAAGTCGTTCCAAATATCCATTTTATACCTCCCAATACATGAAGTCTATAAAAAGAAGTATAGCATACTTCCGGCCCGGTGGGTAGTATTTATAAAAATAAAATTAATATTCCCGGTAATTTTTGCCGGGAATTTTTTAAAATATTATTTTACTTTCTTATATGAGGTATGGTATACTGTAAGTCAAAGGCTGTTTCGTATAGAAAAGGGGAGACACATATGGATTTATTGATTGTCCCTGTTCCAATTTTCGATAAAGATCAAAAAGTGGAAGCGTACATGTTCCGCTATCAGGACGGCAACGAAATCCTGGACACGAACCGCGGTCCCGGACGCCTTGACGGTGTTATGATGTCCGCCCCGCTTGATATGCTGAACACGGTCGGTATCTATACGTTTACGATGGGCAAACCGATTTTTGTACCGGTTACAAATTATATGCTGATTGCCAACTTAGAACAGCAGACCGATCAACCGCCGGAAAAAGTCATCTTTTTACTTGACGGTACTGTAAAAACCGAGCCGGAGTATATCGCCGGAATGAAACGCCTAAAAGGGCTGGGGTTCAGGTTTGCGCTTTCTAAGATTACGCAGGTTGAGCCTTATGCGGAGGTTCTCGGCCTGTGTGACTTCATCTTTTTTGACCACCGTATCATCGACGAGCGCCAACAGCAAATCTTAAGGCTTCTGATAGCGCGGGATTATAAGCATTTGACGGCGATTTATTCGCATATCAGGACAAAAGAGTTGTTCGGTGAAGTCTCTAAGGCGGCAAAAGGGCTATATGAGGGGCGTTTTTACAGAACGCCGCTGACAAAGGGCAGCAAGGGCGTCTCGCCGCTTCAGGTGAACCTGATCGACCTTTTGAACAAGGTTCGCAGCGACGACTTTGAATTTTCGGCGGTTTCTTCGACAATCGCAAAGGACCCCGCGCTTTCCGTTGCGCTTTTAAAGCTTGTAAACTCCGCGTATTTCGGCGCCCGCAACAGAATCTCGTCAATCAACCAGGCAGTCACCATGCTGGGACAGCAGGAGACAAGAAAATGGATCACAACGGCTGTCGCAAAGCTCTTAGGCTCAGACAAGCCGAGTGAGCTCACGCGTGTTTCGCTGATACGGGCAAAGTTTACCGAAAACCTGTCAGACCTGTTTAAAATGCGCAAAGAGGCGGAAAGCTTGTTCCTCACGGGGCTTTTCTCCGTGCTTGATGCGATTCTTGAAAAGCCGATGAGCGAAGCGCTTGATCTGGTGCATGTCTCCGACAAGATACGCGAGGCGCTTGTTCTGGAAAAAGGCGAATATTATCCTGTTTATGAGTTCATTCTTTTGTATGAGTCGGCGCAATGGAAAAACCTTTCGCGCATTATGATTATCAATTCAATCAAGGCGTCGGATGTTTACGACTGCTACTTAAACGCCCTTTGCTGGTACCGTGATATATTAACCGAAAAATAAAAATCAAAAAAACATGCCGCCGCTTCGTATAAAGCGGCGGCGTATTTTTTTATACGGCATTTTTTTATACGGCATTTTTTTACTTGACAAAAATGAAATCATATTATATAATTAACTAACCGGTTAGTTTTTTATAAAGGGGATCGCAAAAATGCCGAATGAAGCTGCAAACGGCCATAAAAAGGCACAGCGCAAAAAAAGCATAATAGATGCCGCCTTGAAGCTGTTTTCTGAAAAAGGATATGAAAATACGCGGGTCGACGACATCGCAAAGCAGGCAGACGTAAATAAGGCTCTGATTTATTATTATTTTGAAAACAAGGAAAGCATACTGAAATATCTGCTTGATGAGTTTTACTCGGGGCTTGAAAAGTTCTCGGGGGATTTTATCGCAAACTACATAGTAAAGTCGATCAAAGGCGGAAAGCTGGTTTTGCAGGCGGATGGGTTTAAGTTCGAGTCAATGGAGGAGCTTTTACTGTTCGAAGACGCAACGCGGCAAATGGTTGAAGATACGCTGCACTATTTTCTGGATAACAGAGATACCGTCAGGGTCATGATCGCGGAATCCTTGAAAAATTACGATAAATCGCGGGTAAGTCTGTTATGGCTTATGGATTTCAGGTCGATGGATTTAGATTATCTTGAGTTGATGGAGCAAAAAGAAAACAACCCGATTTACAAAATCATAACCGCGGCTGACGGTGACGACAGGCTCTCTTCTTATTACTCGAATAGAAGCGTAATGTACAAATTTTTCTGCGCCGTGCTGCCGTTGCTTAGCATGGCTACCTATTTTGACGATTACAGGAAAGCGAGCCGTTTAAGCGAAAGCGAGCTGCGGCGACGGCTTTTTGAATTGTATTTAAGCACGGCGAATTATTGTACCGTTGACAGGAAAAATCTGACGGTTTCGCTTTATTGACGGCCGCTTAATACGGCGCATAATATAAGGGGGGCGCGGGCGCTGAAGGCCTGTGCGACGGTGGTTTATGGGTGCGATTCTTGAAATCAGGGATTTAAAAAAAGAATACCACATGGGCGAGGTTATCGTCCATGCGCTTCGCGGCGCTACAATGGATATTGAACAAGGCGAATTTGTGGCGGTGCTGGGGCCGTCGGGCTCAGGAAAATCGACGATTCTAAACATCGCGGGGGGCATCGATACCGCAACGTCCGGCCAGGTGATTTACCGCGGCGAGGATATAGGTACATATAACGCGAAACAGCTCACCAATTACCGCAGGCTCGCGGTGGGGTTTGTGTTCCAGTTTTACAACCTGATGCAAAACTTAACGGCGAAAGAGAATATAGAGCTTGCCTCCGAGCTTTCGAAAAGCCCGATAGCGACTGACGAGCTGCTAAAGCAGATCGAGCTCGACGACAGGGCGGACCATTTCCCGTCGCAGCTTTCAGGCGGACAGCAGCAGCGCATCGCGATTGCAAGGGCTATTGCCAAAAACCCCGACATCCTGTTGTGCGACGAGCCGACCGGCGCCCTTGACGTCACAACCGGAGTACAGGTTTTGCGCGTTTTGCGCGAGTTTAACAAGACATACAAAAAAACCGTGGTAATCATTACGCACAACGCATCTATCGGCGAAATGGCCGACAAGGTTTTCTATATCAAGGACGGCGTAGTTGAAAAGATCAAAGCAAACGAAAATCCCGTGCCGCCGGAGGAGGTGGCCTGGTGATTCTGCTTAAAAAGGCAGTCCGAAGCATATGGCGCGGCAAACGGTCTTATATCGCGTGTATTTTGCTGATGGCGTTCGGGATTATGGTTTATCTTGCGTTCGGCATGTCGCATGTAAACTTAAGAGCGGCGGCCGATACGCTGTATGAGGAGCAGCGGTTCGCGGACGCGTTCGCGCTGGTGCGGGATATGCCGGTATCCGCTGCCGGTTCGCTTGCGTCGGTTACCGGCGTCGCCGCGGTCGACGGGCGCATAACGGCAAACGCAAGAGTTATGGCGCCGGGCAGGGAAAACCAGATCATAACGCTGAAAATCCATTCCTTTGACCCGGATGAAACGAATCCGATAAACGCGTTTTTGCTGACGCGCGGCACGGCTCCCGGCGAAAACGAGATACTGATCGGCGACCCGTTCTTTCTTGCAAACGGGTATGAAGTCGGCGATACGGTGGATTTGATCATCAGCGGAACGCAGGTGAGCTTTACGGTAAGCGGCGCCGCGCAAAGCCCCGAGTACGTTTATGTGATCCCGGACACGGGAGCGCTTCTGCCGGACAACGAGACGTTCGGGTTTGCCTACGTAACATATTCGCAGCTTGCGTCGATCACCGGCAGGCAGGGACTGTGCGACAACATTTCGTTTATACTTGACGACGGCGTGAGGTTTGAAAACGTAAAGACAGTGCTTGAGGATGCGCTTGCGCCATACGGGCTTATCAGCGTCTTCGCCCAAAAGGACCAGGCGAGCGCCGCGATGATAGAGCAGGAAATCAACAGCATCGGCAGCATGGCCCAAAGCGTGCCTATGGTATTTATCATGATGGCGGTCATTATCCTGTATATCATGCTAAAGCGCGTGATAGAGCAGGAGCGCGGCTCTATCGGGACGCTGAAGGCCTTCGGGTATTCAGATGCGCAAATTATCACGCACTATGCCTGCTACGGGATCATCACAGGCGGGCTGGGCGGGGTTGCCGGATGCGCCGGCGGGCTTGCGGTGTCCGGATTTTTTACGGATTTATTTTTGGAATACTTTAACCTCCCCGCTTTAACTTCGTCGCCCGACCCGCGCCTGATTTTTTACGGGATGGCGATTGCGCTCATATCCGGCGCGTTCGGCGCGTTCATGGGCACAAGGTCGGTGATGAAGCTTTTACCGGGCGAGGCCATGCGTCCGCCCGCGCCTAAAATCATCAAAAACGACATATTCAAGAAGCTGCCGTTTTTGCGTATGCTTCTTGCGCCGAACGGCTTCATGGCTGTGAGGAACATAACAAGAAGCGGCTTTAGAAGCGCGTTTATCGTTTTGGGAATTGCGTTTTCGTTTTCGCTCATAGCGCTTACGAACTCTTTCCCCGAAATGATGGATAAGATTATGCTTGAGCAATATACAAAGGTTCAGGTGTATGACGTGAAAATCAGCCTTTCAGACCCGCGGCCCTTTACAGCCGCGACCGAGGCTGTTTTCGGGATCGCAGGCGTCACACAGGCTGAAGGGCTGCTTGAGGTTCCGGCGGAGCTAAGACTTTTGAATCTGCGCGAAAACGTAGTCATAACGGGGCTGGAGACAGGCTCGCGCCTGCAAAGGATATACGATACGACAGGTGAGTTTTATCTCGAAGCGCCGCGGGGCGGGCTGATCATCAGCCAATCTCTGGCAAACAAAATAAACGCGCGGCGCGGTGATACTTTAATGGTAAAGACGCCTTACACCGGCGACCGCGACATACCGGCGCCCGTGCTCGGAATCGTAAACGAAAACCTCGGAATGACGGCTTATATGGAGCTTGAAAGCCTTTGCGCGATGCTGGAGGTTCCAAAAAGCGCGAGCGCCGTGATCTTAAACGCGGACGATATGCCTTACGTAAAGCAAACGCTTTCCGACGCCGGCAACGTCTCGGCCGTGACGGACCAAAACGACAGCCGCCGGATTTACGAAGACATGATGCAGACATACAGCTCTCTGTATACCTTCATGTCGATTGCAGGGATGGCCGTGGCTTACGCGATTATCACGAACACGTCGTCCGTTTCGCTTTCGGAGCGAAAGCGCGAATACGCAACGCTTCGTGTTTTGGGGATGTACCCGCGCGAGATTGGAAGGATACTGGGCTTTGAATATTTTACGCTGACGGCGATAGGGATGATTCCGGGCGTTCCGCTTGTGCGGATGCTGAAGATGGGAATGGCAAACATGATGGACGCTTCAATGTTTACGGTTCCGCTGAGCACGCCGCTTTCAAGCTATATAACCGCGGGGGTTTTGTGCGTTGTGACGGTTGCGCTCAGTAATTTTACGTCGGCGCGGCATATAGCGAAATTCGATATGGTTGACGTGCTCAAAGAACGTGAGTAAAAGAGGTTTTGTGAAATGAAAAAATATGTGAAGATTATCGGCGGTTCATTGCTCGGCCTTGCGGCTGCGGGCGGCGTCGCCGCGTCCATGCTGTCGCCTCTCACAGTGGAGGTCACGACGCTTATGGCGGCAACGGCGAGGGTTACGTTTACGGAACAGGGCGCTTATGTTTACGACCGCGTCTTTACCGTCTACCCGCAGGTTGCGGGCGAGGTGCTTGAGATTCAGGTAAAGCCCGGCGACAACGTGACAAAGGGGCAGGTCATAGCGGTGATTTCCGCCACCGATTACGAATACCAGATCAAGTCGCTTGAAAGTACAATCGCCGGGTATCAGGCGCAGATCAACAACCTTTACGCGCAGGAAAAGATAAGCA
Source organism: Oscillospiraceae bacterium (assembly GCA_009777635.1). Lineage (GTDB taxonomy): Bacteria > Bacillota > Clostridia > Oscillospirales > Ruminococcaceae > WRAV01. The sequence goes on along the minus strand of WRLK01000029.1, from coordinate 11,937 downwards.
AGGATCAATATTTAATGACAAGGCAGACATTGCTCGGACAAATCGCCGACATCGACGTGGGAATGAAGGAATATGAGATTTCAAGAAAGGTAACGGAAAAGCAGATACAGCTTCAGGAGGATATCGTCGGCCATAACCAGCGGATGGTTAACCTGGCGCGGGAAAACGCCCGGGAGTACTGGCGGGATTACAGGGGCGGCGGGATAGACCGGGACGAATACCGCGCATACGACAATCAGGCGCAGCAGGCGGTGCAGCAGGCCGAGATTGCGCTTGACGCAAGCTTACAGCAGCTTGAGCTGTTAAAAGCCGGCAACGCAACGATGGAGGGATTCCGGTCACAGCGCGACTCGCTGGAAAGACAGCTTGGCCTTGTGGAAGACAGCCTCGGACGCAGCAACACATGGGCGATGCAGCAGTATTACAACGCCATGATAGAGGGTACGCAGCAGAACATCGAAAGCATGAACGACATGCTCGGGCGCGCGGTTGTAACGGCGCCTGTGAGCGGTAAGATCGACGCGCTGCCTGTGCGTGACAGCAACATCGTCTCGCATTCGATCAGTGTAGCCACGATATCAAATGATCCCGCCGTTGAGGTTTTTGTGCCGATCCGCGAGATTGACGGCGTGCGCGTGGGCGATACGGTTCAGCTTATATTTGACAAGCAGCTTGGCAATGAAACCATGGACGCCACGGTCATAAGAATCGAGGACGAGGCGCAGGTGCAGATTTCAGCCCTAGGAGTGGAGGAGCGCAAGGTGCGCGTGCTGCTTGAACCGAAAGGGAATATAAGCATCGGCTACAGCATGGATGCGGTATTTACGGTGTTTGAAGAGCCCGACGCCGTCGTCGTGCCGAAAACCGCCGTCTTCGAGCAGGACGGAAAAGACATGGTATGGCTTGTGACGAACGGCGAAGCGAATCTCCGCGAGATAGAAAAGGGCGTCGAAACGCGCTACGGCTTTGCCGTAACGTCGGGGCTTTCGCCGGGCGACGACGTAATCACCGACGCCAACGACGCAAACGTAAGAGCCGGACGCCGCATAAAGACAGGGTAAGAACCTGTGAACACAGATTCTTATATGCCGAGGTTTTGCCTTTCAACATAATTGTAATACTCCAAAAGCACTTGCGCTTCAAGGCTTTCACGCGTCTCGTAATCAATCGGGTGCGCAATGTCGCGGTATGTACCGTTCTCGTCCTTTCGGCTGGGCATAGCCACAAACAACCGGTGCGGCCCTTTTACAATCTTGATGTCGTGCACCGTAATTTTGTTGTCAAGCGTGATGGATACAATCGCTTTCAGCTTCTCTTCCTCGCAAAGCTTTCTGATCCGGATGGCTGTAATGTTCAATGAAAGTCCTCCTAATGCGTTATGAACAAACAAAAGGGTGCAGGTATGAAAAATCCATACCTGCACCCGTAAGCAAACAAGTAAACCTGACAGCTTGCCAAAATTGGGGCTGTGAGGTATAATGTATGCGGGTGTCGCGAATGCGATTGGCATGGAAGAGGCTTTTCTTCCCTGTCAGGGTCACGGTGTTTTCGGCGCCGTGACCTGCCTGCTTTATTTGTTTGTTTGCATACAGTATATACCATGAATAGACAATTTGCAAGGGAAATTTATGTTATAGTGCAAAAAAGATCAGGGGGCGCAGACGCCCCCTGAAGCTATTCTGAAAATTTAGGCAGCGCCGCCGTGATTTTCGTGCCGATGTCGACGCGGCTTGTGACCTCGACAAAGCCGCCGTGCCGGTCGATGATCCATTTCGCGATGGAAAGCCCAAGCCCTGTGCCGCCGGTCTCGCGTGTGCGCGATTCGTCGGAGCGGAAGAACCGCTCGAAAATCTTTTCAAGGTCGTCCGGCGGGATTCCAAGCCCGTTGTCGGTGACAGAAATTTTTGCGTGACCGTCCTCGTCGAGCGTCGATATGGTTATCATCCCGCCGGACGGCGTGTATTTGATGGCGTTGTCCATGAAAATCCTGACCGCCTGCTTTAAAAGCTGCATGTCGCCGCGAACCGAAAGCCCGTCGGTCAGACGTGCGTGATACTCGTGGCCCGAGTCTATCATCCGCGTTTCGCGGAACACCTCGTCCGCGAGCGCCGTGAGGTTTACAGTTTCAATATTGAGCGCAATCGAACGGTTGTCGCTTCGAGCCAAGAATAAAAGCTGCTCCACTAAATCCTGCATACCGGCGGCCTCATACTTGATCGCGTCGATGGATTCCTGAAGCGTGTCGGTATCGTTTTTGCCCCAGCGGTCGAGCATATTCGCGTACCCCTGTATGACCGCGATCGGAGTGCGAAGCTCGTGGGACGCGTCCGACACGAACCGCAGCTGTGAGCTGTAGGCCGCGTCAAGCCTGTCGAGCATCGAGTTGATCGCGAACGCAAGGCCCTTTAGCTCCTCGCGCTCGTCCGAGATGACGATGCGGCGGCTAAGCTCGTTTTCATCGATGGTGTTGAGCGTGTCAATCGCGCCGGAAAGCTGAAGCTTATGCGGCTTAAGCGGCACCTGAGGCGCTGTGTTGCGGTGTACGGTCTGCGCCGCCAGCGTCAGCTCGTAAATCGGACGCAAGGTGCGACGGATCGATTTTCGTATCTCAAAGGCTTCCGTAATAAGCCCGATTGCCTGTAAAACCAGCAAGACCGCAAAGGTGTGCTGAAACAGCGTTATGGCGGAGGCAAAGCCGAATGTCGCAATGTAGTATTCACCGTTTACCGGAGACGCAATTAAATAAGTTAAGCTTCTAAGATTGGCGAGAAACGGATGGAGGATAACCCCGCCGTCCCCCCAAAATGGCTCGCCGAAGTAAAGATTTCGCACGATGCCCTCCGGCTCGCCTATCAGCCGGGAGGATACTTGACCTGGCAGCGTAAACCCATTCGGGCGGGAATCCGATATCGTGGGGATTACCCCAATACCCTCAAGGTTCGCAGCGTTTTTAACCGTGATTTCGCTGTGGATAATCAGCGCACAAAGAAACATGGCGATAATCAAAATATCCGTGCTTAAAAGCAGCGCAAACCGGCGCCAGATCTCCCCGCGCGTCAGCTTGCGCTCAAGGGAGGCGTCGCCGCGGGCTTCCCTTTGGATTGCAGTTTTTTCGGAGCTCATAGCATCACTCCTGTTCACGCATCACATAACCCACGCCTCTTACGGTGTGGATATATTTAACGCCGTATTCATCGTCGATTTTACTGCGCAGAAACCTGATGTAAACATCGACCGCGTTCGTTTCGCCGTGGTAGTCGTACCCCCAGACACGCTCGAGTAAAACATCGCGCGTGAGTACGATATCCTTGTTCTCAAGCAGGTGCTTGAGCAAATCGAACTCGCGTTTCGTAAGCTCCAGCACGTCGCCGTTCATAGTAGCCTTGCGGCTTGCGGGGTCAAGCATCAGGCCGCCGAGCATAAGCTCGGACGTCAAGGTAGGCGACCCGCGCTTTCTAAGCGCCGTGCGGATTCTCGCGAGAAGCTCCTCGATTGCGAACGGCTTTGTGATGTAATCGTCCGCGCCCAGATCGAGCCCGGTTACCTTATCCACAACGCTGTCGCGCGCCGTCAGCATGATGACGGGGATCTGCGAGATTTTCCTAACGCGCCTTAACACCTCGATCCCGTTAATACCGGGCAGCATGATATCCAGCAGCACAAGGTCGAAGCTTTGGCTTTCAAGCAGCTCAAGCCCCTCGCGGCCGTCGCCCGCCTTTTGGACCCGGTAGCCTTCATACGAAAGCTCAAGCTCCACAAAGCGAGCGATTTTTTCTTCGTCTTCGATAATCAGGATATTTTCGTTCATATTGTGTCCTCAGAACATTTATTTTTTATCCTCGAAATTAGAAGCCGCGTTCTTGACTTCATTTTTCAGGTGCGTGGCGGCGTCCGCGGCGGAATCCATGACGCTGTTGACGCTTATGTTTTCAAGCTCGCTGCCCTTGAAATAATAGCGGCAGCCAAAGAACAATCCGATTACAATCAGCGGAAGCGTTACCCAAAACGCGAAGATGAGCAAAAGTACAAGTACTGTTACAGGGACGGTGAGGACTTTTCCTCTGTCGCGCCAGACCTCGAAATAATTTGTATTGCCCTTGTGTATGATATTTCCGCACCATTTAAAAAATTTGTTTAACATATCTCCGAATGTATCTCCTTTCTTTTGCGATGGCTGAGGGATATTGATAAGCTGAGTTTCAGGCGGTATGTCCTTGGAGCTGTAGCTTCCGCCCGCAGGCGACGATACCTTGCCCTGCTTTTCAAGCATGATCAGAGCCTCAAGCAAATCGCCGCCGCAAGCGTCAAGCGCGGAGCTTGCCTCCTCGTAAGAGACGTTCGCGCGTTCACGTAATTTTTCGACCATTTCAATGTTCGCCATTATTTTCACTGCCTTTCAAAATTTTCTATGGCTATATAATAACCACGGCACATTGAAACACAATTTGCGGCATATTAAAAAAGGATTAAAACGGGATTGTATATTTTTCATATATCATTTTACAGCTCCCCTGAACGGTAAGCCGTAAGCAGCAGCGACAAATCGTAAATCTTTTCGCTGATTTCCTGGCCTATATCGGTGTCCATGACCTTTATGCGCTGTTGCATGGTTTCAAACACGCTTGTGTAGGAAAGGATATCCAAATTTTCCGCGATGGCCTTCTCCACGCTTTCAAAGGGCATATGGGCGGACAGCCGCAAGCCGTAGGAATTGTAAATCAGCGTATATCCGGCGATGCCGGTATGCGGCTGGTATGCTTTGCAGAACCCGCCGTCAATTACGATAAGCTTGCCGCCTGCTTTTACCGGGTTTTCACCTTTCCCGGCTTTAACCGGTACATGTCCGTTGATAATATGGGATATTTCGCTGTATAGCCCAAATTCCTCTAAAATGCGTATACAATTTTCCTGATTGTCTATTAACCGATAATAGGAGTTTTTTATTTCAACCCAGGTTTCTTCATCCGAAATAAACCGGCGCTCGAAGGTGGTCATCTTATCCCGGCCGAACAGGGGGGACAGCTTGCCGCACCACAAATACCACATGGCGTCCATCGCGTTGTTTTTCTCATCGCCGCTGCCGAAATACCCCGTTCTGGCAACGGCTTCCGCATGATCCATCAGCGCCCGGCCTGAAGCCGTCGCACCGCATAGCTCGACCTGCGCAAAGCTGCCGTCCTCGTTCATGGGGATGCACCCGTGGAACAGCAGGTTTTGGTTTGCGCAGGAGTACATCCCGCCATTGGAGTATAAAAACCGCACATGCTTTTGAAGCCGCTGCGAATGGACAAAAGAGACCTGAAGCCCCCGCATAATCCTTTCCTCCTCCGGCGAAAGACAAAAGGGGCCGCCGGGCTCTACAGTCGGGAAATGGGTATCGTTCATCTCATATATTCTGCCGCCGATCGCCGCCATACCATTAGTATAGTCGATTTTATCAAGCATTAAGCGGTCGTCCATGTCATATTCCGGGTGGCGCATAATGAGACGGCCCTCCAGCTTGAACAATATAACAGTTATCGCCTTGTGGATTTTGGCGGCAATATATGCTTCCTGCTTGCTGCATTTTTCCCCTGTGTGCAGCCGGGGGGCAAACGCTTCGCTGTACCTGTATGTTTTATCCGCGAACATGGCAAGGGGGCGCAGGTTTATGCCGTAGCCCTGCTCCAATACGTCGAGGTTGCAAAAGGCGGCGCTGTTTGCCACAACCGCGGCGACACACGCGGAGTGCCCCGCCGCTGCCGCCATCCAAAGGATATCGTGGTTGCCCCATTGAAGATCGACATTGTGATGCTCCATGAGCATATCCATAATCACGTCGGGGCGGGAGCCGCGGTCAAAGATATCGCCGACAATATGCAGCCTGTCGACCGCAAGGCGCTTTATCAGCGTTGCAAGCGCGATGATAAAACCATCGGCGTTATGCAAAGCGATGATGCTCTCCATGATTTTCTCATAATACTCCGATTGGTTCTGTTCGCTGTAATCGGCGTGAAGCAGCTCGTCGATGATGTAACTGAACTCCGCCGGCAATGCCTTTCGCACCTTAGAGCGGGTATATTTTGAGGCGATATTTTTACAAAGCGCGATCAAGTGCCTTAACGCCCACTCGCGCCAAATATCGGGCGCATCTGTTTCCCGGTGAAGCTGTTCAAGCTTTTGGCGGGGATAATAGACAAGCGAGCACAGCTCCGAGCGTTGCTGCGCTGTGAGGGTAATGCCGAACAGGTCGTCCATCTTCTCGCGTATTACGCCTGAGCAGTTGTTCAGGATATGGGTAAACGCCTCATGCTCACCGTGCAAATCGCTTAAGAAATGCTCTGTCCCTTTCGGCAGGGTGAGGATTGCACGAAGATTAATAATCTCCGTGCAAACACTCTGGATACTGGGATACACGACGGCAAGCTGACGCAAATACTTTATGTTTTTCCGGATTTGTTCAGTTATATTCAATACAATCCTCCAGTAACACATTAACGATGGAAAAGAGGCGGTAAAAACCGCTATGACGTAAATCGCCAGCCACAACGGGAACAGCCTCTTTAAAACGGGTTGTAAAACCTGCCGCCGTTTACTGCGTTTAATGCGATGGAAACCGCGACAAGGACAGCGCAGAAAGCAATCGCTAAATAATCGGCGATGCGGTAGGGCCTGTCGTTGTACCATGTACGCGTCTTGTTTTTGCCGAAGCCGCGAAGCTCCATCGCGTTTGATATTGTGTCTATGCGCCCAAGGCTTGAAAAAATCAGCGGAAAAATAACCGATAACACGTTTTGCAGCCGCTTTATAAGCCTTTCGTCTTTAGACATATCGATTCCCCGCGCCTGCTGGGCGCGGCTGATGTCGTCGAAATCGCGCTTCACGTCCGGGATATAGCGCAATGTCAGCGCGACGGAACACGCGATTTTATAGTTTACCCCAATGCGGTTTAGCGACGACGAAAACTCGCTGGGCTGCGTCGTCACGATAAACAAAAGCGCCATAGGCAAAACGGAAAAATACTTCAGTATGACGTTAAACATGTAAAATAGCTGCTCCTGCGTCAGATAATAGCGTCCGAACAGGTGCGCGATTTCATGGCGGGCGCCGTAGATCATCACGCCCTCTTCCGGCGAGAACAGGAAAATCGCGACGCTGTTTATGAGCATCAGCACGGCGATGAAGATAACAACGAACCTTATCTCCCGAAACCGGATTTTTGAAATTTTGAAAACAATCGCGGCGCCCACGATCATGGCCGCCAAAAAGCGGGTATCATACGTAATCATGGCGGCGACGCTCGAAAGCACCGCCATGAGAAACTTTGTGGCGCCCGTCAGGCTGTGCACCGGCGAACACCTGTTTATGTAGCCAAGCCCGAGTTTGCTACTCAATGTTACGCACCCGCCTGTCGTAATCGATAAAATGCTGGACAAAACCGGACGTGTTTTCAATCCCGCATCGCTTGGCAAGGCTGTAAAGGCTGGTTTCCTTTAGGCTTGCCATTTTTACAAGCTTAGGGTCCGTCAGTATTTTAGCGGGCGTCGAATCGGCAAGCATCCGCCCGCCGGAAAACACCAGCGCCCGATTTGCGTATTCCAGCATCAGGTGCATGTCGTGTGTGATCATGATGATTGTAACGCCGGTTTTATTAAGCCTAAGCAGGAATTCCATGATTTCGGTGTAATGGCGGAAATCCTGTCCCGCGGTAGGCTCGTCCAGTATGATGATCTCAGGGCGCAGCACCAGTATCGACGCGACCGTCACCCGCTTTTTCTGGCCGAAGCTCAGCGCCGAGACGGGCCACGAGCGAAACGGATACAGTCCGCAGATTTCAAGCGTTTCATTCACGCGCTGTTTGATTTCGCTTTCTGAAAGCCCCTTTGTCCTAAGGCCGAGCGCAACCTCGTCAAAAATCATGGCCTTGCTTATCATCTGGTTCGGGTTTTGCATGACAAAGCCGATTTTTTCGCCTCTTAAGGCGATGCCGTCGTCCTTTAAATCCTTGCCGGATAACAGCACCCGGCCTGAATCGGGCGTCTCAAACCCGCAGATGATTTTGGCAAGCGTACTTTTACCCGCACCATTTGTACCGGCGACAGCCAGCATCTCGCCTTTATAAACTGTAAACGAAATATCGGAAAGCGCCTTTCTTCCCTCGTCGTATGAAAAATTGACGCCGAGGACCTCCAAGAACGGGATTCCGGATGAAACGCGGGGAGGGGGAGCCGGACACGCGAACCATGATTTCACCTTATCGGTATCCGCGTCGTATAGGCGCATTGTATCGATGTTTTCCGGCGACATTTCGGGGGTGATTTCGACGCCTGAATATTTGAGCGCGGTAAGGTACAGCGGCTCGCGTATGCCGTATTCGCCCAAAAATCCGGCGGACAGAAGCTCGTTTGGCGGCAAATCGGCGACGACGCGCCCGTCTCCAATCAGGACGACGCGGTCTACATGGCGGTATAGAACATCCTCCAGCCGGTGCTCGATGATCAGCACCGACGTGCCGGTTTTGCGCATAACGCGGTCGATTAAATCGATTGCGCCGCAGCCTGTGGCGGGGTCAAGGTTCGCAAGCGGCTCGTCAAAAAGCAGAATACTTACGTCGTCAACGATTACGCCGGCGAGGCCGACGCGCTGCTTTTGCCCGCCTGAAAGCTCATACGGCGCGTGGGAAAGATGCGTTTCGATTCCTGTCATCGCGGCGGCTTCCTTTGTAAGCGATATCATTTCGCCTTGAGGCACGCAATCGTTTTCCAGGCTGAAGGCGATGTCCTCGCCGACGGTGAGCCCGATAAACTGGCCGTCGGAATCCTGCAAAACGGTTCCGACAGTTTTTGAAAGCGAAAAAAGGCTTTCCTTTTTAGTATCCCTGCCGCCAACCAGCAACGTGCCGGTAATCTCGCCGGGGTAACTGAAAGGGATAAGCCCGTTTATACAATGAGCAAGCGTGCTTTTACCGCTGCCCGAGGGGCCCACGACCAGCATCTTTTCGCCTTCACGAACGGCAAAATTTATATCATAGAGCGTGGGCCTTGCCTGGGCGTTGTACTTAAAACCGAAGTTAGTAAATCGTATTGCGGTGTTATCCATTATTCCTTATCAAGGCTTCCTTTTTTGGTGCGAGTTCTGCTGTAGGCATAAAGCAGCAATGTACCGATTATGGCGGTCGTTACGATATTCGCCGTACCCGCGATAATCCCTTGCATATATACCTTGCTGGCAGGCTCCTGATAAATCAGGATATCGAGCGTCGGGGCGACAATAAACCAGCCGATACCGTTGCCTACGACATTCGCGATATTGAAAAGGATTGCGCTTTTTGTCGTGAATTCTCCGGCCTCGACGTCAATTTTGCGGCCTACTATGCCGATGACGCCGCCGACAGCCGCCGATGTTACAATCCAGCTCCACCACGGGCCCCAGCTTGTAAAGTCAATGAGCGAGTGTCCGATAAGCCCGATCAGCGCGCCGGCAAGCGGGCCGAAGACTACCGCCATGAAACCGAGAAACGCGTATTGCAGGTTCACGCTGGTGTTCGCGAATACAGGAATCGCCGCAAAACGCCCAAGTACGAAAAACAAAGCGGAGCCGATTCCTATTGCGACAAATGTCTTCACAGTTACGTTTTTCATTGTCAAACTCCTTTACGTAAAAATTTGGTAAATCCGACAAAACCAGTATAGCATAGATTATACTTTTATGTAAAGTATAATATGTTTGCTTATGTTTGCTTATGTCAACAGACCCTAATCGTCAGCCACAAGCCTGCTCCACCGGTCAAGGCACTCGTCGAGCTCTATGCGCTTGCTTTCCAGGGCTTCATACTTTTCCTGCAAAAGCAAGTAGTCGGCGGCAAGCTCCGGGCTGCCGATTTCCTGCTCGAGCCGTGATATCTCGCACTCAAGAGATTCTATTTTAGACTCAAGCCCCGCGAGCTTGCTTCTTTGCGCCGCCTCCTCGCTGCGCTGCTTTTTAGTCCGGTAGCAGCTCCCGGTTTGCCCCGGCTTCTTTTCCGCCTTTGCTCCGGGCGTCGGAGCGTCGGGCGCTTCCGACTGTTTTTGTGCAATGTACCGGTCATATCGTCCATGATAAATTTTCATTCCGTCCGGATGCATCTCCAAAATCTTATCGGGGAATTTGTTTAAAAGGTAACGATCGTGCGACACGACCAGCAAAGTGCCGTCAAATTCGTTAAGCGCTTTGTCAACAGCCTCTTTTGAGCCAAGGTCAAGATGGTTTGTAGGCTCGTCCAGTATCAGCACGTTGCCGTGCGAGAGCATCAGTCTTGCGAATTTAAGCCTTGCGCGCTCGCCGCCGCTCAGTATGCACACGGGCTTTTGCGCGTTTTCACCCGTCAGCCCCACACGCCCCAGCGCCGTGCGTATCGTGTGCTCATATTCACGCGGGTAAACGTTCCACAACGCTTCAAGCGCAGTCTTGTCTCCATCAAAGCCGCCTTCGCTTTGGTCGAAGTAAGAAATATCGCAGTTTCGCCCCCACTCAATCATCCCGGCGCATTTAAGCTCGCCTGTAAGCGACCGCAATAACGAGGTCTTGCCAACGCCGTTAGCGCCAATTATCGCAAGCTTCTCGCCGCGTTTCACCTCAAGATTCAAGCCGCTTAGAAGCTGCTTTTTCCGTTCGTTTTGTCCCACCGACACGCATAGATCTTTTACGGTGAGCACATCCCTTACCGGGTCGCGCGATTTTTTAAACCGGATAAGCGGCGGCTTTGGCGCGGGCTTTGGTTTTTGCAAATTTTCTTCCAAACGCTCAAGCGCTTTCTGGCGCGATTTTGCGCGGTTTGAAGTCGAGGCCCTTACAATATTTCGCGCGACAAAATCTTTCATCTCGGCGATTTCGCGCTGCTGTGCCTCATACTCGCGCCGGACAAGCTGATCGCGCTCGTCCTTTTGACGCACATACGCGCTGTAATTTCCGCTGAAAACTGACAATTCGTTGTTTTGCAGTTCCCAAACCGTGGAACACAGCCGGTCAAGGAAATACCGGTCATGCGAAACGATGATTAACGCGCGCTTGTATCCCGCAAGGTAATCCTCAAGCCACAGAAGCGTCTTGAAATCGAGGTGGTTGGTCGGCTCGTCGAGGATCAATAAGTCCGGCGTCTGAAGCAAAAGCTTGCATATCGCAAGTCTTGTGCGTTCACCGCCGCTCAGTATCCCGACAGGAGTTTCGGTATTAACTCCCCGAAATCCCATCCCGTTTAGGACAGTGGCGATCTTCACTTCCGTATGGTAGCCCTCACGCGCCTCAAAACAAGCCTGTAGTTCGGCGTAACGCCTCTCAAGCTCTATATAATGGGCAGAGTCCGGCGACGTTTCGGCGATTGCGGCTTCAAGCCCGCGTATGTCCCGCTCCATTTGATTCAGGTGCTCAAACACGCCTAGCATCTCCGACATGATTGAATTTTGCCCCGAAAGCCCGCCGTCCTGACGCAGTATGCCGATGCTCTTGCCGTTTGAACGGGCCAGTGTTCCGTCATCCGCCTCAATATCGCCGTTTATGATATTCAGCAAAGTGGATTTTCCCGCACCGTTCGCGCCGATTAAGCCTATGCGGCTGTGCTCGTACACCCGCGAGGTAATTTGATGCAGAATAAAAGATTTGTCGTCAAAGCTTAAGCTTATATTATCAAGTGAAACTATCATAGCTATTATAATAATCGATATTGCGTATACTTGCAACAAGATTAAAAATTGCATGAGGATACCGGCCGGCGCAGCTATCACACGTCAACCGCGCGAATTAACAAAGTATGAACAAAACTTGAAAGCAAACAAAGGCAAGAATATACACAAAAAGCCTCACTGATATAAGGGGGCTGAGAAAAGATGAAAAAAGCATTAGATTACCTTAAAATGGTAGAAAGCTTTGATATTCGGCAACAAGGCAAGGTATTGCATAAATTGAGCGAAATAATCGGCATAT
>WRLK01000028.1 GCA_009777635.1 Oscillospiraceae bacterium | reverse complement strand
GGGCGCTTTCGTCCACCAGCAGGTAGGTGTCGTTTATATGGCCGTTGCCGAAACGCGTACAGAATATCGGCCCGCCGTTTATCGCAAACGCGTATGCTTGTTCAATCATGCATGATTCTCCCTGGGGTATTTGCCGCCCAAGCGCATCTTTGCCAAAGCCTCGCGGACAACCGGCATATCCTGCGCGTATGTGACGCCGTACCATATCTCGGAAGTCTCAAGCACGCTGATTTTAACCTTGCCCTCCCGCAGCAGCGCGTTCGGGACAAGCGGCAGGAAATATTCGCATTTAAGCGGATTTCCCGGTAAGCTTTCCGTTAAAAAGCCTGCGAACCGCGCTTCGATTTCGTCCATCATACTCCTTGCGAATCCCCACATGTTCATCGAGACGATGGTGTCTTTCGGCAAAAATACACGCTCATCGCCGCCTTGTATGCTTACGGCTCCATCGCCGCACTTTTCGATATGTGTGTTTTCGATGATTTCTAAAAGCTCCCCGCCGTTTGTTTTGCAGACGCCGCGCGCCACGTGCCCGTGCTCGGTCAGGGTATTCCCGATTAAATAGCCGACCATCGCGTGACGCCGGGCGTCAGGCTTGCGCGTTAAAAAATCATAGATGGAGCAAAACGCTTCGGCTCCGTAGTAATCGTCCGCGTTGATGGTGGCAAACGGGCCGTCCACAAGGGACTTCGCGCTGTATACCGCATGGGCCGTGCCCCACGGCTTTGTCCTGCCGGTTGGGGGCGTGAATCCGTGTGGCAGCATGTCAAGGCGCTGGAATGCGATACGAAGCTCCATCATGCCGCCGATACGGTTGCCGACAACTTCCATGAACTCCCGCTCCATTTCGGGCGAGATAACACACACGACCGTCTCAAAGCCTGCGCGTTTCGCGTCATAGATTGCGTAATCCATCAGAATATGGCCGTTTTTGTCGACGGGGGCGATCTGCTTTAATCCGCCGTACCGGCTGCCAAGACCGGCTGCCATGACGACGAGGACAGGTTTCTTCATGAGTCGGGTACCTCCATATTACAGCAAATTTAAATGCAATTATCCTTTAATCGCGCCGCCGGTAACACCCGCTATAATCTTCTCGGACAAGAAGATATACAGGATAAACGTCGGCAGGAATACGATGACGACAGCCGCGAACATCCCCGCCCAGTCGCCGGTATAGCGCATCGACTGCACCATGGTGAACAGCCCCACCGCCACAGGCCGAAGCTCCGTTCTTGACGCGAAAATCATCGACATGAAGTATTCGTTCCAGATGGTGATGAAGTTGAATATAGTCACGGTAACGATTCCGGGCTGCGCAAGGGGCATCATAATCGTCCAGAAAGTTTTGATCGGGCCGCAGCCGTCGATGGCGGCGGCTTCCTCGAAGGCGGGAGATAGGTTCCTGAAAAAAGCCATGAGGAAAAACACCGTGAACGGGACGTTGATACAGATGTAAAGGATGATTAGCATCCAGCGGGAATTTGTGAGCCGAAGCGACGTAAACAGCGCAAACAGCGGTAGGATAATCATAATCGAGGGTATTCCCATTGTGGATATAAACATGTTCTGGATTATTTTATTGCCTTTAAACACAAAACGGGAAAGGGCATAAGCGCAGGGTGCGGAAATCAAAAGCACCCCGGCGATGGCGGAAAAGGTATAAAGCATCGAGTTAATAAAGTACATTGACACGTTGTTCGCGAACCATGCCTTCACATAGTTTTCAAGGATGATGCCGCTTGCGAACATGTCTCCTGAAAAAATATCGCGGGAGGTTGAAAAGGACGCGGCAAAAATCCACCCGATTACCACGAAAGTGAAGATGCACCATAAGAGGACAAGAATGTAACCCGGAAGCTTGCCGATTTGCGATTTAAAACTGTTATTCATATTGCCGCCCCCCTTAATACTCAACTTTGTATTTTCGGAAAATGAAGCTCGTGGCCCCAAATATCACAATGACGAAAAGCGAGAGCGTCACGCCAACGGCGGCGCCCACGCCGACGTTTCGCTGGACGGTGGACATGATGTTGCTGCCGAAGACAAGCTGGTACATGTACACAACCGGCGAGACGGTGCCGTTTTCCGGCTGGAGCGGCGAAAACACCATCGACCATGCAAAGAAGTTTACGACCGCAACCGACCACAAAACGATACAGGTGCGGATATTTTCCGCGATAAGCGGCAGCGTTATGCTGAAAAACCGGTTGAAGAAATTCGCGCCCTCAATTGTAGCGGCCTCGAAGTAATCGAACGGTATCCCGTCGATGGCGGCTACAAAAATCAAGAGGAAATAACCGACCATACCGAAAGAATACGCAATCATCAACGCGTAAAATACATAGGCGGGGCTTGTGAGCTGCGTCTGCGCAAGCTCCTTGAAGCCCAAAAAGTTTAGTACCGTGCTTACAAGGCCGAAACGCGGGTTATAGACATACTGCACCCACATGGTGCCCATCGCGACCGCCGACACCACGTTGGGCAGATAGATGACAGCGCGGAAGAACGACTTAAAGCGTATCCCGCTTGTGAGGATCGCGGAAAACAGGAGCGCCGTCACAAACACACCCGCGCCGCCGATCAGCCATATCCGCGTGATGTTGCTCATCGACTGGACATATAACGGGCTTTGCGTAAACAGGGTTATAAAGTTTTCCGTTCCGACAAACGACCATGTATCCATTTTATCGGTAACGTTTTCAAGCGCGAAAAAGCTCATGTAGACCGTGCGTATGATCGGATATAAAAACGCAATCAAAAATGTCAGGACAGCGGGCGCGATAAACACCGCCAGCATGGTTTTGCTCTTTTTCATCCGGATGTCCCCCCTCGCTTCTAAGAAGCCGTGTTCTTAAAACGGGGGAAAGGGATATAACCCCTTCCCCCTGTGTATTACTATAAGAACCTGTGATCAGCACCGCCAGGCGTAAATCAGGTGCCAGATTTGCAGTTTGCGACAAATTGCTCTGCCGTTATGGAGCCTCCAGCCAGCCTCTGCACATTCTGGCGGACTACGGGGCCAACGTCGGTGTTGCTCTCAACTCCCGCAACCCACGGGTACAAAGTGGTCAGGCTTTCAAATACCGCCTTTGCCTCGGAAAGCTGTACCGGCCAGTCGGTGGTTCCTGCTACCGGAACGCCGAAGGATTCCTGCGCAAGCTTTGCGTCCCACTCGCCTGTGGTAAGGTGCACGAGCAGCTCAAACGCTTTGTCGGGGTGCGCGCAATCCTTGTTGATCGCAAACACCTGAGAACCGTAGTTTGCGGCCTCAATGCCGCTCACGCCGCCGGATACCGCCGGGTAGTTGAATGAACCCCAAGGGAATTCGGGGCCGGTTGAGCCCATGATTTCATTTACAAGCCATGTGCCGTTTAAGTACATGGTGACGGTGCCGATGGCGATATCCTGCTGGCCTGCCGGCCAAATGTTACCCTCGGCGTTCCTGTCAAAGTATCCGTTCGCGGCAAGAGCCTCGATGGCTTTCGCGGCTTCAAGCACGGCGGGGTCGTCCCAAAGCGCGCCGGAGGCGTCGTTTACAAGATCGGTGCCGAAGTCGGGGCCCTTGAGCTTTGCAAGATGGTAGCCAAACAGTCCGCTTATGTATTCATTGTCGCTTGTAAGCGGAGTGTATCCCGCCGCCTTGAGCTTTTCGCAGGCGTCAAGGAATTCCTCCCATGTTTTCGGCACGGAAGCGATGCCGGCGTCCGCGAAATGGTCTTTGTTATACATAAAGATGAACGCGAAAGGCTGGTAGCCTACCGTATAAAGTCCGCCGTCCGCCGAGAAGGAGCGGGAAAGGCTCTGAAGCGCCGGCATAACCACATCTTTATAAGGTACGCCGTCAGTCGTCGGATATGATTCCTCATAATATTTTTCGAGGTTTAAGATATAATTTCCCCAATTTTCATTGACGCGCTGGGTATCCTCGTCGAAGATGTCGATTTGCATCCCGTTGTCAATGGCGGGAGAAAGGGTCTGGCGGATTTCGCGCCCGGCCCAGTTTATTTCAACCGTGACGCCGGGATTCCTGGCCTCGAAATCGCGGATGCCCTGCTCAAGCACCTGGGCTTGAGGCTCGGTGTTGTTCCACATCGACCAGTAGACGAGATGGATGCTGTCGCCGTCTGCGGGTGCGGGAGCCGTTTCCGCAGGAGCCGCAGGAGCCGCAGGCGCCGGTTCTGCGGGAGCCGGGGAGCCGCATGCCGCGAGCACGATGCTAATGGATAAAACAAGCGCTAAAACAGAAAATAATCTCTTCAAAATATAATCCTCCTTTTTCTGAAGCATGTTTATACTGCGACTGGCACTATTAACTGCAAAAACCTATGAATCGCACAGTATTTTGTGCATTAAGCATACGGCATAATTTGCGATTTGTATTTACAATCAAAGACATAAAATTTGCGATTTTGACCACAAGCCGGTTTTGCGCCAAAAAAGGCGGCCGCATATTTTTTTACAATACGGCCGAAGCGCGGATAGACTGGCGGTATTCGGACGGCGTCATACCGGTTTGCTTTTTAAATGCGTTTGAGAAATAATGTATGGAGTGAAAACACAAAGATTCCGCGATCTGCGTAAAGGTGTGCTCCCGTTCGCTTATGAGCCGCTGCGCCTCCGCAATTTTTTGGCTGCGGTAATAATCCATGACCGAACGGCCCGTCTGTTCGCGGAACAGGCGCGTGATGTAGCTTTTGCTGAAGCTTACATGCTTCATCACGTCCTCGAAAGAAAGGTCGGCGTAAAGGCTTTCGTCGAGCATTTCCTTGATGGCGGCAACGACTCTTCCCTCGCCCTGCCGTTTTGCCGCCATTGAAACGCGTGTTTTACGGGAAATATCCGCTTGGCCTTGAATAAGCGAAATGAGCAGGAGCTCAATATAATTCCTGATGACTTGCCGGCTCCCGAAAGGTGCGTCCTTTGAGATTGCGATTTCGGTTTGGAATACGTCGTCAAGCGGGTCTTCAAGGTACGTTTCGCCCGCGTATATAATTTTCCCGAGCAGGGCGCGCTGCTCCTCGTCAAGAATTATGATTTTGTTTTCAAAAAAAGACATGGCGGGGCTTTTGCAGACAAAGGTAAGCACCGCGACGTTCGCGAACTTGTTTTTCGCCCAGATGTTGTGGTATTCGTTCGGCTTGTGGAATATAGCCTCCCCTTGATGCAGGTCGATACCTTGAGCTTCCGCAAGAACCCCCACCTCGCCCTTGTCGACATAATGGATTTCCCAGAAGTCGTGCTTTTCCCCGCCGAAATTAAAATCCCTTGTATATTTAAAATAATGTATGGTAACAACACAATCAACCTGAATTACGGCATTCAGGCGCATCGGCTTAAAGACCCCGATCATATCCATAAAGCTTTCTCCCCTAAACGCAGGATTTTTCTTTGACATTTTAAAATCTATGAGCACCGCTTCTTAATCATATCAAACCTTTGCGGCACGTTCAAGAAGCAAAACATGGCGGCCCAACTTTATTAAGGCGCGGAGCAATATAAGGAAAGCACAGCGCCCCCCGCTTGATTTTGCAAGGCTAGCACCCTGACATCCGTAAATCTACCCATATTCGTGTCAAATGACACAGAAGCAAAAACGATTTCATTTTGCGGATTTCAAATTTATAACGCAAAAACAAAAATGAATTAAAAGTAACACAAAAAACGCTTGACATTTGTCCTTTTTTATGGAATACTATGTAGCAAGGAGGCGGAAATCGTTTTTCGATTTGATGCGTTCATATTCACAAATGAACTTCTGTGTCATATGACACAAGATCTTGCAGGCGGTTAATAAAAATAAAAGGAGTCTTGGTGATGAAAAAAAGCGATTACAAAAAAATCAAAACGCAGGGACTTGAAATGATGAAAAAGAGCGGATTGCATCTCACGCCTGAAGAAGAAGAGCGTATGGAGGTTACGGATTTCGGCTTGAATAATCCGTATGTCGAGGGGCTAATGCTGCATGTCTATGTGAATACAAAGAGATGCTGCGCCAAAGAGCTGCCAATGCTTCCCGGGCAAACCTGCGCGGAACACCGTCATCCGCCCCTTAGCCCGGATAACCCCGGCAAGGAGGAAACTTTCCGATGCAGATACGGCGAGGTTTATATCTATGTTCCCGGTGAGCCGGCCGCCGATATGAAAGCGAAAATTCCGCAGGGGCAAGAAGACGTGTATACGGTCCGGCATGAAATTGTCCTGCGCACAGGCGAGCAATACACGCTTGCGCCGGACACAAAGCACTGGTTTCAAGCAGGCCCAAGCGGTGCGATTGTTTCCGAATTTTCCTCTTACAGCGAGGATGGGTCGGATATCTTTACAGACCCAAAGATTAGCAGGTTCACAACAATCGAGGAGGATTGATCCATGCTGAAGCAAACGCTGTGCGGCGAATGGCAGTTTCGGCAAATCGGTTCGGAAAAATGGTATAGCGGAACGGTTCCGGGCACCTTGTTTTCGGATATGATGGCTTGCGGACTATTGGAGCGCCCATATTACCGGTTTAACGAAAGGAATATGTGGGCGCTTTCGAAGAATGATTATGAGTACTGGCTTTCTTTTTCCGCTTTGCCCGAGTCCATAGGGAAAGAGCGCCAGTTTTTGGTTTTCGAGGGGATTGATACCATTTCCGAGATCTGGCTGAATGGGCAAAAAATCGCCGATACCGATAACATGCACAGAACTTATCGTTTCCCTGTGAAAGGGGCGCTTGCGGCCGATGGGGAAAACGAGCTTTTAGTAAAGCTGTTTTCGCCTGTTAAATATATTCAGTCAAGGCATGAGGAAAATCCTTTGCCGGAATTTAACACGGCAAGCCTTCACGGTTTTTCCCATATCCGTAAAATACACAGCTCGTTTGGCTGGGACGCCGAGCCGCTGGTGCCCGATTTCGGGCTGTGGCGCGACGTTTATATTGAAAGCTACGATTACGCGAAGCTGGAGCATGTTTATGTGCGGCAGACGCACAACGGCGGAGCAGTCGGTTTACGGGTAGAAGCGGCGCTTGATTCGCGTTATGCGGATGATTACGAGGTGCGTGTTGCGCTTGAGGGGCCTGACGGCGCGCGCCAGGAAGCCTCCGCCCGTGGCGACGGGCAAACCATCACGGTCGCCATGGACGTAAATAACCCGCAAATCTGGTGGCCCAACGGCTACGGAGATCAGCCCCTTTACCGCCTTACGGCGACTTTATGCAGACAGGGGGGCCCCATTGACAGCCGGACGGTTACGGTAGGGCTTCGGACCATTGAGGTGCGGCGGGAAAAAGATGACGCGGGGGAATCGTTCGCGCTTGTGGTCAACCGGGTTCCAATTTTTGCTAAGGGCGGGAATTATACGCCCCCCGATAAATTTATCACCATGTGCCGCGGAGAACGGCATGAACGCCTGATAAAGGACTGCGCCGAGGCCAATTATAACTGCATCCGGATTTGGGGCGGCGCGATTTATCCGGATGACGAGCTGTTCGAGCTTTGCAGCCGCTATGGCCTGCTTGTCTGGCATGACTTCATGTTTGCCTGCGCGATGTACCATGTAACCGATGAATTTATTGAAAACATCCGCTTTGAAGCCAGGGACAACCTGCTGCGCCTGCGCAACCACCCTTGTATCGCGTTGTGGTGCGGGAATAATGAAAACGAGTGGTTTCATGACTATGAGCATGACCGCCCCCTGCTCACAGACGACCTGCGGATGAACCTGCTAAAGCAATATGAGGTGGTTCTAAAAGATGTAGTTGAAAGCTACGACCCCGACCGCTTCTACTGGCCCAGCTCGCCGTCAAGCGGCGGCGGGTATAAAGACCCGAACGGTTACGCGAAAGGCGACGTACACTGCTGGCATGTGTGGTACCTCCCTGCCAAGCCATACACTTTTTACAGGGAATGCACAGGCCGCTTTGTCAGCGAGTACGGGCTGGAATCTTTCCAGAACATCAAAACACTGCGCAGCTATATGGAGCCGCAGGACATGTCCCCGAACTCCGAGGTGATGGATTTCATGCAGCGGTGCAGTGATAATTACTGCAATATGGGCAACGGCAAAATCATGAACTACGTGTTCCAGGAAGTCCGGGCGCCAAAGGATTTTGAAGAATATATATTCGCAACGCAATATGCGCAGGCGGAGGGCATCAAATACGGCACGTGCCATTGGCGCCGCCTGATGCCCCACTGCATGGGCGCGTTGTATTGGCAGATTGTCGACTGCTTCCCCGGCACGACATGGTCGGGCATCGACTATGAGTATCGTTGGAAAATCATGCATTATTACGCCAAGCGGTTTTTCAGTCAGATACTGATTTCAGCCGAGGAAAACGATACCCGGATAAAACTGTTTGTCGTAAGCGACCGCACATCGCAGTTTGACGGCTATATCCAATGGTCGCTGCGGGATAACTCCTCCCGGATTCTCACACAGGGAAATAAGCGGGCCACAATACAGCCGCTTAGCTCCGGGGCCATATTGTCTCTTGATTTCAGCGATTATCTGACCTTTGAAAACAGAACCGAGCGGTATCTGGAATTTTCCGTTTCGGATGAAAGCGGAAATATCCTAAGCGAAGACACGGCCCTGTTTGTAAAGCCCAAGCATTTCCGCTTTCTCTCCCCCGGTATCGCATGGGAGGTTTCAGAGCGCGACAGTTTCTTTGACGTCTGTATTACGGCGGAGGCTTACGCCAAATGCGTCCGGCTCGACCTTTCGGAAAATGACTGCCATTTTTCAGACAACTGCTTTGACCTTTCCGCCGGTACGTCTAAAATGGTTACCGTAAAGAAAGAATCGCTTTCGTCTTCCATGACGCTTGACGAATTCAAACAGCAATTATTCGTTAAAACCCTTAATGAGATTGGATAAAAATCGAATTAAGGCAAATAATAAAACGCATTTTTAGGAGGAAAAACGTATGAAAAAAATTATCGCGCTCATTGTTGCGGGTTTGATGATTGCGGCGACAGCGGCATGCGGCCAAACATCAGCCCCACAAGCCCCCGAGGCACCGCAGGAGACAACAGGCTCAGGGCAAGCTGAGGCTTCGCAGGAAGCCACCGGCGAAGCCGGAGAATTTGACGCTTTTATAGATAACTTTACAGAACCGGTTACGCTGGATGTTGCCATGATGTGGCCGCTTAACAGCGAAACAGACGCAAAAAGCTTCGCTTTAAACACGGCGCTTGAGCGCCTTGCGCGGGATTATCCGAATATCACGGTGAACTATGACGGCTCCGTGCATGACGATTACCAGACAATCATGATGACCCGTTCCGCGGCGAACTCGATTCCGGACGTTTATAACGTAAAAGGCTCATGGCTGAGAAACTTTATCGCAAACAATCAAATTGGTACAGTCGATGAGTTTAAAGCGCTTGACCCGGATTGGTTCAACTCCATGTACGATGGATGCATGTTCGACATGCTCGTCGACGGCAAGCACTATGGCGTGCCTTTCCAGCTTATCACCTGTACGCTTGTCATTTACAACACCGAAATCTATTCGTCTGTAGGCTATGACGAGTTTCCGAAAACATGGGACGAGCTGATTGACTGCATGACCAAGCTCAAGGATGCGGGTTACGTGCCGATTGGCGTTGGCAACAGCGGACAGTGGGTCGCAAACTCCACCGTCTTTGGCTCCCTTGGCTTCTACGGCGGCGGCATACAGTGGTTTAACGACATCATGAACCGCACCGGAAACGGGTTTATGGATGCGGGTATGCTAAACGGCGTTGATAAAATGTATGAGCTTGCCAGCCTCGGGTTTTTCAACGATAACATCAACAGCATCGACCACAATGAAGTTATTTCGCCGTACCTCAATGAACAATACGCGTCTTATATCAACGGCTCGTGGAGTTTAGGCACTTTGATTGCGGTTGCAGGCGACGACCAGAGCGTAGTGGATAAATCGGGCGTTGCGACGCTTCCTTCATTTGACGGGGCAATCGGACCCGCTCCAGCGGCTTCAATCGGCTCCGGCTGGGGGCAGGCTTACAGCGCTTCCCTGTCACCCGCTGAAAAGTACGCCGCTTATCTGCTCATCAAGTATACGACCGACGAAGAATGGTGCCAAAGTCTGTTTGAAAAAGGCGACTTCGGCGCAATCGTCGGAAACCGCGACTACTCCCAAAGCTCACCGGTTGTGCAAAAATATGTTCAGGCCTATCAGTCATGGAACGCAGGCCCACTGTACGACTGCCACTTTGACCCCGCGGTTATCGATTCGATGAACATGAACTTCCAAGATATCCTGGCAAACAACATTACCGCTGAAGAATGGGGAAGGCGCGTTCAGGCGGAGTATGAAATCAGCTAGCAGCCTGAAAATTTTTCCAGATATATCCGGCCGGTTAACACCGGCCGGATACACCTAAAAGAGAGGTGCGGTTCATATGGGTAAAGGCAGCAGCGCGATAAGGCCTAAAAGCGCTATCTTGTTTTTTTACATGCTTCCCGGCACATTTTTATTTGTTGCGCTTGCGATTGTTCCGGTCGCTATGGCAATCTTCTACTCCCTGTTCAACTGGAGCGGCGGGCCGAACATGAAATTCATCGGATTAGGAAATTACGCCCTTTTGATAAATGACAGGATCTTTTTACAAGCTCTCGGGAACAACCTGCTGCTTGCGGTTTGCTGTGTTATTTTTCAAGTGGGAACTGCATTTGTGATATCTGCACTTTTATGCTCCAAGATACTCAAGCTTCAAGCGTTTCATCGGTTTTCTATTTTTCTGCCCGTTATTCTGGCGCCGGTTGTTGTTGCTTTTTTATGGAGAATCATCTATAACATGGATTATGGCCTTCTAAACTATTTTCTGCGCTCAATCGGGCTGGAAAGCTGGATAAAGCCTTGGCTTGACGACGTGAGCATCGTAATGGCGAGCGTGACGGTTCCGATTGTTTGGCAGTGGATCGGGCTATATGTGATTATCTTCACAACCGCGATGAAAAGCATACCGGAGGAAATTTTTGAAAGCGCCTCATTGGACGGCGCGAACGGTATAAAGAAAGCGTTCTATATAACATATCCTATGATACTTGATACCTTGAAAATTTCCGTGATTCTTGCGGTTTCCGGTTGCATGAAGATTTTTGAGCATGTCTATATACTTACAAGCGGCGGCCCCGGAACCGCGTCTATGGTAATGGCGATGTACGCATACCGGACGTCCTTTATAGGGCAAAGGATGGGGTATGGTTCCACGATTTCCGTGGGTATTCTTGTGATTAGCTTAAGCTTGGTGCTGTTCTCAAACTTGTTGGTTGAGGGGAGGAAGAAAAAGTATGAGTGAGCACTCGCTTATCAAACGCACGGCGCACGCCGCCGGCTCTGCTGCCGTTAACGTTTTCATATTGCTTTTTTCGCTCTTCTGCCTATTTCCGGTTTATTGGATGCTCGCCTCCTCCGTAAAGAACGACAGCGACTTCTATATGAATTTGGCGGGGTTCCCGCAGACCTTCAGGCCGTCAAACTACTTAGCCGCCGTCAATGTCGGAAGACTTGACATTGCGTTTGTTAACAGCGCAATCGTAAGCGGTATCGCGGTTTTTTTAATCCTTTTGATTTCTTTTGTAATGGGCATTGTTTTTGCGCGGTATCAGTTTAAGGGAAAAGGCTTTCTTTATATTATGTTCCTTTCGGGAATGCTGATTCCGGTTCATGCCCTGCTGATTCCGATATTTATTGAGCTCAGGGCGTTTTCGATGCTTAACAACCGTTTTGCGCTGGCGCTTGTTTACACGGTGTTTGGCCTGCCAAAAGGGATTTTTTTGGTCACAGCCTACGCATCTACCATTCCCCGCGAAATTGAGGAGGCTGTATTTATTGACGGCGGCAATATACACCAGTTGTTTTTTAAGATTTTTATGCCGATGTGTTCCCCCGTGCTTGGAACGCTTACCATTCTAAGCTTTCTGGATGCATGGAACGAATTTCCGTTCTCACTGATTTTGATGGGGCGTCCCGAGCTTAAAACGCTTCCCATCGCACTTACTTATTTCCAAGGGCAATATTTCGTGGAATACACGATGATGATGGCAGGCTTATCTATCGCCACGCTACCGGTTGTAATCGTATACTTTATATTCCACAAGAGGATTATGCAGGGCATGGTGGCGGGCTCAGTCAAAGGCTAACATAATAATCAAAACAGGAAAGTGTGGCACTTTATGGACAGAGAACAGCTCAAGCTGGAAATCATTTACCAGTACTATATGTATGATTTAGGGCAGGCGGAAATCGCGCGGAAATATTCAATTTCCCGCTCCTATGTTTCAAAGCTTTTGATAGAAGCGAAAAAAGAAGGGCTTGTGGAAATCAAGATAAATAAGCCCCTGAT
Source organism: Oscillospiraceae bacterium (assembly GCA_009777635.1). Lineage (GTDB taxonomy): Bacteria > Bacillota > Clostridia > Oscillospirales > Ruminococcaceae > WRAV01. The sequence continues at coordinate 30,262 of WRLK01000028.1, read as the reverse complement.
ATCGGAAAATGAGCGAGAGCGGGCTTTACGGGAACGGTACGATTTAAAGCATGTGATGATTGCAGGCGGCGAAGGCGGCGCCGAGGACTTGGGAGACGCGCTTAACGCTTACCTCAATAACATCCTGAACGACGGGGACGTCATCGGGGTTGCGTGGGGTAAAACCTTGTGGGATTCGTCCAAAAAGCTTCAGGCTTACAAGCCTTATAAAAACCTTATGGCTGTCCAGTTATGCGGCGGCGTTAGCTTTGTTAAAAGCAGCACCTACGCCAGCGAGATTGTCACCAATTACGCAGAGGCGTTCGGCGCGGAGCCTTGCCTGCTCCCGTTACCCGCAATTGTAGAAAACCATGAGTTCAAGAAGTCCTTTTTAAAAGAGGACAGCATCAACAGGGTAATGAACTTAATCCAGAATGTCAATATTGCCGTGTTTACCGTTGGAAAATTAGACACCCAAAGCGCCCTTGTGCGCTCTGACTACATTTCGAAAGCGGAGATCGAAAGCCTTATTTCCCAAGGGGCAATCGGAGATATTTGTACGCATGTAATCAATCGGGAGGGTAAGATTTGCAACCAGTCGCTGGAGGACAGAAGCACATCTATCTCGCTTGACAATTTAAAAAATTGCTCGTATAAAATTGCAATCGTCTCCGGTGTTGAGCGTATCCTCTCTTTAAAAGCAGCCTTGTGCGCAGGATACATAAACGTATTGATTATCAACAAGGAAATTGCCGACGGGCTGATTCGTGAGCATGATTAGTATAGTCAACTTGACTATATAAGGGGTTTTGTGAATGTTAAGCTATGTGTACCGCAAAAATAGCGGGCTTGCGCTTGAGGAGCGGGAAAACCCGGCGCTCGGCGCTGGAGCCGGTGCGGTGATAAAAGTTTCCGCCTGCTCGGTATGCGGTACTGATATCCGCACATACCGGTTCGGCAGCGGGAAAATAACCGACGGGCAAATAATCGGGCACGAGGCTGTCGGGCTGATAGTGGAGCTTTCAGATAAGCATAAGGATTCCTTTTCTCTTGGGGACCGGGTCGCGGTCGCACCCGCTATTGGCTGCGGTTATTGCGCAAGCTGCGTCCGTGGGCGTACAAACATGTGTGATAACCTCAAAACAATCGGGTTTGATTACGCCGGGGGCCTTGCGGGATATATGGCCGTACCGGACGCCGCTTTCCGAATGGGAAACGTTTACCGTTTGCCGGAATCGCCGGAATACAGCCGCTTCACATTAAGCGAGCCCTTGGCCTGCGCAATTAACGGGCAGTCGTTTTTACATATTCAGGAAGAAGACGACGTCGTGATTTTTGGAAGCGGCGTTATCGGATGCTTCCACGCGGAGCTCGCCTATCTTTCCGGGGCCGGGAGAGTTGTTATGATAGAGCCGTCGGAGCAGCGCCGGCAGGAGGCAGGCGTTCTTGTCCCGGGCGTGAAGCTTATTGACCCCGCGCGGGAAAACATACAAGAGGCCGTGACGTCGCTGTTCGGCGGAAAAGGGGCCGACGCCGTGATTGTCGCATGTTCCGCCGGAAGCGCACAGGCCGCGGGCCTGGAGCTTCTTGCAAAACATGGCAGGATTTCGCTTTTTGGCGGCATATCCGGCGACAGCAAAAATTTTCTCGACAGCAATTTGATTCATTACAGGGAATTGTCCGTTTACGGCGCACACGCCTCGACCCCGGAGCAAAACAGGCAGGCGTCGGAGCTGATTGTAAGCGGCTCAATCAATGCTGAAAAATATATTACCGGAAGATATCCGCTCACGGAACTTGAAAAAGTGTTTGAAAAATGTTCCCGGGGCGAAATATTGAAAGCGGTTATTGTAAATAAAGATTAAATAATAGAGGTGTTGCGCAGTGAAAGCAGTAAGAATGTACGCTCCAAAGGATTTGAGAGTGGAGGAAATTCCTGTTCCCCGCATTAAAAGCGGCGAGGTGCTCGTAAAAGTGGCAGCGGTAGGAGTTTGCGGTTCAGATATTCCGCGGGCAAACATCTATGGGGCGCATGTTTCGCCGATTACGCTGGGACACGAATTCTCGGGGGAGATTATTGAGGTTGGCAATCAGGTTCGTGGATTCGCGGTTGGCGACCATGTAACCGTGCCCCCGCTGATTCCCTGCCATTCCTGCCTTTGGTGCGAAAAAGGGGCGTATTCCCTTTGCGACAATTATGATTATTACGGCTCAAGAAGCGACGGAGCGATGGCGGAATACATCGCGGTAAAGAGCAGCAACCTGATTCAATTGCCAAAAAGCATCTCTTTTGAAGACGCCGCTACAACCGATCCTGCCGCCAATGCGCTGCATTCAATGGCAGTTGCGAAATTCACGCCCGATGATACGGTTTGTATTTGCGGGGCGGGGCCAATCGGTTTGTTCGCGTTGCAATATGCAAAAATCAAGGGCGCTAAAAAAATCATAGCAGCGGATATTTTGGAAGAAAAGCTTGACATTGCGCGTTTGCTGGGCGCCGACGTCGTGATAAATTCCGCAAGGGAGGATATGGCGGAGGCGGTGAAAAACGAAACAGACGGATACGGCGCCTCAATCGTGATAGATTTTTCGGGCATTCCGGCAGCACAGGCCGCATGCATCAGAAGCGCGTCGAAATTAGGCCGCGTAATCCTTTTGGGGATATCCCACAAGAGCCTTTCGTTAAGCGATTATGAGGTAGACCTGATTATGCGCTCCGAGCTTGAAATTAAAGGCTCGTGGAATTCCTTTACCCATCCCTTCCCCGGCAACGACTGGACGGAAGCCGTTGAACTGTTTGAGAAGCATGGAATGTCCGCCAAGAATATTATCACCCACAGGCTTCCGCTTGAGGACGCCCCAAAAACATTGCTCAGTATGGCGGAGCCGGGCGCGTGTTTTGGAAAAGTGATGTTCTTTCCGAATATACCGGACATGGAAAATAAATAATAAAGGGGTAAAAACCACTATGGACAAAAAAACAATGTTTTCCTATGTTGACCATACATTGCTGAAAGCGACGTCTACATGGGAACAGATTCAAAAGCTTTGCGGCGAGGCGTTAAAATTTGGCGCGGCCTCCGTATGCATTCCATCCTGCTATGTCGGACGCGTACATGAAAAGTACGGCGCCGCGCTCAACATTTGCACCGTAATCGGCTTCCCGCTTGGCTACAGCGTAACGGAGGCGAAGGTTTTGGAGACAAAGCTTGCCGTTCAAAACGGCGCGTCCGAGATTGATATGGTAATCAATATTTGCGACGTGAAAAACGGGGACTTTGATAAGGTCCGCGATGAAATCAAGGCGGTAAAGGACGCGGCGGGAGATGCTATCGTAAAGGTAATCGTGGAGGCCTGTTACTTGACGCAGGAAGAAAAAACCGCGATGTGCAGGGCGGTAACCGAAGCGGGCGCGGATTTCATTAAAACCTCCACAGGATTTGGTACAGGCGGGGCTGTTTTGGAGGATATCCTGCTGTTTAAAGAACATATCGGCAAGGATGTGAAAATCAAAGCGGCGGGCGGCGTGAAAACCTCCGGAGACATGGAAGCTTTTGTCATCGCCGGATGTGACAGAATCGGGACAAGCTCGGCGGTGGATATCCTTATCGGAAAGGGCCTGACGTCCGAAGCGTATTAAAAGAGGGGGCGCTGTCATTGAAAGAAACTTTGCTTATGGCGGTTGATTTAGGCACAAGCTTTATAAAGGCCGGCGTGTACGATACGAAAAGCGTTTGCGTGGCGCAGGCGCAAGCTCCGGTAAAAGATTACCGCCCTGAACCCGGCATGTTTATCCAAAAAGGCGAAGAGCTGTTTGGATCGGTGCTGGATTGCATGAAAAGCGTTTCCGCTTCGCTCGGCGAGCGGGGGCAAAATGTCGGCGCGATTGCTTTTACGGGACAAATGTCCGGCTTCATGGGCGTGAGCGAAGAGTGGGAGGACGTCACAACATGGTCGTGCTCACTGGATTCACGGTATATTCCGTATGCCGAAAAGCAAATGGCGCTTTTCCGGGATTCTTTCCTTGAAACAAGCGGCACGAATTTCCCGCAAATGGCCCCCAAATATGAGTGGTTCGCGGCGGAATTCCCGGGCGAGGCGAAGCGGATTGCCAAATGCCTTATGATTAGCGGCTATGTTATCGGCCGTCTTGGCGCCTTAAATATCGAGGACGCCGTTATGGATAGAACGTATGCCGCGTGGACAGGGCTTGCGGATATCCGCCAAAACAGATGGTCGGACGATATATGCAAAAATATCGGAATCAAGACAAATCTTTTGCCAAAAATTGTAAACTCAAACCATATCTGCGGTTACCTCAGTGAAGAATCGGCTAAAATGATTGGCCTGAAATCCGGAATCCCGCTCGTTTCCGGGGCCGGAGACAAGATGGCCGGATGCTTGGGCTCAAGCGCCGTGCATCTTGGGGACGCTGTATTTGAGGCGTCATCATACGGCGAAATAAGCTGCTGTGTGGGAGAGTACCGCCCCGACATGACCGAGCGGCGGTTTGATTTTCTTGCGTCGGCTGTTCCCGAAAGGTATTTCGCCACGCATTTTGTGGCGGGGTCGGGAATAACCCTTGACTGGTTTGTAAATCATTTTGTGAAGCGGCCGGATGAGGACGCCGGTGCGGCGTTCGCCGCGCTTGACGCGAAGGTGGAGGCGATTGCCCCGGGTTGCGGGGGCGTAATGGCCATCGGCCTGTTAGGCGGAAGCTCTATGCCGCTTGAAAGCAATCTGCGCGGCATGTGGATCGGGCATGACTGGAGCCACGGGCCGGAACATTTTTACCGGGCGCTTCTCGAAAGCTTTTCGTATGATTTTGCGCTTGCGTCACGCCGCATAGACGCCCTTTACCCGAAGCATGATTTTTCCCGCGTGATGATGATTGGCGGCGGGGCGAAGTCTTCCGTGTGGCCGCAAATGTGCGCGGATGTGAGCGGCAAGACATACTGCACGCTAAATCGGAAGGACGTCTCCATGTGGGGTGCGTCGATTTTGGCTGGCAATGCAATCGGCGTGTTCCCGTCCATCGAGGAAACAGCCGCCCTGTATGTAACGGTGGAAAAAGAATTTCATCCGGATATGGCAAAACATGATGTGTATGCGAAGCACATGGCGCTTTACGAATGTTATATGAAAGAAATGGCGCCGTTCCATAAGAGGGTGGCTGATTTGTTAAAGTAAACACATGGGCGGTTAAATTGAAGCGCCCCGCAGCAAGCTACGGGGTATGGCCCGCTTGGTTGCACGAACGCCGCCACGCGGCTGGGAATGAAACCCACGAGTGGGATTGAAGCTTAAAAGAAAGGCGGTGAACAACGTTCCTGAAAGTATTTTCGGGAACGTTAGATTTTATGTTATTGAAAAAATTGAACGAGGCTTGGAGATTGCACGAGGCGCCGCTATACTGGGATAAAACGTATCTGGAAAGCGTAAAGCGTTTGAAAGAAGGATGGCTTGAATGCGATGTGCCGGCAGACGTCCGGATCCCGCTGATGCAAAGCGGTGCTGTCAGAGACCCTGTCAAGGCCGATTATTGCTTTGAATCTGAGTGGATAGAAAAGCGCTCGTGGTGGTTTATCCGGGATTTTTATGTGGAGGATGCGGATTTAAACGCCGGCGTCCTTGAGCTTGTGATGGAAGCTCTGGACTCAAACAGTGATATTTTTGTAAACGGGCAGCATATCGGGCGTCATATCAGCGTACACTGGCCGTTTATCCGCAACATTAAAAATCTGGTTTGCGCCGGGAAAAACGAGCTTGCGGTTCGTGTTACAACCGGATTGGAAACCGTAACGGATGAACAGCTTTCCGAAATCAACTGGGCGGTTTGCCGCGAAGACGACAACGGTGGGAAATACCGCAGCGATTACCGAAGAGCCTTTGTGCGCAGGCCGCAGTATACCGTTGGCTGGGATTGGGGCCCAAGGGTAGTGACCTGTGGCATTACCGGCGATGTTTACCTGAGAAAATACAGTAAGATCGCAATACGCGAGGCTAGTGTTTCCACGGCTTGCATAGCCGGAGACGCGCGCCTGCATGTAATGGTCAATGTGGAAAACTTAAACATCCTTTCTACAGCAAGCGGCGATGTTCGCGTTGAAGTGCTGTATGACGGTGAGGTTTGCGCCGCGGCGGAGGAAAAGAACACGCTTTTCACCTCGGGCCTCAACTATCTGGATTTTAACATCAGCATAAAGAACCCTAAGCTCTGGTGGCCTGCCGCTTATGGCGGGCAGCCCCTTTACGAAATCCGCGTTTCGGCCCGGGCCGGGGAATCCGAAGACATATATGATACGATTTGGTACGGCATCCGTACAATCGAGCTGGATACGTCCGTGATAGAAGGCGAACACCGGAATTTCGCGCTTATCGTAAACGGCGTAAAGATTTTCTGTAAAGGCGGGAACTGGATTCCAAACGATTCGCTGTACGTCAGAACAACGGATGAAAAATACCAAGCCTTGATTGAAGAAGCGGTGGAAGCCAACTTCAACATGCTTCGGGTTTGGGGCGGCGGCCTTTATGAGCGGAACATTTTCTATTCGCTGTGCGACCGGGCCGGACTTTTAGTTTGGCATGACTTTATGTTTGCGTGCACGGCATATCCCGACCATCTGCCATGGTTCAGGCAGGAGGCGTATCAGGAGATGGATTATCAGACGAAGCGTTTACGCAGCCATCCCTGCATTGCGCTGTTCTGCGGTTCAAACGAAAATCATTGGCTGTTCAATCATTACGACAATCCGCGATGGGGCATAGAGTTCAAGCCGGAGCGGCAGTACGGCATGTATATCTACAATGTAATGGCAAAAGAGGCTGTCCGGAGGAATTGCGGCTTTATCCCCTACTGGAACAGCTCGCCATACGGCGGGGAGCTTCCCAACGGCGATACGGTTGGCGATGTCCACAGATGGCACCAAAACGGCTTTATGAGCAAGGTCATGGAGGAGCGGATCGAACCAAAGGGCTACGATGAGGTGGAGTCTAAATTTGTCAGCGAATATGGATATGTGGGCCCCTGTTGCCTGCAAACGACAATGGACTATCTGGATAACCAGCCCATAGACCGCAGCAATCTGGCGTGGGAAATACACAATAATGTATTTGAAAAGGAAACCGTTTGCGCCGGTATCGAAAAGCAGTATACGGATAACCCCGATAAGCTCGGCATCGAGGAGTACATCTTATATGGTGGCATGGTACACAGCCTTATGCTGGGGTACTCTTTGGAGGCGATCCGGTTCAAGGAGAATTGCGGCGGCGCGGTTTTCTGGATGTATAACGATACTTGGGGCGAAATCGGCTGGACGATTATCGACTATTACCTGCGGCGGAAAATTTCATACTACGGCGTCAAGCGCGCCTTTGCGCCGGTAAAGCTTAGTATGCGCGCGGTAGGCGGCGATCTGGTGGTTCAGGCGTGCAACGACACCGCGGCCCCCGTTGCGGTTCATGCGCAGCTTGGCTACAAATCTTTTGACGGCGCCGCTGATAAATGCAGGCCTGTCAGCTTCAGGCTTGAGCCTTATTCCCGCGCCTATGTCCACCGCGAGCCCCTTCCCCGGGAGGATTACCGTTCCGGCAGTATCGTCCTGATTCCCGAAAACGGTCCTGCGGCCCCGGTAATGCTTCGGATGCACGACACCCGCGAGCTTATATTTGGAGGCGCGGATATTGAGGTGCTGGAAAATACAGGCTTTGACGGCGGCAAAAAAGTCACGCTGACAAGCAAAAAATATGCGCACGGCGTTTATGTAAAAGGGGATTATAAATGCTCCGACAATTATTTTGACCTCGTTCCGGGAGAAGTCAAAACGATAACGGTCCGGTGCCCTGCCGATGTACAGATTGAGATTCTTAAAGTTAAATAAAAAGGAGAAGAGTGATGGATTTCACGAAAAAATTGCAGGAAATTTTCCCAATCGGCACGAAATACGCCGCCTACAGGGATCGGACAGACCGTCACTGGGATGTTGATTTCGCCAATATGAAGCGCTGCGGAATGGACACGGTGCGGGTTCACGCAACATGGGGCACGGTTGAACCGGACGAAGGCGCGTTTGACTTTGATTATTACGATAGAATTACAGCATGTGCAGTAAAGCACGGCCTTCGCGTCATATTTACCCTGTATTTGGTTTGTACGCCGGAGTGGGTATATGAAAAGCATCCCGAAAGCCGCTATACATCCGCTGCCGGAACCGTCTGGACAGCCCACCAGCAATCAGACGCCAGCACCGGGGGGTGGCCCGGCCTATGCTATGACAGTATGCCGCACCGCGCGACGGTAGAAAATTTTATCAGGGCATTCACGGAGCATTATCACGGAAACGACGATATCATAGCCTTTGACGTAATCCACGAGCCGACTGAGGAGCCGTCCCAGCAGTATTATCAGGTAAGCTGGCGCGAGATGGTCTATTGCTATTGCGGACATTCCACGGCCGGGTTCAGGGAGTGGCTCAAGAAAAAATACGGCTCCCTGCAACGCTTGAACGAGGTATGGACAAGGCAGTATCAGAATTGGGCGCAGGTGCATCCGCCAAAATCCATCGGCATGTACACAGATTGGCTGGATTGGAAATATTATCGCGTCGATGCGCAGATAGACCAAGTCCAATGGTTGAGCGACACTGTGAAAAAATACGATGCAAACCGCTGTACGGTCGTGCATACGGGCATCTATGAAACCGGGCATCCGATGGTATCCTCCAACGACCATTTTCGGCTTTCAAAAACCACGGATATGTTTGGAAGCTCTATATATGACCCCATCAACCCTGAAATGACGGCATTCGTCTGCGACCTTCTGCGCTGTGCGTCAGGCAACGGCCCTTATTGGATAGGCGAAGCGGGCTCGGGGGCCGGCCCGATGTTTATCTTTGTCGGGGAAAAACCGGAGGAAAGCCAGTGCTTTTCCCGCTCCATAACCGGCGACGATATTAAGCGGCAGACCTGGGGGCAAATTGCGCGCGGCGCGAAAGGAATCCTGTACTGGGGCTGGAGGCCGGAGCTTTCTACGATTGAGACGGCTTGCCTCGGCTTTGCCGAGCGCAACGGCGATTTAAACGAACGAACTGACGCGCTTAAAGAATTCACCGATATTTTCCACAAGCATAAGGCACGTCTTGCAAAGTCAATGCCTCTTAAAAGCGATACGGCAATCTTGTATAATCTTGATAATTGCTTTACGGAAGGCTTGATTTCCTTAGGGCTTTCGGCTTCTCCTCTGATACGCCCTCAAAATCGTTTTTACAAAGATACGATTTCACTTGTGGGGGCATATATGCTCTGCATGAAAAATCAAATACAAGCGGATTTTGTTGACAAGGCGCAGGCATTGGGCGGTTCGCTGAAAGATTATAAGCTGCTGATTCTTCCATACAGCGTCAACATCACGTCGGATTTGGCGGTAGCCATTGAAGATTTCGTGAAAAACGGCGGCGCGGTTATCAGCGACGGCCTGTGCGGCTACTTCACAGACGACGCGTGGGGCGCCGAGGTTTGCCCCGCCGCCGGGCTTGATAAGGTTTTCGGCTTGAATGTGAAGAGCCACTACGAGCTGATTGACGAACTGGATATAGTGGAAGGGGAATGCCGATACCGCAATATCGCGAAAAATATATCCGAGTGGCTTGTCGTACACAAGGGCGCAAAAATCCGCGCGCAATACGACGACGGTAAACCCGCCGTTGTTACAAACCAATACAACAAAGGCTCCACGGCTTATCTCGGGACATTGTTTTTTGCAAACGCCATGTGGAACTACTCCGGCGATACCAATAAGATGTTTCGGAACCTGCTTTCCTATGTGGGATATGAACCGCAAATCAAGCTGAACGGGTCGGAGGATTCCCAGAATGTGGAAATTCGCACGATGCATGACGATGAGGGGGCATTCGTGTTCGTCATTAACCACAACCGCGGCGACACAGGCTTTGACATGCAGGTCCCGCTGGGTTTCGCCGGTCAAGCTGTGGAAATTGTTTCGGGCTCCGATTCGGAAAATGTAGGTGTCGATGGAGTGCTTCACACCTCCGGCACGCTTCGTCCGCAGGAGGTAAAAATCTTTAAAGTTAACCGGCAGTGATTACAACGAAATACCCGCCCTCCTGTGCCTGTAAATGCACAAATACGTGTTTATCCACATGGCATTTAGAATCCCTTAACAATGTATATATCGGTTTCGGGGTTGTATGTATTGGAATAAAACAAGCGGTATCCAAAATGATGAATACCGCTTGTTTTGATTTTTTCGTCACTATGATAGACGCCGCCTAACTCCGACGATACTCTCTTGGAGAAAATCCGGTAAGCTTTTTTAACATCGCAGAAAAATACTTATAGTCCTTATACCCAACTTTCTCGGCTATTTCATATGTCTTTAAGTTTGTGTGAAGCAAAAGCTGTTTTGCCTTTTCCAGCCGCAACAAGTTGAGATAATCAATAAAATTCATATTCATTTCTTCTTTGAATATCCTGCTTAAATAATTCGGAGTGACAAAAGCAATGTCGGCAACGTCGGACAGGCTAATGTCAGCGCTATAATGTTCTTCCATATACCGCAGCGCGATCTGGACGATATTCCGTTTACCCTTATACCTTTTTTCATCTAAAGTGGAAAGCGCTTGCTGATAGGAATGATTGATTTCTGAGGCGCTTTGAACTGTGGGGCCGATGGAGACGAGCACGGCAATGCCCATCTGCTCTTTGATTAGATACTGGATGTCCTTATCAAGAGTGCTAATGTCGTAGTTATCGGGCAAACCATATATCATGCCAATCAAGCTGTTAGAATCGCTGCGGCATAAAAAACCTGATGCGGCTTGGTTAATCAAATCCTCGGCTATGTGAATCATCTCTGATGCGAGAGACTCCGATTCTTGAATGGTTCCTTTAATCGGAACGGTGTTCAAACTTTCGGCAGAGAGCACGATTGCCCGGAATTCACACGCACTCGTTGGAATGTGTAGATGCAAGACCGTTGCATATTCAGTCATTTTACCGATGTCAGCAAAACTGCCGTCCAAAATTTTTTGCATAAAATTTGATTTTAATTGCGGTAGGTTTTCGTGCAGCAGCAGACTTGCGGTTTGTTTGTTCGATTGATAGGCTTCTTCCTCCCGGATTTCATTTATCAATCTTGAAATAACATGCATCAATTCATTTTCATCAACCGGCTTCAATAAATAGTCGGTAACTTTCATGCGCATAAGACTTTTCGCATATGCAAACTCATCATACCCGCTCATAATAATGATTTTGCAGTCCGGCAGCTTTTCCCGGATGCGGTAAGACAACTCTATCCCGTCCATGATTGGCATTCTTATGTCCGCAAGGAGAATGTGAGGACAAAACGACAAAGCTTCATGAAGCGCGTCGGCTCCATTGCTCGCCTCTTTCATTTCACCAATCCCATACGCTCCCCAGTCAATACAAGACAGCATTCCTTTTCTTATTTTTGGTTCATCGTCAACAATTAGCAGCCTGTACATGCTACGCCTCCATATCGGAATCCCGAACAATCGGCTGTCTGACTGTTATCGTCATGCCGTTGCCGGGCGCTGTTTCAAACGATATTCCATAAGCATTGCCGTAATAGATTTGAATTCTCTCGTTGACATTATTTAACGCAAAGCCGCGATTGTCCGGCTGGACTTTGCTTAGGTAGGAATTCAATTCCGCCTCCTCCGCGCCGACCCCATCGTCGCGAATGATATACACCAGCACGTCGCCGTCCTGATAAATTTCTATTTCGATCTCACCCTGACCTCCATTTTTTTCGATACCGTGTATGATGGCATTTTCGACAAAAGGCTGCAAAATCAATTTGACGACCTTGCAATCCATAAGCCCGCCGGCTGCCTTGATTGAAAACCGGACATTTCCATCAAGCCTTCCTTCCTGGATGGTGATGTATAACTCTAAATGTTCGATTTCTTTTGCAAGGCTGGTAAATTCATTGCCACTGTTGAGGCTTAACCTAAATATTTTTGACAGCGACTGTATGAGCGTGGCGCTTTCCTTAGCGTTTTCCAGCCTGCATGTCCAGTAAATCATATCCAGCGTATTGTAGAGAAAATGCGGGTTTATCTGCGAATACAGGGCTTTCAGCTCCGCTTCCTTTTGCTTTATTTGCACAGCCAAAACCTCGTTGACAAGCTCATTGAGGTTATTTGACATTTTATTAAAGCTCGATGCTAGCATCGTGATTTCATCATTGCCGCGGACAGGGATTCTAACGTCAAAATCTTCGTTTTCAAGCGAAACCATCGCGCGGCGAAGCTCGCGTAACGGGCCGAGAACCTTTAGGGTGAAATATGCAATGGCAATCGCACAAATGATAACGCTTAGCGCAACGGAAAGCAGTGTAATATTGCGTATGACAAGGATATCCCGCGAAAGCTCCCTTAGGGGCGCCATGTTGACTAGCTTCCAATTCGGATAAATCAGATTGTGATAGGTTACTGCATAATCCTCCCCCGAAATCGAAACCGTATAATACCCGCTGTTGGTTTGAAATAAATCTGCGCTGATAAAACTGTCCGGCATCGGCTCCCCCAACTGTGCTTCATCAAGAGATGAGATAACGACGCCGTTTTCATCTATGATTAAGAAGCTGCTGTTCTCGCTGAGAAGCCGGCTGTCAAATACGTTTGAAATTGTGGATTCGGGTATGTTGATTTTTAGAACTGCTAAGTCGGAAGCCAGGTTTTCAATATCCTTTATGATTCTGATGTAAGAAAACACTCTGGTTTTCGTGCCGTTATAATTCGTAATGACGTCGGGAACGATAATCCCTGCGCCGCGAAGCTGCAGCAGTTGCTGCCGAAGGTCTTCGCTGATGATGTTTTGGGCGCTTGCCGAATCAAATTCCATTCCATTAAAGGTGTCAAGATAAATGGAGTGGATATTGGTGTTAAAAACCAGATAGTTATTGATAAGGCTTTGTGTTGAAAGCAAATAACCCGGATTGTTGTCAATCGCTTCTTTAGGTAATCGCAGATAATTCATGAATTCCCTGTTCTGTAACAGATAGACGGAGGAGTTTCTCATATCCTGAAACACAAAATTGATATTTTCGCCAACTTGCTCCACAGTCTTGAAGTTGGACTGACTAAGCTGACGTTCTACCATTTCCACTGATTTTGCGTAAGACAAGCCGACCATCAACAGCAAGGGAATAATAACGTTTATCACAGATATGAAAATAAATTTATTTTGAAGGCTGAATAGTTTTGGAAGGTTCATATTCGCGATCTCCTGTTTAAAGTGTGGTATTTATTTATCAAAGCTACCCCTTCATACACGCATCCACTATCACTATATCACGCCTGTCTTTATTTAAAAAGGATTTTCAAATAACTGTGTGAAATAGTGGACAAAATTGTAGAATTGCTACCTTGAGATTCTAGTAAGTTATAACTACAATAATGGTTATCCCCCTTAATCGGACGGTCAGCAACTATATGCCGCCGGGATGATATAAGCAGGGGGTATAAAAAAGGAGGAGCACAATGAAAAACAAATTTTTACGAATCATAAGTCTGTGCCTTTGCGCAATGCTGGCGACTGCCGCTTTCGCAGCCTGCCAAAGCCAAAGCAGTGATACTGCCGCACCCGCACAGCCTGCGGCACCTGCTGCCGACGCACCTGCTGCCGACGTGCCGCAAAGCGCCGGTGACGCGATGACCCTTAATGTCATGACACTTTGGGCAAGAGACAATTCGGAAAATATTCCGACTGCCCTTAGAGCGCGTATCGCCCAGTTCCAAGAAGAAAACCCCCACGTAACCGTAGTGGAAGAAGGCATTGGTGATCAAACGGCATATTACACAAGGCTGACGACCCTTGCCGCTGGCAATGATTTACCCGATGTTTTTGTCAGCAGGGGCTCCGAGCTTTCTATGTTTGCACAAGCCGGCGTAGTCGCACCGCTGGATGATATTCTCAACTCCAGGCCTGCTTGGCGCGACGGGTTCGTAGATGGCGCTTTTGGTGACCTTACCAGCAATGGCAGCATTTACGCGATTCCCTACTCGATGCTGAGCACACATGTTATATATTATAACTCCTCGTTGCTTAGCGAAGCCGGGTTTGATTCTTTCCCGCAGACATGGCCGGAGTTTATGGACATGATTGCCAAGCTAAACGCGAATGGCGTCACCCCCATAGCCCTTGGCAACAGGGAACAATGGGTAGCGAACTCCTGCGTACTTAGCACCCTTGGCGATCGCTTTACAGGCTCTGACTGGTTCCGCAGCATTATCAGCGGCGACGGCGCGCAATGGACAGACCCGGAGTTCGTAAGCGCGTTGGCTGCACTTCAGGAAATGAGCAATGCGGGCGCATTCAACTCCGATATGAACAGCATCGACAACGACCAGCAAAAAACCTTGTTCTACAACGGCTCTGCCGCGATGTTCATGGAAGGAAGCTGGGCGATTGGCGCTGTCGTTGACGACGCACCCGCCGATATATTGGCCGCTACCAAGGTTGCCGTATTGCCGGCAGTCAACGGAGGCAAAGGTAATCCGCGCTCAATGTCCGGCGGCTCAGGTTCCGGCCTTGCGGTAGGGATTGGGGCGCTTCAGGATGATGCAAAAATGGCAGTTATCGCCGAGTTCTTGGAATTTGTTTTAGGCGAAGGATATTCCATGGAAATTGCCGCCAAGGGCGAGCCGACCGCTTTCAGCGTTACCGGCTATGACAAATCCAATGTATCTGAGCTTGCCGCCCTGTATGCTGAAATGGCCTCTAGCCTTGCGTTTTCCCCGATTTATGACTCTTTCTTAAATCCCGCGGTCAACGGCGTAATCAATGAAGGCTTGCAAGAGCTTTTGATTAACGTCATAACCCCGCAAGACCTCGCGGAGAGAATTCAGGCTGAAAGCAACAGAAATTAATACAGGTAACATATTTTTCCGCCTCCGTACAATGCGGGGGCGGAAAAGTGTTCATTATAAGGGAGGCGTTAGACGTGCAACCTAACAACGCAGCGTCCATAAAGCCGCGCAAGGCTGTCCTGGCTGCGCTTTTGCTGCCCGGTGTGGCTATCTATGTGTTTATCACTATCATTCCGCTGTTTACCGCCTTCGGATACAGCCTTACGAACTGGGCCATAGGCCCGAACCGTGATTTCATAGGCTTTGACAACTATGTAAGGCTCATGGGGGATAGTGTTTTTTGGCAGGCGTTTCGCAACAATCTGGTGATTGTTGCCGGAAACCTAATCGTGCAAATGGGCATTGCCTTTCTGCTGACGGTGCTGTTCATGTCGAGAGCGATGCGCGGGAAAGAATTCCACCGCACCGTTATATTTTTACCGGTGGTATTGTCGGCAGTTGTCGTAGGCTTTATTTGGCAAATGGTCTATTCCAACAACTTTGGCATGTTAAACGCCGTCCTGCGATCGCTTAACATGGATTCATTGATCCGGCTGTGGCTTGACGACCCAAAGCAGGTAATCTATTCCGTCACCCTGCCACTGATTTGGCAATATCTTGGCGTTCCGCTCATGATTTTCATGTCTGCTGTGCAGGGGATTTCCAAAGAGGTTTACGAGGTGTGCGAAATTGACGGCGCAACGGGCGTAAAAAAAGCGATATACATCACATTTCCGCTGATTTATAGCTCCATGAAGGTCGCGGTCATGCTCAGCATTTCGTCTAATATGCTCGTGTTCAGCCACATTCTTGTGCTGACAGGGGGCGGCCCCGGAACAAGCTCGATGGTTTTGGCCCTTTATTCGTACAGCACATCCTTTACCAGAATGCAGCTGGGGTACGGAAGCGCGATTGCAATCGGTGTATTTATATTAAGCTTTGGCCTTGTGCTGATATTTAAAAAGCTGGCGGAGGTGGGGCAAAGTGAATAACAGTTCAGTACACGCGCCTAACAGTTATCTGCGTCATTTGGGATCTTCCATCGGGGCTTTGCTTTTGAATATTGCGATGCTGGCCTTTTCCATTACCTGCATCTTCCCGATTGTATGGATTATGTATTCTTCTTTGAAAACCAAGGATGAATTCATGCTGGACATTATGTCCCTGCCTGGATCGCTGAACTTCGATAACTACTATACCGCGTTTGTAGAAGGAGAAATGCATGTCTATTTCGCGAATAGTATTTTCAACAGTGTGGTTACGGTACTCATCGTCATATTCTTGTCGTTTTGCGTTGGTTATGCGTTGTCGCGCTATCAGTTCAGGGGCCGTAATGTGATTTATACACTTTTTCTGGCGGGTATGATGATACCGGTCTATTCGCTGCTTGTGCCGCTCTTTATTCAATTCAAAACGCTTAACCTCACCGATAAAATGGGAACGCTGATTTTACCTTATGTGGCGATCAGGCTTCCGTTGGCTATCTTCTTGTTTGAAAGCTTCGTGCGCACCATCCCGCGGGAATTGGACGAAGCAGCTTACATCGACGGCGCGCATACTTTTTTTACGATGTGGCGTATCATATTCCCGTTATGCAAACCGGTAACTTCAACCGTCTTGATTTTGGCTTTCCTTGATACATGGAACGAATTCCCGTTCGCACTGGTTTTGATTACCCAGCGAAGCCTGCGCACCCTTCCGGTGGGGCTGACAGATTTCTACGGCCAATTTACCGCTGAATATACCACGCTGATGGCGGCGCTGGTGTTGTCTATGCTGCCTGTTATGATAGTTTACCTTGCATTCAGAAAACAAATCATACAGGGCATGACAGCCGGGGCTGTAAAAGGATGATGATACCGGCAAAATAACGAGCTTAAAGAGAGGAATGACTTTTATGTTGCTCAAAAGATGCCCTGAAAATCCAATTGTAGTCCCCGGAATACATGATTATAGGCGGGCGTCCGTTTTTAATCCGGGCGTCATATACGATAACGGTGTGTTTCTCATGTATGAACGGGCAGCGGGAGGTCTGCGCCCATTCAAGACAAGCATCGGATTGCTGAAAAGCAACGACGGCATACATTTCGAGGTTGCTTCGGACGAACCAATCTTTACAGCGGAAATGCTGGGGTTTCCCGACGGCTCGGTGGAAGACGCGCGGGTTGTGAAAATCGACGGCAAATTCTATATGTGCTACGCGCTTCAGCCTTACGCTTTCGACTGCTGGCCTACAGGGATTGCGTTGCCGAATTATTACCCCCACCCCCAATGGGAAGAAAATAACGTAGCGCCTATGCTGACCCGCTCCGGGATAGCGGTTTCCGATGACGGGGAGCGTTTTGAGCAATTATGCTACACCACGCCCGCCGAAATCGACGACAGGGATAACGCCCTGTTCCCGGAAAAAATAGATGGGAAGTTCGCCATCCTCAGACGCCCGATGCAATATGTGGGCGAGGAATACGGAACCGACATGCCTGGCATCTGGATTTCTTATTCAGATGATTTGCTGGAATGGTCTAACCCGGAGCTGATAGCGACGGCGGTAGAACCCGCATGGGAAGGATTGAAAATCGGCGCAGCAGCGACCCCGCTTAAGACTGAAAAAGGCTGGATTGTGCTGTACCACGGAGTTGACGCCCATTCTGTTTACCGCGTCGGGGCCTTGCTGCTTGATTTGAACGACCCGCGCAAAGTACTCGCGCGGACGCGCCACCCTATCATGGAGCCGGAGGCTTATTATGAAAAATTTGGCCTTGTCATTAACAACACGGTTTTTCCGACAGCCAATCTGATCCATAACGGAGAGATTTATATTTATTACGGGTGTTGCGATACAAGCATATCCCTTGCGACGGTGCCGCTCGGCGAAATGTTAAGCTGCTTAGAATGAAATAGACAGGATTGTTTTCGCGTAGATTACGGGGTCGGAATCAGACCCCGTATATTTTATAGGTTAGGAGAGGATATACAGTGACGCAATCCTATTTTCGATGGCTTGATTTAGCTGTAGAAGACGCGGATATCATCGCGGAATTGAATGAAATACGAAACGAACCCGACCAGATTCAAGACCGTTTCTATCGTGGGCTTACGTTTGGAACGGGAGGTATGCGCGGCAAGCTCGGGGCCGGCAGCAACAGGATGAACATTTACACGGTGCGCCAGGCGACTTGCGGGCTTGCCGAATATTTGCTGTCAAATTCAGCCGCGCCGCGTGTTGCTATTTCCTATGATAGCCGTCATAAGTCCCACTTGTTTGCACAAGAGGCCGCAAAGGTTTTAAGCCTGTACGGCATAGGTGTGAGCATGTTTGATAAGCTAATGCCAACACCGGCGCTTTCTTTTGCGGTGCGGCAATTACGGTGCGATGCGGGGATTATGATAACGGCAAGCCATAATCCTGCGGTATATAACGGATATAAGGTATACAACTGCGATGGCTGCCAAATAACTGAAAAAGCAGCCGAAGCAATCACACAACTTATTTTGAACCTTGACCCGTTCAACTGCCTGCCTATGGAGCGGAGCACCGACCCGGTTGATACTATACCGGAATCCCTGCATGAGCAATATTATCAAGCTGTGTTGGAACAAAGAATTGTGCAACATCCGCAGCCTAGCAGGCTGTCTGTCGTGTATACCCCGTTGAATGGCAGCGGTCTGGCGCCTGTTACCGGCGTATTGAAGAAAGCAGGGTATGCGGATGTAAATGTCGTACCCTCGCAGTCTATGCCGGACGGGGATTTCCCCACATGCCCATACCCCAATCCCGAACTGCCCGAAACCTTGCAAGAGGGAATCAAGCTATGCCGTGAAATCGGCGCGGATATTGTTCTGGCTACAGACCCGGATTGCGACAGGGTTGGTGTAGCCGTTCCGGACGGTCAGGGCGTTCGCATATTAACGGGCAACGAGGTTGGCGTATTATTGTTGGACTATATTTGCAGAATGCATCAGGAAACGGCAACGATGCCGCCAAATCCTATAGCGGTTAAAACGATTGTAACAACAAAAATGGCAGAGAAAGTCGCCTCGCAATACGGTGTGGCTCTTGTCAATGTCCTGACCGGGTTCAAATACATAGGCGATTTCATCGGAAAGCTGGAGCAAGCCGGGGAACCTGAGCGTTTTATTTTTGGATTTGAGGAAAGTTGCGGATATTTGTCGGGGATATATGCGCGTGATAAAGATGCGGTAAACGCATGTCTCCTAATCTGCGACATGGCGGCTTTTTGTGCGGCGAAAGGCTTGACGCTGACACAACAAATGGATGTGCTGTATAAGACTTACGGGTATTATGCCTGCGCGTTAGATTCCTTTTCGTTTGACGGTGAGCACGGGCTCTATGCTATGCGGGAGATTATGCGGATGCTTCGCAACAGTTCGAAGCAAAATTTATGCGGGATTCCTGTATCTAGCCGCATCGACTATTTGGACGGCGATGGAAAAGGCGGCGCATTGCCGCGAAGCGACGTATTGCAATATATTCTCCAAGATGAAACATTATTGACCGTACGTCCGTCCGGCACAGAGCCAAACTTGAAGGTCTATTATCAAGTAACGCGAGACTCCATGGAAAAAGCGGAAGAGGCTCTTGTGGCGTTGAGGGAAAGAATAAAGAATTGTCTTCAAGAAATTGACCAATTCCATGCATGATACTTGTTACACCCGAAAACTCACGGGAATTATCTGTTGCAGAAGTACCGGAAATCGCTTATAATGAGGTTAAGTGTACATACTGTCTAGGAGGTAAATAAATGAAAAAGCTATATGTGCTGTTTATGGTAATGGCGGTAGTTTTATCTGCATGTTCTATTGGTAGAATTGAAAACTCATCTTCAATTGTGGAGGGAAATTCAGAAGAAATACACCTTTTATCGTCCAAAGAAACATTGGAAACTGTACTAACCGCATTGAAAGAAGCGGATTCTACAACCTTTAATAGATATGTCATATATCCGGAAGAACGCAAAGGAATTGTTTTATACAAAGACAATATTTTATTTGGAGATAACTTGGACGGTGAGAGTAAGGAATATGTTCAAGCTGTCATAGAGTATATGACGTTTGAAATAGATAGTATTCTGGAAGATGGAAATAATGCGATCATTGAGTGTAATATATCTAATCGTGATTTGAGCAATGTTGACTTAATAAAATACTCCGATGCTGATAATCCGCTAATTGAAGCAATCAAAAATACCAAAAATAATCAAATTTCTTTTAACGTCTCTATATCTCTTCAAAAAAATGAAGAGATTTGGAAAGTCGTTGTAGATGATTCTTTAAGGTTAGCGATAAGTGGTGGTCATTGGTAAAAAACGATTTCGCCTTAGTTGTCAACAGTGCAACAAAAAAGCAGTAGACTTCTGGATGTTTCCCAGAAGTCTACTGCTCCTACTTAATAGGCAGCAACTCAATATATCCTCTTGTGCCAATCGGTTCAAGCTGAATACGGGGATTTTGATTGTCCCACGAATATCCGATAGCAGACGGGTCATATTTCCCGATAGAAGCTTGCACTTCTTCAATTGCCTGCATGAAATCTTCCTCAGCAAACGGTTCGCCTTGAAACATAAGATATTTGGCAGCGGGCAACTCAATTACATCGAAACCTTCTGGTATACCGCCGTCATAATCAAGGGCAACCTCGACTCCCTGCACATATTCTGATGTTTCTGGTTTCCTATAAGCAGAGGGAAGCCACAGACAAACAGCTTCTCCGCTGATTGACTTAATGCTTTGAAGAAGCCCCCATACATCACAACCGACTTCTTCACAGTAAGTAAAATACTCCGTTGCTCTTATCCCTCTTTTGATTATGACCTTGCGCGTGGGTTTGTCAACAACTTGAACAAACACATTTTTCAGATTTTCCATAACCGGCTTCCTTTCTATATATCCAGATTTAACGCGATAAGGGGTGAACAAGTATATTGGAACAGGTTTAGTGGTATACTCGTGTGGATTATATCCGAACTCGCGGCGAAATGCTCGTTGATAGCCGTCTACACTTCCAAATCCCATTTCAAAAGCAACATCTGCTATTTTACACTGGTTATCCCGCAGTTTTAACGCCGACTTCGACAAACGTAATTTGCGAATGTAATCAGTGGGTGTCATGCCAACATGTGCAACAAACAGGCGGTATGAATACCATGGCGAGAATAAAGATGCTCTCGAAAGACCTATGAGTGTAATATTCTCAAACAAGTTGGCTTCAATATAATCCTGCATACGATGCACCGCTTCAATTTGTTCCTGCATACTTATCACCTCCCCGCATAAATGATTATAGGATTTTCCAGAGAAAATCTCTCGACTTTTTTTGCTGAATACCAAATTATATCATACCTGTAAGCCTGAAACAACAAGTAAAACAGTCGCTCCGCCGCTGGTACCATAGGGCTTTGCCCGCATCTAAAAATCCACCGGCCATAGACGGTGGATTTTTATGCGCTCAATTGCTTGTTTGTATTTGTGTTTCTTTGAACGGGTTACCGTCTCCTGCTTCTTTATATGCAAAAAGCTTTATGCCTTTCGTAACGCAGACCTCGGCGCAGCGGCCGCAGCCCGTACATTTTTCATAATCGATTATCGCAAGGTTGTCTTGTACCTCAATCGCGTTTGCCTCACATTCGCGCACACATTTCTTGCAGCCGATGCATCCGTTTGAGCATTTTTTTCTTACAACCGCGCCCTTTTCAATGTTATTGCACAACACGGCGACCGGTATGGATTCATTTTCGATGGTGATCAGCTTGTTTGGGCATGCTTTCACGCAAAGCCCGCATCCTGTACAAAGCTTGGGGATAACCCGCGCAAGCCTGTTTTCCATACAGATGGCTCCGCTCGGGCAAACGGTTTTACAGTCGCCGTAGCCAAGGCACCCAAATGCGCACATGCCTTCGCCTCCGAAAAGCTGCTTTGCGGCTATGCATGTTTCGATGCCTTTATAATCCATCTTTTTATTCTGTTCCAGATCTCCGCCCCCGCAGCGGACAACCGCCATCTTGACCTCTAAATCCCCGGCAGCAACGCCTAAAATATCGCTCAGCCGCTCTAAAACCGCGGCTGCACCCGGCGCGCAAAGGTTCGTTTTAACGTCGCCGCCTGAAATTAAGGCCGCGGCATAACCGTCGCATCCGGGAAACCCGCAGGCGCCGCAATTTGTCCCGGGCAGACATTCACGGATTTTCACCATGCGCTCATCCTCTTTGACCGCCATGAATTTAGACGCCATGCAAAGTATAACGGCGCAAACCGCACTTATGCCCGTTACCGAAACGACCGCTATAATAATCGCATCCATAATGTATCCACCTCTTTACCCGAACATGTTTTCAACAACGCCGGTCAATCCGAAAAACGACAGCGAAAGGATTGCCGCCGACATCATCGTGAGCGGAAGCCCTTTAAAGGCTTCCGGCGGGTCCGTATTTTCGGTATGCTCGCGTATACCTGAAAAAATCACCATCGCAAGTAAAAACCCAAGCCCCGCTCCAAGCGCGTTTACCATTGACTGCATGAACGTGTAGTTTTCTTTTATGTTAAGAATCACGGCCGCCAGTACGGCGCAGTTTGTCGTAATCAGCGGCAGGAAAACCCCAAGTGAGTTGTAAAGCTCGGGCATGTATTTTTTCAGGGCGATTTCCACAAACTGCACAAGCGCCGCGATAATCAGTATGAATACAATGATTTGCAAAAAGCCGAGGCCATGCCTGTCAAGCAGGAATACCTGTATCGGCCATGTGACCGCCGTTGAGAGCAGCATGACGAATATTACCGCAACGCTCATGCCTGTCGCGCTTTTCGTCTCCTTCGAAACCCCAAGGAACGGGCATATGCCGAGAAACTGGCTCAAAACGTAGTTGTTGACGAGCGCCGCGCTCATCATGATGACGATCATTGCCTTAAAATCCATTATGCGGCGCCTCCTTTTTGACAGTTAGCGGCCGACGGGCATCCCGCGCAGCCAAATTCTTTTCTCTTTACGGCTCTGCCCTTTGATACCTTGTTCATGGTCGCGATTAACAGCCCGAATACGACAAAGCCCCCGGGCGCCATAGTGAAAATCGGAATATTGTCGTTTGCAAGGACAGGTATCGGTATCCCGAACCATGTGCCGTTACCCAGTATCTCGCGTATCGAGGCCATCGCAAGCATGGCGAGCGTAAAGCCCGCTCCCATCCCCACCGCGTCTATGGCGGAATCAACGACCGTATTCTTTTTCGCGAAAACCTCCGCTCTGAACAAGATGATGCAGTTTGTCGTAATCAGCGGCAGGAAAATCCCAAGCGACAGATACAGGGGGTATGCATACGCCTCCGCAACCATCTGGGCCAGGGTCACGAATCCGGCGATCAAAACGATATAGCACGGTATGCGCACCTTGTCCGGAATTACGTTTCGAAGAAGCGATATGGCGATGTTTGCGCCAAGCAGGACAAACGTAGTCGCAAGCCCCATCCCGATCGCGTTTGTAGCCTGCGTGGATACTGCGAGTACCGGGCATATCCCAAGCAGGAAAACCAATACGGGGTTTTCTTTTACAAGCCCGTTCGTCAGGGTCGAAAACCTGTTCATCACCCAATCCCCCTCACAATTTCAAAGGCCGCGAAAGCGTCCCGCACGGCGCCTATATACGCGTTTGACGTAATCGTCGCACCCGTGACCGCGTCTATACCCTCAAGGTTTTTATCCTTGCCGGTATACTCGCTTTCCATTTCAAAAACCGGCGTGGAGATCCCCTTTGTTTCCTTTTCGGCAAGCGTCATGGTTTTGATGATCTTACCGTTCGTATCGATGCCGCACATGATTACGACGTTGCCGCCATAGCCTTTGGTGGTAACGATAAAGATATGGCCCACATTATTTGTCGTCGCAAAAGCTTCGGTAATGGTATTGGGCATGCCCTCCGACCGGATCGGCAAAAACTCCTCCGCGTTCGGCATGATTTCCTGCCTTACCTCTTCAGCCCGCCTGTTTGACGCCTCAACGATTATGGGGCGCGTCACCATGTCGCCAACGGAAAGTATCCCCGTTACGAACAGGCAGATAATCGACAAGACAAATATCGGCGCTAAAAATTCTTTATTCAAGATTTTGCACCTCCAAGCGCCTTTGTCATCGTCAGCCTGTTGATATGCGGAACGACCATATTCATGAGAAGAATCGCGAAAGACACGCCCTCGGGGTAGCTTCCAAAGAGGCGGATGAGCACCGTAAAGACTCCGCAGCCTATGCCGAATATGATACGCCCCTTACTTGTCTGCGGCGTCGTTGGATAATCCGTCGCCATGAATATCGCGCCTAAAATCAGGCCGCCTGCGAATAGATGGTACATCGGCTGCCGTCCGGAGATAGCCGTGAGCAAAAAGACGGTCGCGATGAACGCAACGGGCGTATGCCATGTGATGACACGTCTGATAATCAGGTAAACGCCGCCTATCAACAGCGCAACGGCGCTTGTTTCGCCAAGGCAGCCGCCGCGCGTGCCGATGAACATGTTAAGCATTTCGGGCAACGCTTCAAGCTCTCCCCTTTTCATGAGCGCAAGCGGCGTTGCGGAGGTAACGCTGTCCGGTATCTGCACCCATGTCGTCATCGTGATGGGAAACGCCATGAACATCACGACGCGGGCGGTTATGGCGGGGTTTGCGAAATTTTTGCCGATTCCGCCGAAAAGCTGCTTTACAAAGACGATCGCAACGGCGCTTCCGAAGATTGCCTGCCATAACGGGATGCCAACCGGCAGGTTGAACGCAAGCAATATACCGGTGATACATGCCGATAAATCCCCAATGGTGACCGTCCTTTTCGTGGCTTTCTGAAAAGCCCATTCACTGAACACGCAGGTTATAACGCAGACGGCTGTGACAAGGGCGGCGCGAGGGCCGAATATCCAGACCGATGCGATGAACGCAGGTATCAGCGCAATGATCACGTCAAGCATTATGCGGCTTGTCGTGATCTTGTCCTTTATGTGGGGAGCGTAAGATACTATCATATTGTTCAAGATTTCAAAGCCTCCCACAGCATATTTTTTGACAGCGCCATAACCTGCGAAAGCGGGCGCTTTGCCGGGCATAAATACGCACAGCAGGCGCATTCGGCGCACATATTTACTTTATATGCTTTTAGCTGCTCGACCTTTTTTAACAAAAACGCTTCCTCGATATGAGACGGCATCAGGCTCATAGGGCATTTCGCGATGCACCGGCCGCATTTGATGCAATTGGACGGCTCGGCCGATCCGGCTTCCTTAGCCGAAAATGCAAGGACCGCGTTTGTGACTTTTACAATTGGCACGTCCAAATTAGGTACAGCCCTGCCCATCATCGGGCCGCCAAGTATAATCTTTTTAACGTCGTCTTTTAAGCCGCCGCAAAAACTGAACAGCTCGCGGATTGGCGTGCCGATCGGCGCTATGACGTTTTTAGGGGATTTTACCGCCGTACCGTCCACGGTCACGCATCTCGAGACAAGGGGCATGCCTGTTTTTATGTATTTTGCAATGACCGCCACCGTTGTGCAATTAATAACGATGCATCCGACGTCCGTAAGGCGCCCGCCCTCCGGGACGATGCGGCCTGTGATGTTGTAGACAAGCACTTTTCTTTCGCCTTGCGGGTACATGGACGGCAGCGCGCGGACCTCGACGCCTTTGACGCCCGCAGACAGCCCGCGCATTTTTTTTATGGCCTCGGGCTTGTTGTCCTCAATACAGATGACGATGTTTTTAGGCTTTATGTACTCCTTTAAAAGCAGCGCGCCTTCCCATACGTATCCGGCGTCGTCTACCATTGTCCGCGTGTCCGACGTGATATACGGCTCGCATTCCGCACCGTTAATCAGGATGTAGTCGAGCTCTGCGCCCTCTTTTAGCGTGAGCTTCGGGGCCGTCGGGTACCCGGCTCCTCCAAGCCCGACCACGCCGCTGTCTTTCACGGCTTTTAGGAACTCCTCCGTATTTGTGACGTTTACAGGGGCAATATCCTCATAAACCGATTGTTCGCCATCCGAGGCGATTGTGATTGAAACGGCTTTTTCACCGGCAAGCCCGTCTATGTCGCTCATGCTTTTTATTTTACCTGAGACGCTTGCGTGTACAGGCGAGGAGACGCGGCCGTCGGCTTCACCGATCAGTTGCCCGATTTTTACGCTGTCGCCCGCGCTTACAACCGGTCTTGCGGGCTTTCCGCCGTGCATTTTCATCGGCAGCGTCACTTCTTCCGGCGCCGGAATCGTATCGGGCGCGTTTTGCGCCGTATTTTTAAAATGCGGTACCGGCAAGCCGGGTATTCTTCTCACTTGTAACATCCCCTTGTCTTATAATAATACTAAATTTTATGTGAAAATGAAAGTGGTATATTATAGGCGGCGAAAATCGTCGGCCCCCAATTTTTTAGTATACATAAAAACAGACTTATACGCAAATTAGTTTATATTTTAACAAAAACAGTTAACAAGAGTAAAAATCATTCTATTGTAATATGTATACAGATTTAGTATACTAAACCTGTATCGTCCATTGATTATATCAGCTCAATTAAGCATGGCCTTTGAATACCGCATAATATCTTTCATCGTTAAAAGAAGGTCTGATTTGCTCGTAAGCTTCGCTTCACTAAACGGGACGGCTTTGCGGTTGATGCTGAATATAGCGGTGACGCCGCCGCTGTAAACCGCATCAATATTATCGGCAATATCGCCGACTACGGCTACCAAGGGGACGTTTGCATTTCGGGCGCGCCTTGCTATACCGACGACGACCTTGCCTCCCAGCGATTGAGAATCGAGCCTGCCTTCCCCGCTAAAAATGACCGACGCGTCCTTTACGATTTCCTGGAAGCCTACCGTGTCCAGCACGGTGTCGATACCCATTTGAACGCGGACGTTGAAAAACGCCGTCATTCCGGCTCCCATCCCGCCTGCGGCTCCCGCGCCGGGAATATCTTTCACGTCCATTCCGGTGTCGCGCAAAATGACGTCGGCGTAATGATGCAAGCCTTCGTCCAAAAGCCTGACCGTCGCTTCATCCGCGCCTTTTTGAGGGCCGAACACATATGCGGCGCCGTTTTGTCCGCATAAAGGGTTATCAATATCGCACATGACCGTTATTTGAACCTCGCGGATTTTCGGAATAACGCAATCCGTCTTGATGCTGCAAATTTTATGAAGCGTCGACCCCGTCGGTATAAAAGTATTGCCGTCGCTGTCGAAAAACAGAACCCCAAGGGCCGCCGCCGCGCCTGCGCCGCCGTCGTTTGTCGCGCTGCCGCCCAAGCCGAGGATGATCTTCCCGCAGCCTTGATCGATTGCGTTCCCGATTAGCTGCCCTACCCCGTATGTCGTGGTATTTTCGGCGGATTTTCTATCGCCGACAAGAGGCAGGCCCGCGCAGGCCGACATTTCAATCACGGCCGTCTTGTCCGGGAGAATTCCGTAACACGCGTCGATCGTCTTAAAATACGGCCCTTTTACTGGAACTGTAACTTTTGTGCCGCCAATAGCCGCGAGAAAACAATCGACCGTGCCTTCCCCGCCGTCGGCGACCGGGATTGACACGACGTCCGCGCCGGGATAAAATTCGAGTATGGCTTCCCGCATGATACTGCAAATTTCCATTGACGACATGGTTCCCTTAAAGCTGTCCGGCATTAAAATAATTTTACGCACGGTTATCACATCCTTCGTTTTATTAGCAGTATACCATTTTTAGACTGAAGAGTAAAATTTATTGGCGGTGTTTACACGTGAGGCTTATAAAAACTAAAGATGCTGTGGGACAAGTACTGATCCACGATATAACGCAGATTATCAGGGGTGTTACGAAGGACGTCCGGTTCAGCAAGGGCCATGTTATCGCGGAAGAAGACATACCTGTTCTGCTCCGCATGGGCAAGGACCATGTTTATATTTGGGAAAACGACGAAAGTATGCTTCACGAGAATGACGCCGCCGAAATTTTGCGCGGTATTTGTCAAGGGGAGCATATGCTTGCCTCTTTGCCGAAAGAAGGCAAGATCGAGCTAAAGGCCGGTTGCGACGGCCTTTTTATGGTTGATACCGGGCGTCTTCGCGCGCTTAATAGCCTCGGCGATATGATGATCGCAACAAGGGTATCCGGCTTTCCCGTTAAAAAAGGCGATAAGCTCTGCGGAACCCGCGTAATACCGCTGGTCATCTCAAAGGAGAAAATGAAGCTTGCCCAAAGTATGGCGGGCGATGATCCGTTGCTGAAACTGTTGCCGCTAAAACAAAAGAAATACGGGCTGATCTCAACCGGCAATGAAATTTTCCACGACCGCATCAGGGATGAATTTTCGCCGGTTATAAAGGAGAAAATGGCGGAATATAACTGCGGGCTTATCTCTCATCGGGTATTGGACGACAGCCACGAGAAAATTACGGCTGCCATCAAAGAAATACTTCATTTAGGCGCGGATATCGTGATATGTACCGGAGGCATGAGCGTTGATCCCGATGATAATACCCCGCAGGCCATCAGGAACGCGGCTTTAAGCGTCGTAAGCTACGGCGCGCCGGTACTGCCCGGAGCAATGTTCATGCTGGCGTATACCGATGACGGCCGGCCTGTCTGCGGCTTGCCCGGATGCGTTATGTACGCGGGCCGCACCGTTTTCGACCTGGTGCTGCCATTTATGCTCGCGGATGTTAAGGTCACGGCGGAGTGGCTTGCGGGCCTCGGCAACGGCGGCCTCTGCTTAAGCTGCACGGATTGCCACTTTCCAAATTGCAGCTTCGGAAAAGGCGTATAGGGAGGATTCGAAAACGTGAGAAAACTATTTGAGAAGCTCGGCGAGACCCTTCGAAGCGGCGAGGACGCCGTTCTTGTAACCATTATTGCAAGCAGCGGGTCAACTCCCCGCGGTGCCGGCGCGCGGATGCTAATAACAAAAAAGGGCCGCATATTTGGCACAATAGGCGGCGGTATACTTGAATATAAATGCGAGCTTAAAGCCGTTGATGCGCTGAAAGCTAAAAGCTCGCGCAAGGAAAGCTTTAAGCTTCATGAAAATGAAATACAGGATATCGGCATGATTTGCGGCGGGGATGTGGATATCCACTTTCTTTTCATAAAAGCGGGCGATTCTTTGGCCATCGCGCTCACGGACGGCATAGAATCCTTTATCACGAGCGAAAAACAGCTTTGGCTTATATGTGAAATCACACAGGGGCATAGCGGAGCCATGCGTTTGTACTCAGATAAGGGCTTGCTTTTAGGCCCCCATATTCCCGGCGCCGTAATAAAGCGGCTAAAAAATAAAAACGGCGTCATTCGCTTAGACGGTCGTGAATATTACTGTGAAAATATTAAGCCGCCGGGTCTCGTATATATTTTCGGCGGCGGACACGTAACGCAGGCGCTTGTTCCGGTGCTTACGTCCGTTGATTTTCGCTGCGTCGTTTTAGAGGACAGGGATAAGCTGTGCGATATCAGCTTGTTTCCCGGAGCCGAAAGCGCGATGATGATCGATAATAATAATATATTTGATTTTATTTCGGTAACCGATGATGATTATATCGTCATTATGACGCGCGGACACAAGCATGATCAAACGATACTGGCCCAAACCCTTAAAACGCAGGCGTATTACATCGGCGTAATCGGAAGCAAGCAAAAAGCCGAGACCGTTGCAAATAATTTGCGTGAAATGGGATATACGGATCAAGACTTAGCAAGGGTTCATTCGCCCATCGGCCTTAGTATTAAGGCTGAAACACCGGCTGAAATAGCCGTCAGCATAGCGTCCGAGATGATTATGACGCGCGCCCGGTAAAAAACAAACTGTGAACAATAGGATAAAAGCCTGCCGCCCTGCGTCTTGATTGAAAGCAGTGTCGGCAGGCTTATTTTTTTCATGCTTTGTACACTGCAAGAAAATTCAACGACGCAATGCGAAAAATCACTGTTGAGCCGGTGCTTTGCGTATTGACCGCAGGTTCATAATTATGGACAGGGGCAGGTACATGTACGCGCTTCAAGGGGGGCGCCAACAAGAAGGGGGGCGCTAAGGCTGCGCGCTGCGCCGTTTGCCCTTGCTGTCAGACTGGTCCATGTCATACACCCGGTGGGTGTCAAGTAAAAACCAAAAAAATCTTGATTATTTTGAATTTCAATCGAGTAGGGGCTAACCGCGGGCTTCGCGCCTCTCACACCACCGTACGTACCGTTCGGTATACGGCGGTTCAATTTGCAGCAGCTATACTGCTAAGTGGATTTTTGCATAGAGGTTTGACAGCGATGTCAGACCTCTTTGTTCTAACCGCTTGTTTGTGATTGCGGCGTGGATTGTCGCTGTATTGCAGACGTATTGATAGCCTTTACGGCAGTTGGCGGTGACATAGGCATTTCT
>WRLK01000027.1 GCA_009777635.1 Oscillospiraceae bacterium | reverse complement strand
ATAAGACTCGCTAAGGCTTGCACTAATTTGCGAACCTCAATGATTATGTTCATAGCATCCCCCCTTTCGGGGGACGAAGACCGCCGGCTCACTGCCCTGTCTGCTATAGAACAGTATAGCACAATAAACAGGCCGTTACAACTTTTCTTTTTTCGCAAAAACGTTGACAACAGCGCGAATCCGGATTATAATATAAGTGACAAGGGCAACCGTTCAGCGGTTAGCCTTGTGGGTTTGAAATAACCGCACGTAGCTTACCGGGCTGGGCGGTTTCTTTTTTTGCGTTTATGGATTGACAACAGCGCGAATCCGGATTATAATATAAATGACAAGGGCAGCCGTTCAGCGGTTAGCCTGATGGTTATAAAAAATAACCGCTCAAGGCTTGTACGGCTGGGCGGTTATTTTTTTGCGTTTATAAGCGCAATTATGACCATTCCGAAATATAACATTAAAGCTATCGTTTCGTATGTAGTCACGGCCTCACCACCTTTCCGGTGGATTGGCTAACCGCCTTTAGGTTGTCCCTTGTCATGAAAAGTATAGCATAGAAAAAAATCCGGCGCAACTTTTTTGCGATATATTCCGAGTGAAACGGAAAGGTCGGGATAAAAAAGATATGCGGCGTCATATATTTATGAAAGTATAACACATATTAGATATTTTTGAAAATTTTTGTTAACAAATTAAAATAACGCAAGAAACCGCATCATTATGCCCACTTAGATAGATAGCAGATAATTCGTCAAAACTTGACTGTCCGCATGAAATCGCGTAATATTAGTTTAAATATTACCGTGGAGGCAAGGCCCATGAAAAAAACGATACTAAGGATTTTGGCGCTTACGCTTACGGCGGCTTTCGCCTTTGGCTGTGCGGCGCCCTCGGCACAAAAGGATGCAAAGGCGGACCGCCAGGCGTCAGAATTTTTTCAGACGATGGAATACCCCGCGATAGACGACGACGTTATCCTGCCGTATCAGGACGGTATAGCGGCGTCGGTTTCGGCGACGTCGGTAAGACGTCCGCCCGCCGAAGTAAGGGCTGTCTGGATTTCGTTCCTTGAATTTGAGCATATCCTTAAAAATAAAACTGAACGGCAGTTCACCGCAAACATCCAAAAGATGTTCGACACGTCAAAGGATTTCGGCTTAAACACGGTGATTGTTCAGGTGCGTCCGTTTGCCGACGCGCTGTATGAGTCGAGCCATTTCCCGTGGTCGCACACAATAACGGGAACAGAGGGCAAAAATCCCGGATTCGATCCCCTTGCGATCATGGTCAGGGAGGCAAGAGCCCGCGGTCTTCGCATAGAAGCGTGGATAAACCCCTACAGGATCAGGCCGGCGAACCGGAACAACCCGTTATCAAGCTCCAATCAGGCAAGGAAATGGATCGAGAACGGCGACGACTCCGTGATACGGTATAATGGGATTATATCATACAATCCCGCGAGCACGAAAGCCCAGAATTTAATCGTGGCGGGAGTTGTGGAAATCGTTAGAAATTACAATATTGACGGCATACATATAGACGACTACTTTTACCCCGTAACGGACACGGCGTTCGACAAGCCATCCTATGACGGGTATGTTAAAAACGGCGGCGGCCTTTCGCTTGCGAACTGGCGGCGCGCAAACGTGGAGACGCTTATTAAAAAAATGTATAACGCAATCAAGCAGGAAAACAAAAACGTACTGTTCGGTATAAGCCCGCAAAGCAGCGTCTACAACAACTATCACGCACAGTACCTCGACGTGCGGAAAATCACTTCGGCGCCGGGGTATTTCGACTACATATGTCCGCAGATTTATTTCGGGTACGACAACCAAGCGCAGCCGTACCGCGACACGCTGAAAGAGTGGGAAAGCATGGTCACGGCGCCGGGCGTTAAGCTTTACGTCGGGCTTGCGGCTTATAAGATCGGAAGGCAGGACTCCTGGGCCGGGGACCGCGGCAGACACGAATTTGTAAGAAACGACGATCTTATGAAGCGCAAAACGCAGGACGCAAGGAACGCTAAAAACTACGGCGGCGTCGTCATCTTCCGGTACGACTCGCTGTTCGAGCCGGAACGCGACGTCGCGCAGATCGTAAACAGGGAAGCCAGGAACTTGAAAAGCTTGTTTCTTTAAATAAAGACAAAAGAATTAAAATGGAGGTACCTTTTTGTGATTTGCTTCTTTGATAAAAAAATTTATTCGGCTTCGTTGGCGGTGCTGTTATCGGTACTGCTCACGCTTGGCGCGGCGGCGTCGGCGCTGCCGTGGCAAAGCAGCTCCGGGTCCGCTTACAACGACGGCATGCAGACGGGTCCGGACGAGTTCCTCGACGATTGGCAGATACCGCCGGATGAATCATTCGATGCCTGGGACGACAGTGAAGAATCCGGTATCCTTTACCGCACAAACCCACCCGACGGCGGCGTTCCCGTCAGGATTCGCAACGATCAGGTGCCGACGTATCCCGCAAACTCAAAGACAAACATCCCAAGCGCAAACCACTATCCCCTGCCGAAGGACACAATCGATTACGTGGTAAGCGGCGACATTGAATTTGTAAGCCAACGCGGCATAAAGTATACATACCGGGTTTTGGGCTCGGGGCTAAGGGTCGAGACAAGGCACCTAAGACAAGTTGAAAAAGGCCCTCGGAACAACGCGATCACAAGCATGAGCTTTAATTCGGAAAACGCAAGATGGACGTACATGATCCTGAAAACACAGCAAAAGGTTCCGTTTTCGGTGACGTACCGGGATAACGCTTTCCAGATACAGTTCCATTACACGACAAGCGCGCCGAACAGCGCGAATCTTTCAGAAAACAACCGCCTGTTTACAGGGGCCTCGTGGGAGGACGGATCAAAGCTGACGCTGACGTTTCGCAATAAGCACGGCTTTATGGGGTACCGCGCGTATTACGACAAAAACGGCAACCTTATTTTCCGGTTTAACAACCCTCCAAGGGATATAAAGAACGCGGTGATTGTTATTGACCCGGGCCACGGCGGCAGCGATCCCGGCGCCCTCGGTACAGACCGCAAATGGCCTGAGAAAACCGTGAACCTTGCGATTGCGAAAAAGCTTGAAGCGGAGCTTAAAAAACGCGGTGCAAAGGTTACGTTAATGAACAACGCGGGCTACGTGATGGAGCAGCGTGTGACAAGGGCCGCGAAGGCAAACCCCCATATACTGGTAAGCGTCCATGCAAACGCGTCGCGCAGCGCATCGGCCGCGGGCACCGAGACATATTTTCACCGCCCGTATTCGTCCCGGCTTGCGATAAATAGCTCGGCAAACGTCGCGCGGGCGATGGCGACGGATAACCGGCGCGCGAGGCAAAGCTATTTCCCCATCAACCTTTCTCCGGAGTTTTTAAGCGTGCTTGTTGAAACGGGCTTCATGACAAACCAGACGGAATATACAAAGCTTCGCGATTCGCGGTACCACGACCGTGTGGCGGCCGCCATCGCAAATTCCATAGAGGGCGCGATAAGGACAGCCAATACAGGCGAGGCCTCAACCGGAAACCGTGACTTGGGCCCCGCGCCGAAGGTAAGCGGAAGCAGCGGAAGCCAAGCGCCTCGGGAAGATGAGCCCGGGGAAAGCGGCGGCAGCGGCAGCAGCACCGGCGCAAGGATCACATCCATCAGTATTGAGCACGACCGCTACAACATTTTTGTAGGCGAGCGGGTCGATATCAGGACGTCGCTCAGGCCAAGCGGCGCGTCGCGCGACGACGTCCGCTGGAGCAGCTCCGACACCAACATCGCGACCGTCGATTCAAACGGGCGCGTCAGAGGTATAGGAGAGGGAAGGGTCACGATCACCGCCCGCTCACGGCAGGACAGCGACATCCGCGCAACATGCACCGTTAACGTCATGCTCGACGACGCCGACCCCATCGACTATATCGTTTTAGAATATAATGATATTAGCGTCGAACAAGGCCATGAAGAGCAGCTGTTCTACGGAATTGAGCCGGGCGGGGCGCAGAACGCGCCCGTTGTATGGTCAAGCAGCGACTCAAATGTTGTGAGCGTCGACAACCGCGGGAATATCAGGGCGCGCAGGCCGGGCGAAGCGACGATAAGGGTGGCCTCCGCCGCGGACAGAAACATCTACGACGAATGCGTGATAACGGTGTATTAAAGCCATGAACAACATCTCTCTAATCGGGATGCCTGCATGCGGAAAAAGCACGGTGGGCGTACTTTTGGCAAAGACGCTGAACATGGCGTTTACCGATACCGACCTGTTGATACAGCAAGCATACGGAAAGTTTTTATGGCAGATTTTAGAGGATGACGGCAATGACGGCTTCAACCGCAAGGAGGAAGCCGTCATCGGCGCGCTCCGGTGTGAAAATACATGCATTGCTACAGGAGGCAGCGCCGTGTATTCCGAGAAAGCGATGAATCATTTAAAAAGCATATCGAAGATAATATTTCTTGAGGTGCCGGTTGAAGAGATCATCGCCCGCACCGGCGACATCAAAAGCCGCGGCGTCGTCATTGAAAAAGGCAAAACGCTAGAGGAATTGTATAACGAAAGGCTTCCGCTGTATAAAAAATACGCCGGCTTTACGGTAAAAGCCGGCGGTAAAAGCCTGGAGAAAGTAGTTTATGAGATATCGCGCCTGTCTCTGTAATCGGCCAAAAGCAAGTCGACCATACGACCGTAGCTTCTTGTGCCGTCGGATTGCCGGTTCGTTCTAAGGTACGCGTCGTTTACCATCCCCGAAACCTCGGCGACAGGGCCCTCGAACTGCCTCCAGTACCAGTAGTTTGCGTTAAAATCGGCAGCTACAAGGGTTGACAGGGATTCCATCGCGAGCAGGTACGCATCCGGGTCGGCGCCGCGAAGCGCGTTTAGGCTGTAACCCAGCGCCAGCATGTTCCCGGAATAGATGAAGTCTTCATTTTTACTTTCGCGGCATGTAAGATACGCTATAAAGTTTGCCTCGTCCTCACGCATATACCCCTTGTAGTGCGCAAGCTCGTGGGTCATCGCGGACGGTATCTTATAATCCAAAACGTCGACGTTCACGTTTGCCTCAAACGTGAACGGGAAGTAAAACCCGACAAGGTCCGCAAGGGACAGCGCCTTTGAAAACAAAACCGGCTTTGCTCTTGGAGTATACCCCGAAAGCGCGGGATACTCGCTTTTAAGCTCCGAGAACGACGTGGCGGCCGTTTTCGCCATATCGTAATAACTTAAAAAGCTGTGGACAGCTACGCCGCCGCCGTCACGCCGGACGTTACCTGCCGCCTCATTCGTGCTTTTTACAAGCTCGAAGCACATATCGGCAAGCTCTTCAGCCGACGATGGGCGGACGAAAATCCCGTTTGTTTCGGCAAAGGTCATCCTGTGGTAGTTTAAGCCGCAAAACACGGTAAAACCAAAAACGATAACGCTGAAAACACAAAGGAGCGTAAGAAGCGCCAAAGCGGAAATCTTAAGGCGCTTTTTTGGCGTTCTTTTTATTTTTACGACGGTCATCGCGATATACCCTAGAACGGAGGATACCGCTGCCAGTAAAACCCACTGAGCCAATGAAAACGGCAGAAATCCCGTGGCCCGCGCTATTCCCCCCGACAAGTGCCGGTAAATTCCCGTAGAATAAACCTGCTCGGTGATACGCGGGAACATTTCCGCCACCGCCGTTAGCGCAAGAGACAACGGTAAAAGCAGAAGCAGCCGCAACCGCTTGCGTTTATATAAGCTTTTAAAACGATTCTTAAAATCCATATCTAAATCAGCACGATCGTAATTCCGTGGTTGCCGCGGGTGTAATCCCGGTCGCCGCGTATCTCCGGGCACTTGTCGATGATTTCCCGCGCGACGGGGTCAAACGGCGAAAAATCCTCGCCCGCTACAAACCCGCGTATTTCTTTTGCGGCAAGCTTTCTTGTTAAAACCTTACGCACATCCTTCTTGATCGCGCCGCCCTTTCCGCTTGAGCCGTACCCATGTATAATCTTAATCACCGAAAGCCTGCGCGCGCGCGCCGTCCGAATCCCCTGCTCCAAGCGCATCCTTGCGGTTTCCACAGTGGGCATTCCCTGTTCGAGATTTAATATCGTAAGCGGCATACGAGCACCCCTAATGATCAATTGCGTCTTCGTCTTCGTCTTCCTCTTCATCGTCAGCGTTTGCCTGAACCGATGCCTTGATGCGCGCTAAACGCAGCGCTTCTATGTATTCCTCAAGGCATAAATCCCGATCTTTCATTTGCTCCGCGTGCTCCTCGCCGACATAGCGGTAATGCCACGGCTCATAGATAATCCCGGTTATGTCCTGCTTTTCTTTCGGGTATCGCAGCACAAACCCGTATTTGTGCGCGTTTTTGTCAAGCCACCTGAATGCGGGCGTGTTTTCGAAGCCCTCGTCAAGCGTCATATAGGAAGGCGTTACGATGTCAAGCGCAAGCCCCGTGTGGTGCTCGCTTGTACCGGGCCGCGCGACGATGGTCGCCGCTACTTCTTTCGCCGCATCGGTTTCCTGTCCCTGGTTTATGAATTCCTCGACCTTGTCGGCGTAAAGCTCCGTCTGCCGCTCAACTGAACGGTGTGCGGATACGATGGACAATGTGACGCCGTCATTTCTCGCATCGGCTATCATGCGCTTTACGTTGTCTGATATCCTTGCGTCGACACGGTAATCGTCGGTGATCGTAGCAAGCTCAATTACGCTGTCGTAGCCCTCCGGCAGAAAGCTTTCCCGGTTTACCAGTATAAGCGCCCATGATTTGCTTTCGTCCTCGGGAGGCGTAACCTCCGTCCTTTCGGCAGACTGTGTTTCCGCATCGACAGGCTCGGTTCCGATATTGGCGTCTTCCGGGTTTGCGTCCATATTCACGGGCTCCTCGTCAAATTGTCTGGCCACGGCAGGCACGGCGTCATCCTGCGCGGCGGTTTCGTCGTCTGCGTCTTTTACGAAAGGCCACGGAATTTTCATGGCGCCCGCGAAAAACCATACCGGCAGCGCAATCAGCATGATTGCAAAAACACAGAGAAACACCCGCCGGACTTTATATTTCAGCGCAAGCCGCCTTTTTGTATATGCGTGGCGTTTTCTTGCCATGACAAACATCTCCTAAAAACAAATACCGAATTATATTGAACCACAATAAATGAAAAAAGTAAACTGTTAAAAAATGAATCATTTATAAAAAAATATCATAAAGATTATAAGGATCAAGGATGGACATGATTTTGACGGAGGGGTAGCGCCATGAAAGGGTCAAACAGGGAAAGGCCTTACAGAATGAGGCATAGGAGCCGCACGGAGCCTGAAACGGATACCGTTACCTTTTCGCTGGCCGTTCAGACGGTTATTGTTCTGGCGCTTCTTTTAAGCGTGGTAACGGTCAAAATGACGGACGAGGGAAAATACCTGCGGCTCAAGGGGCAGTATTCCGTTATGCTGAGTTCTTCGTCGGAACCGGTGGAAACGCAGGACTTAGCGTCTGCCTCAAAGCGCATGCTCAACGGCATAACGGAAGCTGTAAAAGGGTTTAGGGACTGGATCTTCGGTGAAACGCAAGACGCGCCTTACTATCCCAGTGATATAGAGGAGCCCGGGGATTTCTGGTCGGAGCCTCAGGTCACAAGCCAGTCCGAGGCGGCCCTGCCAAAACAAACCACATCGTTTTTCATGAGGCTCCACGATGCGCAGTGGTATACAGAGGAGGACAAAGCCCTACCGGAGCAAGGCGGCGTGCTGTATTTAAGGCCGCCGGACAAAGCCGGAATGTTCCCGGTTGAAATAATGGAGCGCGGCGGCGTAATGCAGACATCATACGCCGCCGCGTTTTCTCCGCTGTTCTGGCCCGTCTTACCTCCGGCGCAGGGCGTGATCACATCCGGCTTTTCGCTTCGGGAACACCCCATTTCAGGGAAAGAAGAATTCCACAACGGCATCGATATCGCGGCGAATGACGGCGATGATATCCTGGCCGCGATGTCCGGTACGGTAAAGCGCACCGGGGTATCCGAAATCTACGGCAACTACGTCATCCTCAAGCATTCGTCAAGGCTTGAGACGTCTTATTCGCATTGCAGCGAGATTTTAGTCAAGGAGGGGATGTATGTGCGGCAAGGGGAGCGGATAGCCCGCGTGGGCGATACGGGCGTCACAACAGGGCCGCACCTGCATTTTTCGGTGATCTCGGACGGCAACTACACGGACCCCGCGCGGCTTCTGCGTGATTATATCGAAATGATCGGATGAAGATACGGCTTTATGAACGAGGCGTCAGAATCAGCGCAAGCTTCTGGTTTTTCGCAGTGCTGGCGCTGTTTTTCGTGTTTGACGAAGACGGATTGGCGCTTTACTTCCTGCTTCCGGTTTTTGCGCATGAGCTCGGGCATCTTACAGCGATGCGGCTTTTAGGCGTAAAGATCAGGTCCGTTAGGCTCTCGGCTTTCGGGATTGCCATACAAAAAGAGGGCGGGCTTAAGTTGTCTTACGCAAAAGAAATCATTGTGGCGGCGGCGGGGGCGTTTGCAAACTTAGGACTAGCGCTGGTGTTTTCTTTTTTTCCGCACGATTTCGATGAGCCGGGGCGTGCGACGCTTTTTATGGCGGCGAACATTGCGGTCGCCGTGTTTAACATGTTTCCAATCGGAGGCCTTGACGGCGGCAGCCTCTTAAAGCTTTCAGCCGAGCGGTTCCTACCGCAGGGTATCGCCTTTGTTTTATCGCGGGTATTTTCGTTTCTGATACTTGTTCCGATTTTCGCGCTTTCGTTTTTCCTGATCATGCGCCCGGAACGCAACTTCACGCTTCTCGCGGTCTCGGTATATCTTGCGGCCAACGTCATCAGGGAGTGCCGATAATATATGGATACAGGTTCTTATTCATAATTTTCCGTCAGGTCGTCCTGATTGGAAAAGACATGGGCGGCCAGAAGCATGCCGAGCTTGAAGCCGTAGGAAAATTTATTGATTGCCGTAAGGCTGTTGATTTCCATGTGCGCGTTTAAAAAGTCGGAGAAAATGGATTTTGCCGGTTCATCAAGCATTTCGTTCAATGCCGCTTCGTGGGCGCTGAGACGCTTCATGGCTTTGCCAAAGTCACTGTTTTGATCAAAAAAGGCATTGCCGGGATTGATGTTGCCATAATAAAGCTCTTCCAAAACGCTTCGCATAATATCGCCCTTTCTTGCTTTTATAACAAACAAAAGGCGCAGATATGGAAAACCATACCTGCACCCAAGCAAAGCAGAAATACCCCGACGACTTGCAAAACGCATAGTCTGTTGGTATAATGATAACCGGGTGTGGCTGTAAAGCCATTGGCATGGAAAGGGTGTTGCTTCCCTGTCAGGGTCACGGTGTGCTCGCACCGCGGCCTGCCCGCATTTTTTGTTTGTTGTTTATATTATAAGGTATAAAACGATAATTTACAAGAGGAATTTTACTATGCTTTTTGAAAAGCTTGAAGACGTGCTTCTGAAAGTGCAAAAGCCCGCGCGCTATATCGGCGGCGAGCTTCATTCCGTCGTAAAAGAGCGAGGCTGCCTGCGTTACGCGCTGTGCTTCCCGGACCTTTACGAGATCGGCATGAGCCACTTGGGCTCGAAGATTTTGTATTCCCTTCAAAACAGCATGCCCGGCGTGTGGTGCGAGCGGGTGTTCGCTCCGGGCGCCGATATGGAGCTGCTCATGCGCGAAAACAAAATCCCGCTTTACGGCCTTGAAAGCCTTGAGCCCATAAAGGATTTTGATATACTGGGGTTCTCGCTTCAGTATGAGATGTGCTATCCCACGGTTTTAAACATGCTGGATCTCGCGGGGCTTCCCGTTAGAAGCTCTGACAGGCACGGCCTTTCGCCGGTCGTCATGGCGGGCGGGCCGTGCGCGTGCAACCCCGAGCCGATGGCCGGGTTTATAGACCTGTTCGCGCTCGGCGAGGGCGAGGAGATAAATCCCCGCGTGATAGAGCTGTATCGGAAGGCCAAAGATCAAGCTTTAAGCAAACGCGAATTTTTAAAGCTG
Source organism: Oscillospiraceae bacterium (assembly GCA_009777635.1). GTDB lineage: Bacteria > Bacillota > Clostridia > Oscillospirales > Ruminococcaceae > WRAV01. Next base: position 32,698 of record WRLK01000027.1, on the reverse strand, counting down.
GCCGCCAAGATTCCCGGTGTGTATGTGCCGTCGCTTTACGACGTATCGTACAATACCGACGGCACCGTCAAGGAGATCAAGGCGGCCCCCGGCGCTCCGAAAACCGTAAAGAAGCAGATCGTCACGGAGCTTGACGCGGTACACTTTCCCGGGAAATTTGTCGTGCCGTACATCGAGATCGTCCACGACCGCGCGATACTCGAGGTCATGCGCGGATGCCTGCGCGGATGCCGGTTTTGTCAGGCAGGATTTATCTACAGGCCGTTTCGCGAGAAATCGCCGGAGGTTTTAAACGAAAACGCGAAAATGCTCTGCGCAAGTACGGGATACGACGAAATCTCGCTGACGTCGCTTTCGACCAGCGATTACACGAAGCTCGACGAGCTTTTAGAGCTGATGCTTCCGTGGTCGCAGGAGGAGCGCGTGAATTTATCCCTGCCGTCGCTTCGCGCGGACAAGTTTTCCAAAAAGCTGCTTAAACAAATCGCAAAGGTTCGCAACAGCGGGCTTACCTTCGCGCCGGAGGCGGGCTCCCAGCGTTTGCGCGACGTCATCAACAAAAACGTGACGGAGGACGAAATCATGCGGACGTGCGAAACCGCGTTTTCCGGCGGGTACGCAAGCGTCAAGCTGTATTTCATGCTGGGGCTTCCAACAGAAACGATGGAGGACGTCGGGGAAATCGCAGATCTCTGCCGGCGGATCGTGGATTTGTACTACCACATGCCGGACAGGCCCAAGGGCAAGGCGGTGAACGTGAGCATAAGCGCCGCGTGCTTTGTGCCGAAGCCGTTCACGCCCTTTGAGTTTGAGCCGCAGGACACGATGGAACAATTTTTGGAAAAGCAGAAGCATTTAAAGGAAATCATAAAGTCAAAGAAGATAAGCTTTAAGTACCACAACAGCCCTGTGAGTATGATAGAGGCCGTGCTTGCACGGGGCGACCGGCGGCTTTGCGACGTCGTCGAAGCCGTGTGGAAAAAGGGCGCGAAGCTCGACGGCTGGGACGAATACTTCTCGATTGAACGGTGGCTTGATTCTTTTAAGGAGCACGATATCGACCCCGCGTTTTACGCGCACCGCCGCCGTGAATACGGCGAAACCATGCCGTGGAGCCATCTTGATTACGGTATTTCGCGTGAATTTTTGATCCGTGAGAACAAGAACGCACATGCGGGAAAAACAACGCCTGACTGCGGCGAAGCGTGCAGCGGCTGCGGTGCGAATCAATTGACAATGGATAACTTGTAATTATGCGGCAAGGCGAATGAAGATAATTTATATTAGGTGGTGTTTTTAATTATGAGCAATATTGCGGTAATATATAAGTCCAAATACGGCACAACAAAGCAATACGCGCAGTGGATTGCCGATGAACTGAACGCTTCGCTTTTTGAGGCTTCGGAAATAAAACCATCCCAGATGAAAGACTATGATGTCGTGGTATACGGTGGCGGGCTATACGCAGGCGGAATTATCGGGGTGAAGCTTGTTACTGAAAATCCATGCAATTGCTTAATTGTGTTTACCGTAGGCGCCGCTGACCCGGAAACTACCGATTATTCAGCGATTTTATCGAAAAACTTTACACAGGATTTGCTTTCTAAGGTTAAAGTGTTTCACTTACGTGGCGGGATTGATTATACCAAGCTGAACCTTGTCCATAAAGGTATGATGGCCATGCTTAAAGGTATGACTGCAAGGGCGACTAAAAAAAGCAGTTCAGAAATATCAGAGGAAGATAAGCTGTTTTTTGAATCTTATGGAAAAATAATTGATTTTACGGACAAAACGACTGTCAAACCGCTTATTGACTATGTTCGTGCATTATAAGCATTTTCCCCATCCGCTTTCGCTTCCCCGGCGCCGTCTAAACCGCGCCGCGCACGTCAGCGCCTGTGCAAGACGATACACAAAGGAGGGAAAACCGCCGTGCAAATAGAAGATATGCCGATAGTGCGTGTGTTTTTCAAAAAGACGGGGCGCGCGAAATACACGTCGCACCTTGACACGGTGCGGACATTTTCGCGCGCGCTTAAACGAAGCGGCCTGCCCGTCTGGTACACGCAGGGCTTCAACCCGCATATCTACATGAATTTCGCGCTTCCAATCGCGCTTGGCTACGAAAGCGGCGCGGAATCCGTCGATGTGCGCCTAACGCGCGCCATCCCGTTTGAAGCTGTGGCAGAACAACTAAACAAGGCTCTTCCGCCGGGGTTCCGGGCGGTTAAGGCGGCGGCTCCCGTAAACCCCGCGTCCGCTATCGCGTGGGCCGATTACGACATAAGGCTCATCTATAAGGATATACCCATAAGCGGGGTGCTAAAGCGGCTTCAGTTGTTTTTGGCGCAGCCTGTGATTGAAACGCAGAAGAAAACGAAAAAAGGCGAGAAGACGATAGATTTAAAACCGCTTTTACAGGTTCTGTCAGCCGATGCTTTAGATAACGCGTTAAGCCTTAAGCTCAGGATGGCGTCCGGAATTTCAGAAAACGTGAATCCCACGCTGTTTTTAAAGGTCTTCTATACGTGGACAAACGCGCAGCCGGACGGCGTTAAAATCACAAGAACCGCTATATTTGATGAAAACCTGAATGATTTTGCTTAATCATGCTTAATATAATGCTTAATATAAGCGAAAATCTCTTGCATTGGATATATTCCTGTGATATAATAGCAAGGTATGTAGTGTCCGCCGCAAGGTTTTGCGGTGGGGTTCAGCTAAAAAATAATGTTGAAGCTGGTAGTCCTCTGCCGCGTTTGCGGTAATGAATGCCTGAAAATTAGGAGGAAAATGATCATGAATCCACTTGAGCTGATTGCAAAGGACAGCATGAAAGCCGAGCCGCCGGTCATCGAAATCGGCAATACCGTGAAGGTTCACGTTAGAATCAAGGAAGGCGAACGCGAAAGGATTCAGTTGTTCGAGGGCACCGTGATTGCGAAACAGCACGGCGGCGTCAATGAAACCTTTACAGTCCGCCGCTTGTCCCACGGCGTCGGCGTTGAAAGGGTATTCCCCGTGCATTCTCCGACCGTGGACAAGGTTGAGGTTATCCGAAAGGGTAAGGTCAGAAGAGGCAAGCTTTATTATCTGCGCGACAGGGTTGGCAAGGCCGCGAAAGTAAAAGAAGTGATCCGATAACTTTTCAGGGGCTTGAAACCAAGCCCCTGTTTTGACTTTTGAGCCCGCTTAAGCTAGGAGGACAAAAAGCATGGACGAAGAATTTGTAAGCTGCGAAGAAAATCCGGGCAGCGCGCTTGTCCGTGAGGTTTTCGACTGGATTGAATCCGCCATTATGGCGCTTGTCTGCGTGATATTGGTTTTTACGTTCATAGGCCGGCAAGTGGGCGTTTCGGGCGATTCGATGATAAATACGCTGAACGACCAGGACCGGCTTGTCGCGGTAACCTTTATGTATAAGCCGAAAAACGGCGATATCGTTGTGGCGACGAAGCCCAACCTCAGAAACGAGCCGCTGATTAAGCGCGTGATTGCCGTCGGTGGCCAGACGATCGACATTAACCGTGAAACGGGAGAAATCCTTGTTGACGGCGTCGTGATTGAGGAGGATTATATCCGCGAGCCGATGGACCCCAGAAGCACGGGCGATATGGATTATCCTGTCGCCGTACCGCCGGGATATGTGTTTCTGATGGGCGACAACCGCAACTATTCATGGGATTCAAGATATCAGGGCGTTGGGCTTATTGATGAACGGCACATCCTTGGCAAGGCCGTTTATCGCATCATGCCTTACAAAAATATGGGCGGGCTTTATAAATGACGGATGATGCGAAAACCCCGTCGATCCAGTGGTTTCCCGGGCATATGGCGAGGACAAGGCGGATCATGCGCGAAAGCATGAAGCTCGTCGATATCGTGATAGAGCTAAGGGACGCAAGGCTGCCGATGAGCAGCGCCAACCCCGAAATCAAGAAGCTGATCGGCGATAAGCCGCGGGTGGTTATACTGAATAAAAGCGACATGGCCGACTTAGCGCAGACAAAGAGATGGCTTATGTATTTTGAAAGGCAAAACGTTTTGGCGATTGCCGCCGACTGCAATCGCGGCAAGGGCTTAAACGGCCTTGCCGCGATTGTGCGCGAAGCATTAGCGCCTCTTATAGAGCGCAGGAGCGCAAGGGGAATCATAGGCCGCCCCTTGCGGATGATGGCGGTCGGAATCCCGAATGTCGGGAAGTCTTCGCTCATCAACCGGCTCGCAAAGGGAAAACGCGCAAAGGTGGAAGACCGGCCCGGCGTTACTCGCGATATGCAGTGGGTCAAAACGAAGGACGGTTTTGAGCTCCTTGATATGCCGGGGGTTCTGTGGCCTAAGTTTGACGACTTAACGGTCGCTGAGAACTTAGCGTTTACAGGAGCCATAAAAGACGACATCATGGACATCGAAGCGCTTGCCGCAAGGTTCCTTGCGCGCATCGGAAAAGATTACGCGCCCCTTTTAAACGCGCGGTACAAGCTCTGCGATGAAGAAACCGCAAACATGGGCGGCCACGACTTGCTAAGGCTGATCGGTAAAAAACGCGGGATGCTGCTCCCCGGCGGAGAAATCAACACGCAGCGCGCGGCAATCACTGTTTTAGACGAATTCCGCGCGGGTGTACTCGGGCGGATTACGCTGGAGGAGCCGTTATGAGCCTGTTTGATTTTGACAGGGGTATATGTAACGGATTTGCGGCTTGCGGAGTTGACGAAGCAGGGCGCGGACCGCTTGCGGGACCTGTATACGCCGCTGCTGTAATCCTTTCGCAAAACTGCGAAATAAAAGGGCTTAACGACTCGAAAAAGCTGACCGCAAAAAAACGCGAGGAGCTGTTTTTAGAAATCACGGAAAATGCGGAGGACTACGCCATAGCGTCCGTGACGGCAAAGGAAATAGATGAAATCAACATCTTAAACGCCGCCATGCTCGCCATGCGAAAGGCCGTGGGGATGTTAAAATCAAAGCCGGGCCTTATCCTTGTCGACGGTAATTTTGATCCCGGGTTTAAGGCTCCGGCTGAGCTTATCGTTAAGGGCGACGCTAAAAGCGCGTGCATCGCGGCGGCATCGGTGCTTGCAAAGGTATCCCGCGACCGGTATATGCTAAAACTGCACGAGGAATATCCCGCGTACCGCTTTGACAAGCACAAGGGATACGGCACAAAGCTGCACTATGACGCGCTTAACGCACATGGCCCATGCCCTGAGCACAGGGAAAGCTTTTTGAAAAAATGGCGGGCTGCAGGATGAATTCGCGTTTAAAAGGAAAAAGCGGCGAGGATTACGCAGTTGATACGCTTATGAAGGACGGTTACGTCATACTGGGGCGGAACTTCTCATCGCGTTTCGGCGAGATTGACGTCATTGCGGAAAAAGATGGGATCATTGCGTTTGTTGAAGTAAAAATGCGAAAACGCGGCAGTATGGTTACGGGAATTGAATCAATAACGCCCGTTAAAATCAAAAGAATCATCAGGACGGCGGAATATTACCTGTACACGCACGGGTGCGATTTGCAGCCGAGGTTTGATGTTTTCAGCGCGATAACTGCCAACGGTATCATCACGGGGCATCTTCATCTTGAGGGGGCGTTTGTAAAGCATGACTGATATTCGTAACGTGATTGACCTTCACTGCGACACCCTCACCGAGTGCCTTGAAAAACGGCGCGGGCTTGATGATGAGAACTTCAATTTTTCACTTGGGAAGCGGCCTTCGGGCTATCATCTGTGCCAGTGTATGGCCGTGTGGATGCCGGACGGCTTAAGAGGCGAAAAAGCCGCCGAATATTTTTTAAAGTCGGCTGATTTGTTTAAGGATCAAATGATGCGCTTTAGCGACCGGATCTCGCAGGTATCCGACCTTCGAAGCATCGGGTCGGCGCTTCTTAAAAAACCTTTCGCCGCCGTTTTAACGATAGAGGGCGGCTCCGCGTTGGCGGGGGATATTCTAAACGTCGGGCGGTACTACGGTCTGGGCGCAAGGATTATGACGCTTACATGGAACAATAAAAACGAAATCTGCGGCGGCGTTTTAAGCGACTCGGGTTTTACTGTTTTCGGCAGGCAGGTCATAAGGGAAATGGAGCGCGTCGGCATGGTGGCCGACACCGCGCATCTAAACGACAAAAGCTTCTTTGAGCTCTGCGAATTTGCGGAAAAGCCGTTTATCAACACGCATTCAAACTCGCGCAAAATTTGCCCCCACAAGCGCAATATAACCGACGAAATGTTCGGGGAAATCGTGCGGCGCGGCGGGATTTTAGGATTAAACTATGGCAAAGGCTTCATCAGGGGAGACGGCAAAAACGGCACGGTAAACGATATGCTAAAGCATATCCACCATTTTCTTGAGATCGGCGGCGAGGACACGCTTGCGCTCGGCTCCGACTACGACGGCACGGACCTGCCTGATTACCTTGAAGGGATAGACAAAATCGGAAGTTTTTCAGAAAGCATGGAGAAATCCGGCATACCGCGAAGGACCGTTGATAAAATATTATTTGAAAACGCAAACAGATGCTTTAAAAATTTTGCGCAGAAAATATAATAGGCTGTGTTTATCAATTAAAAGGAGCGATGAAGATGAAGAAAACGATTAGCATGTTTATGGCTTTCATCATGGTATCTTCTCTTGCATTTATCGCGGCGGCAGAATCCGGAAGGATTGACGTCACTGTATGTCAAGATAGAATGATCACGGTAGATGGAGTTGCAAAAGAGTTTACCAACAACAGAGATGAGACGCTTTATCCGATTAGATATAATCGCACTACATATTTACCGCTAAAAGCCTTGGTTGGTTCAGAAGGCAAGGTGATCAACCATACTGTCAACAGGTCAACCAATCTCAAGTCAATCGAAGCAGAGGCTGCGTTCCGGTCAAATATAACCGTTATGGTTGATGGGCTAAAAACCACTATTCATCCTATCGTTTACGCAAGGGAGTTATATTTGCCGGCAAAAATAATAGCTGAAGCAAGCGGGAAAACTTATAAATGGGATTCCGGAAATGCGGTTATAACAATTGGAAGCTCGCCGCAATCATCCCCAAACGCTTCAACGGCGCCAAGGTCGGATACTGTGTATTGGACAACAAACGGACAGGTTTATCATTCAATCCCAACCTGCAGGTCACTAGCCCGCTCAAGCAATATAAAGTCTGGATCAATTGCGCAATCCGGGAAAAGCAGGGGTTGCAATAATTGCGTAAGATGATGCCATTAAAAGGAGGACGCCTCTTATGACGTACGTAAGCACGCGGGGAAAACACAGCGAGGTAACGGCGGCCGGCGCAATTGCGCAGGGGATTTCGCAGGACGGCGGGCTGTTTGTTCCGAAAACATTGCCGCATATTTCAGATGAAAGGCTGTCGCTGCTTTTAGATAAAAGCTATACCGAAAGGGCCTGTGACATTTTAAGCGGCTTCCTCACAGATTTCACTAAAGATGAAATCGATGAAAGCGTAAGCATGGCCTACGGCGGTGAAAAGTTTGGGAGCGGCAATGTGGCGCCGATTGTGAAGCTGTCGCCAAGACTGTATATGCTTGAGCTGTTTCACGGCCCAACATGCGCGTTTAAGGATATGGCGCTCCAGCTTTTGCCGCATTTATTAACGTTGTCGGCAAAGAAAACGGCGGGGGATAAAAAAATCGCCATACTCGTAGCGACGTCCGGCGATACAGGCAAAGCGGCCCTCGAGGGCTTCAGGGACGTGGAGGGCACCGAGATCATAGTGTTTTATCCGAAGGATGGCGTAAGCGGAATCCAGCAGCTGCAAATGGCGACGCAGGAGGGCGCAAACATCGGCGTATGCGCGGTATCCGGCAACTTTGACGACACGCAAAACGGCGTCAAGGCCATTTTTACCGACGAGAAGCTAAAGCAAAGGCTCACCGAAAAAAACATGATGTTCTCGAGCGCCAACTCCATCAACTGGGGCAGGCTCGTGCCGCAGATATGCTATTATGCGAGCGCTTACTGCGATATGGTGAAAAACGGCGAGATCGCGCTTGGGGAGCGTGTCAACGTGTGCGTTCCAACCGGCAACTTCGGCAATATCCTTGCGGCTTACTACGCAAAGCATATGGGCGTGCCGTTTAAAAAGCTCATCTGCGCGTCGAACGCAAACAATGTGCTGACGGATTTCATAAACACGGGCGTTTACGATAGGCGCCGCGAATTTATCCTGACAAGCTCGCCGTCGATGGATATCCTCATCTCAAGCAATCTGGAGCGGCTTTTGTTCGAGCTTTATGAGAAAGACGACGACGCTGTAAAGCTGCTGATGAAAAAATTATCGGCGGACGGCGTATACAGCGTAAGCGCTAACGTCGCCCGGAAGCTGAAGGATGAGCTTTACGGCGGCTTTAGCGACGAAGCGGATACCGCGAAAACCATCAGGGATACGTTTAAGGCGTATGCATACCTCTTAGACACGCACACGGCGGTCGGTCTTAAAGTCGCAAACGATTATATCGAAAAGACCGGGGATGCGGCGAAAATAATCATAGCGGCGACGGCAAGCCCGTTTAAATTCACCGGCAGTATCTTGTCCGCTATAACGGGCGAAAGCTCCGGCTTGGACGAATTTGAGCAGGCGAAAAAGCTTTCCGGGATCACGGGAGCTGAAATCCCCCCGCGGATACTGGCAATGAAAGATAAGCCTGTGCGCTTCACGGAATACTGCGAAAAATCCGGGATGGAAGATTACGTCATAAAAACACTGGGGCTTTAATACGATGGCGCTTTACGTGATTGGGGACCTGCATCTTTCAAGCTTAGGCAAAAAGCCGATGGATATTTTTATGGGATGGGAAAACCATACCGAGAAGCTTATCGCAAACTGGAACGACAGCGTCAAAAGCTGTGACGCCGTGGTTATAGCGGGCGACATCTCGTGGGGCATGACGCTTCAGGAATCGCTGCCTGATTTTCAGCTTCTCCACTCGCTTCCCGGAACAAAAATCCTGATAAAGGGCAATCACGATTACTGGTGGACGTCGGCCGGGAAAATGCAGTCCTTTTTTCTGGAACACGGGCTTTCCACCCTCAGCGTACTGCACAACAACGCCTATGCCTTTGACGGCTTTGCCGTTTGCGGGTCAAGGGGCTGGATTTTTGAAAACGGGCAGCCTCGCGACGAGAAAATTATCAACCGCGAGAGGTTCAGGATAGAAGCAAGTATCGTGGCTTCGGAAAAACTTGACGGTGAAAAATTGTTGTTTTTGCATTATCCGCCGGTTTTTATGGGTCATGAGATTCCGGCATACCTTGATTTGATGCGAAAATATGGAATAAAACGGTGCTTTTACGGGCATCTTCATGGTGCCGACCATAAACGCGCCGTCAAAGGGCCATACAAAAATATCGAATTTTCGCTTATTTCCGCGGATTATTTGAAATTTTCGCCATTTAAAATAACATAGTGGCTTTTTTAACTAAGTTATGGTATAATTTAAAATTGAAAATTATTTTTATTTCCCCAGAAAGAAGGAAGATAAATGAGCCTTAGATCCACACAAAAAACAGGTAACACAGTAGAACTTGAAATCGCGGTTTCGCCGGAGGAGCTGCGTGAAGCGACAGCAAAGGTATTCCGACGCAAAGCAAAATCCATCACGGTGCCGGGCTTCCGAAAGGGAAAGGCCCCGCGCCAGGTAATAGAGCGCATGTACGGCGAGGGCGTATTCATGGAGGACGCCGTGAACGACCTTTACCCGAAAGCATACGGCGAGGCCGTGGATGAAGCCGGCGTCGAGCCGGTAGACCGCGCAGACGTTGAAATCCTGACCGTTGACAAGGAAGAGGGGCTTGTGTTTAAAGCAACCGTTACCGTAAAGCCCGAGGTCGAGCTTTCCGGTTACACGGGCATAAAGGCCGAGAAAATCATCCATCCCGTTTTGGATTCCGATATTGACGCCGAGGTCGAGCGCATGCGCGAGAGAAACGCAAGGATTATCACCGTCACCGACCGTCCCGCCAAAGACGGCGACGAAGTTATGATTGATTTCGAGGGCTTTGTCGGCGGCGAGGCTTTCGAGGGCGGCAAGGCCGAGGGACACAAGATTACGCTGGGCTCCCAGTCATTTATTGACACGTTCGAGCAGCAGATCGAGGGGCATAGCATCGGCGATGCGTTTGAAGTCAACGTCACGTTCCCCGAGCAATACCACGCCGAAGAATTAAAAGGCAAGCCCGCCATGTTCAAGGTAGTGCTGCATGAAATCAAAGGCCGAGAGCTTCCCGAGCTTGACGATGAGTTCGCAAAGGACGTAAGCGAGTTCGATACGCTGGAGGAGCTTCGAGGGGACATAAAAAAGCGCCGTGAGGAAGCGGCGGAGCAAAGGTCCTGCGAGGAGCTTGAAAACAGCCTGATGGATGAAGTAATCAAAGGGCTTACGGCTGATATCCCCGAGGTCATGATGGAAAACAGGACGGACGAGATGGTCCGCGATTTTGAGTACAGGATTTCGGCGCAGGGCATGAACCTTGATATGTACCTGCAATATACCGGAATGAACCTTGACGCGTTTCGAAAGTCCTTTGGGGAGCAGGCGGAGCGCCAGGTAAAGACAAGGCTTGCCCTTGAAAAAATAGCGGAGCTTGAAAAGCTTGAAGCCACTGAGGAAGACATAAACGCGGAGCTTTTAAAGATTGCCGAATCGCACAAGGTTGAAGTTGAAAAGGTAAAAGAGTTTGTTCCCGCAAAAGAGCTTGCCGCGGACATCAAGGCGACAAAGGCGATAGATTTTGTGCGCGACAATGCGGTCGTTACGGAGAAAACAGCGCAGCCGGAAGACGAACCCACGAAGAAACCCGCGGCCGCTGCAAAAAAATCTGCTGCAAAGAAACCAAAGGCCGCCGAAAATAAAACGGAAGAGAAAGACGCGGAAAAACCGGTAGCCGCTAAGAAGCCGGCCGCCAAGAAGACTGCCGCTTCAAAAAAGCCCGCCGCTAAAAAGGAAGAATCCCCCGAACAATGACGGCGCGCTACATACCCGAATGGAAAGGAATGACCGCTGATATGGCATTGGTACCAATGGTTGTTGAGCAGACAAACCGGGGCGAGAGAAGTTACGACATTTTTTCGCGGCTTTTAAACGACCGTATCGTCATGCTTTGCGACGAAGTCAACGACACCACCGCAAGCCTCGTGGTTGCACAGCTTTTGTACCTTGAGGGCACCGATCCCGACAAGGACATCGATCTTTATATCAACAGCCCGGGCGGCTCTATGACCGCGGGCATGGCGATATACGACACCATGAATTTCTTAAAATGCGACGTTTCCACCACCTGTATCGGCATGGCGGCGTCCATGGGCGCGATCCTGCTTGCGGCGGGCGCTAAGGGCAAACGGTTCGCCACGCCCCACGCCGATATCATGATTCACCAGCCCTCTGCGGGAACGCGTGGGCAGGTCACCGATATGGAAATCCATGTCAATCATTTTTTGCGCACAAAAGAGCGGGTCAACGAGCTCATGTCTCAGCATACAGGCCAGCCGGTCGAAGTCATCGCAAGGGATATGGAACGCGACAACTTCATGACGGCCGAGGAAGCGAAAGAATACGGCATCATCGACGAAGTCATCTCAAAACGCAAATAATATGCAAACGATCAATTTTTCCTAAGAAAGGGAACCGTTATGTCGAAATCTATTGATAACAGAATACTCAGGTGTTCTTTTTGCGGTAAAATGCAGGACGAGGTCGGCAGGATGATCGCAGGTCCCGGCGTATGCATTTGCGACGAATGCATCGAGCTTTGCCAAAGCGTGCTTGACGGCGAAGACCCGTATGCGGCGCCCGAAAAAATAGGCCGCGGACGGGAGCAGAAGCAATCCCAGCACCAGCCGTCGGGGTTCACGCCGCCGGAACCGCAGGAAATCAAAAAGATGCTCGACCAGTATGTCATCGGACAGGACAAAGCTAAGAAATCGCTTTCCATCGCGGTTTACAACCACTACAAGAGAATCTTTTCAAACGACGACGCGGACGTCGAGCTGCAAAAGAGCAATATCCTGTTGCTTGGGCCAACGGGAGTCGGCAAAACGCTGCTCGCCCAAACCCTTGCGAGGATTTTAAACGTGCCTTTTGCGATTGCCGACGCAACGACGCTCACTGAGGCGGGGTACGTCGGCGAGGATGTTGAAAACATCCTGCTGCGGCTGATACAGGCCGCCGACTTCGACGTTGAGCGCGCCGAACGCGGCATCATATATGTCGATGAGCTTGATAAAATCGCACGGAAATCCGAAAACCCCTCCATCACGCGTGACGTGAGCGGCGAAGGGGTTCAGCAGGCGCTTTTAAAAATACTTGAGGGAACGATCAGCAACGTCCCGCCAAACGGCGGCAGAAAGCATCCGAATCAGGAATTCATCAAGGTTGACACGACGAATATCCTGTTTATCTGCGGCGGTGCATTCGACGGGATTGAACGCGTGATTGACAAGCGCATCAACACAACGACGCTTGGTTTCAGCGCAAAAATCACCGACAAGAAGGATAAGGAAACCGACGCCCTCATGCGGCATGTAGAGCCGCACGACCTTATAAAATTCGGGCTTATTCCCGAGCTTGTCGGCAGGCTGCCGGTTATCACGACGCTTGAGGCGCTGAATAAGGATTCCCTTGTAAAGATTCTGACGCAGCCGAAAAACTCTATCGTCAAGCAGTACCAGAGGCTGCTTGAAATGGACGGCATCCGGCTTGATTTTGAGGACGAGGCGCTTGAGGAAATCGCCGGCATAGCAATTGAGCGCAAAACCGGCGCAAGAGGGCTTCGCGCGATTATGGAGGACGTGCTGGAAGATGTGATGTATAAATCGCCGTCCGACTACACAATCGAGTCTATCGAAATCACAAGCGACGCGGTTTTGCACAAGGACGAGCCGGTTATCAAGCACGACCCCTTAAGGAAGCCGAAAAAACTAAAGCTCACGACATCCCCGGAGAAAAAGAAGCTGCGCAACAAACCGTCGGCGTGATATAGTCCATTGACTATATAAGTTCACACCATCGCGAAGCGACGTGAAGAACTGCCATGAAATGGGAAATTTATGGCAGTTTTATTTTGGGCGTGCTGCGACGATATTGACAACGAGCTTTATTTATGGTATCCTTTTTATGCTTTCGAGGTGTGGCTCAGCTTGGTAGAGCGCTACGTTCGGGACGTAGAAGCCGCAGGTTCAAATCCTGTCACCTCGACCATTTGTCCCATAGGCGAACCACTTAGTTCGCCTATGGGACATTCTATTTTGGTGTGTTCCCCGGCGTTGCAGATAATCACAAGCTTATCGTCAAACAAATAAATCTTGCTGATAAACGTGTCTACAAGCGCTCTGCGGTAAGCCAAGTCGTTCACATCGCCATGCCGGAACTTTTCAAAGAAAAACCGCACCTGTTCAAACGCAAGGTCAGGTCGGAGTATCTTTTCTTTCGCAAGCTGTGCTTCGAGGTCTGCCCGCTCCGCTTGCCGTTTCTCAATCTGCGCCGCGATAACGTCCACAATTTTCCTGCTTTCAATGGCCTTTATGAGGTTATTTGTCGCCGTTTCGTTTTCCTTGATCTGCCTATTTATGCACTTGATGGTATCGGTATTGCGTTCTTTTTGGCATAAATCAGACACCTTTGCGGCGATTCTATCAATATTTTCATCGGTCAGCAGGTTCTTAACCTTGTTTACAACTAAGTCTTCGATGTATGTCTTTTGCACATTTTTCTTTTTACAGTCACCGCGGCGGCGATTGGTGACGCATTGATAATACTGATGAAGTGAACCGTTGCGAGACGTACCGCTCACACCGGTTACAGCAGCCTCGCAGTGACCGCAAAACAGCTTGGTTGTCAGCAAATACGATTCTTCCACAGCCTTTGTACGCGCAGGGGCTTTTTTATTTTTCTCCATAAGAATTTGCGCTTGGGCAAAAATGGTGTCATCTATGATGCGTGGCATTCCATCGGCAATTTCTGTGCCGTTAAATGTGTAAATGCCGCAATAACGCTTGTTTGTAAGGATTCCTCGAATAGAGTTTTTGTTATATTCATTTCCCCTGCTTGTCTTAATCTGATTTTCATTGAGGTATCGGATAATCTGTGCCATCGTTGAACCCGCCAAGTACATTTCAAATATCCGCTTGACGATAGGCGATTCTTCTTCGTTAATAACAAAGCGTTTGCTTTCGTCAATCATGTAGCCAAGGGCCACATTTCCACCTGTCGCAAGACACTTTTCAGCATTGATTGCCATACCCCGGCGTATCTTTTGCGACAATTCAACGCTATAATATTCCGCCATTCCCTCAAGAACAGCCTCCATCAACACTCCGCTGGCGTCGTCTGTTATATTCTCACGCGCCGACAGGACTTTGACGCCGTTTTTTTGAGTTTGGCCTTGTATGTCGCGCTGTCGTAACGGTTTCTGGCAAATCGGTCGAGTTGATAAACAAGCACCGCTTGAAACTGGCGCTTTACACTATCGGCAATCATGCGCTGAAATTCCGGGCGATTATCGGCTGCGGTGCCCGATATGGCGCGGTCGATATATTCTCCAATAACGATGTAACCGTTGCGCTCGGCGTATTCATAACAAGTCTTGAGTTGTCCCTCAATCGACTGCTTGTTTTGCGCGTGAGAGGAAAACCGGGCATAGATGACGATTTTCATTTAATGTCATCGTCCTGTGCAAGCATATTTAGAAGCGTCTGCTTCAATTTTTCATTCATCGGGGATTTCGGGTCAAAGCACATTTCGATGAATGCCTTCATTTGCTCGGTTTCTTTTGACATCCTCGGGCGGAACTCGTACAGCTTGCCCTGCGGCTTATCCGTCCGGCAGAAGATATAATCGAGCGATACGTCAAAGTAATCCGCATACCACAACAATATGCGGTACGGCAACTCCGAGGCATCATTCTCGTAACGGTTAATGGTTGATTGCTTTGTCCCTGCTATATCGGCAAGCGCCTGTTGTGACAGTCCTGTCGTTGCCCTAAGCACCTTTAGTCTACCTCCTACAGTATCCATATGCAATTCCTCCCAGTTCAAATATATGATTATTATAACTCGAATTTTTAATATTGTCAACTCATAATTATAATAATTGAAAATGACACAGCGAATCAAACTTTCACTGTGTCATTCGGTATTATGTGTAAATTATCTCTGTAAGTATGATTTCCTCGGCGCAGGATTTGATGTTGTTCATCGCACCAACCCAAAGCAGTTGATTATCAGCCTTAATTTGCTCCGTAATGCCCTGCGCCGCCGCCATCTGAGTCATAAGCAATTCAAGCTCCTCGTTTGCCTGTGCGTCTATTTCGGAAAGATGATCGTGCAGGGCTCCGGCTGTCAGCAGATTTGTGTAGGTGATTTTTCTGTGGGTTTTTAAGTAGGTTTTGCGGAGTAGGCCGTATTTACCGATTGGATCGGGATTTTGTTCGGGCAGGCACAAATCAGGCAAGAGGTAGTCGTCATGCTTTGTGTAGGTCAAGTTATGTTCACTTTTCATCGTGTTTCGGCTCCTTTCCGCCGTCAATCAAGGAAATGGGCGTATCGTCCGCATCAACATAGATTTTCTCGCATTGCTGTTGGGTTGTACGAAGTATGGCCGCCGCTTTGTCAACCAATCGCTCCGCATCGGTCATGGCGTTATAGGCTTTGTGGTAGAGCTTTTTGTAGTCGGGCATAATTTCCACCTCGCATATAGTTTTGTCCTGTAACAAGACATGATTCCTTGTTTTTTAGTATACACTATATTTGTCCTATGTCAAGACATGAGGTGTGTATAAATGGCAAGAATTATTGATGGAATCCAATGTAATATTACTGGCAAACGAATAAAAGAGGCTCGCCAAAAAGCGGGACTTAGCCAAAAGGGCTTGTCCGAAAAACTTGAAACCGAAGCGGTTTACGTTTGCCGCGGCTCTGTTTCGCGCATTGAAAACGGGGAGCGTACGGTTTCGGATATTGAAGTTGATGCTATTTCTAAAGTGCTTGATACATCTCTTAATTATCTATTTGGTCGTGATTAATGAGTTTGTTGTAAAAATGTCATTCCCCCCGCCCTTGGCATCCCCCTCGGAGAGCCCACGGCAGTTTCAGCGCAGCCAAACTGTCATAGTGGGTAATATACTTTGAAAAAGTATATTAACGCGCCCCTGCATCAGTCGGGCTTTTTGCTTTATTTTGCCCATTCACATAAGCAATGGCTTCATCAATCATACCATCAAGCGAACGCCTGAAAGTTTCGGCAGCAACTCCACTGAAAAACGAAACCTGCTGCGTCATGGAAAGGGTTACATATCCGCGCTCCTTCAAATCCCATATCGCGTCTTTTTGCGCCTGATCGAGCTTGTATTTTTCGTTGTTTACACCACTGTCCTGCGCGGAAACAGTTGCGCAAACCATCCGCCACACATCGCTCATCAGCAGGGATAAATCCACAGTTTCAAGCCAATCGCTGAACATATCGGGCAGCGGTTCTGTTGGCTTGGCTGTTATCTTGTAATCACTTTCCGAGTTCTGTTCAAAATGAACGCCTTGCAAGTCTCGAATTGTATCAATCGCTTTTTCAGACAATCCCAAATACTCTGCGGCCGCCTGCTTCGAGGCGTCCGCTTTTTTGATATCCGTCCGCCCCAACAGGTATTCTGTAGATACCCCGAAAAAGTCGGCGATGCCCTCAAACTTTTCAATATCCGGCACCGAAACGCCAAGCGAATACGCGCTGATTGCCTGCCTTGTCACGCCGATATGCCCGGCAAGCGCCGATTGCGGTATCCCGGCCTCGTCAATCAGCCCGCGCAACCTTGTGGCAAACGGCGTTTCATATCCGGGCAGTGTCTTTGTTTTGCTTCGCGGCATATTTTTCACCTCATTGTTATATAGTTTTGCACATTTATTATTATAGCAATATTATTTTGACTTATCAATAGTATTTGCTATAATAATATTAAGCAATATCAATTGCTATGATGGAGGTGAGCTTATGTCAAAAACCGATAGGACGGTTGTGCGCAACCAGTCCTATCAAAAGTGCGGGATTGGAATCCGGGAGCGGCATAACGAACGCAAAAACGAAAGCTACAGTAATCCCGACATTGAACTTTCGCGTTCCCATATGAACGTACATTTTCGCAGATGTGAAAGCACATATACACAGGCGCTTGATCGCATGATTGCGGGGGGAACGGTCAGTACACGCGGGTTAAAAGCCGATGCCAAGGTGTTTGGGGAACTGGTCTTTGACGTCAACACAGCTTATTTTGATAACCACGGCGGGTATGAATATGCAAAACAATTCTTTGAGGAGGCATTCCGTTTTGCCGAAAAACAAGTCAGCAGCAAGTATATTCTCTCGGCGGTCATGCACGCGGATGAGCGGAATAAGGCGCTGTCTGAGCAATTTGGCAGGGATGTCTACCATTTTCACCTCCACGTTTACTGTCAAGTTATCTTTTGACGGTTTGCGCCGAACTCTAATATGTCTCACTATAATCGGATTGTTGCGAATGATATTCTACTAATCGATGGCGATTTCGATTAAAATTCAGCGGTCGAGTTGAATTATTGTTGAACTTTTCAAATGGCTACCATTTAATAATCGTCATTGCTGCACCGCTTTCCCGATGAAAATGAGTGCATTCATAAACGGCTTCACCGGGGATAGTCCGACAAAGCCATTTGTCTGTATTGCATGATGTAAAATCCTTATCCCAACGCTTCTCTGTCACAGCCGTATACGCTGTTGTGCCATGAGGAAGTATTTCCATTTCACGCAGGAAACCCCTCGCTGCACGAGAGAAAGCAAAACCTGTAATGTTGATACCATTAGTCCGAAAATGACACATGGCGCTTGTGTAAAACCTAGTATGTGATTACTGCAAGCGTGTTTGGACACCATGTACCTGTTTGCTAAACCTCCAATAAGTTCAAAATCTATAGGGGCGCCTGCCATATAAAGGCGAAAACTATCCTCCGGCATTAGTAATTCCACGGCAAAAAGATTCGCTTCAACCTCTCGCGTTTTTTGGTTGTTATCAATATCTGATGCGGTACAGCGAATTATTGGCTGCCCATCATGGTTAAAATTCGGCTGATGATTAAGGAAATAATGCCCTAGTTCGTGAGCGAATGTAAAGTTATGCCTGCCTGCATTGCCTTTATGCGTGTTTATAAGAATGGCGCGTTTATCGCCTTTGAAAAGCAACGTGCCATCCCATAAACCCATAGGATAGTCGTTCAATGCAAAGCGGATGCCCTCACTTTTTGATATGTCCTTCAATGCCAATGCGGGAATATCTGTTATTTGATTATCTTTCAAAACCCGTTTAGCGCGAGCGGCGGCATCAATCATTCCAATCGTCCTCAAACAGCTTGTCGGCATCACGAGCCGCTTGCGCAGAAAGTCCATCAGCAATATCGCCGCGCGCCGCTATGCTGATTTCCCCATCGTTATCTGTATCAGCCCCGCCGCTGCTCAATGTCGAGGCCGAACAGGGAAAGAAGTTCTAAATCCATATATATGGTTTTGCGCTCGGCCTTTACGCCATAAGCCGATAGTTCCGCTGAAAGCTCGCTTGCGGCCATGGGGTTGGTTTCATCCGTCTTTTCAAGCAATATTTTCATCAGATATAGCAACTTGGCGCGCTGATGGGATGTTGCCGGTATTTTGGTCTATCTATCTATTTTATCTCTTGTTCCAAATTGTTAAACGATTAGTGCTGTGGCGCTAACAGGAGGATTGTGCCGCATATATATACGGATACAATGGTCGCCCTGTAGAATTAGTGATGAGCGAAATTGAAGGAGCGGTTACAATAGAGCAAATGCAACTATGTGGTAGACGGTTGCTGTTTCTTCATCAATAGTGAACTTATGGCAATCATCCGGCGCTTTTTTTATCAATTATACACTTTCACTTGCTGAATTTCCTATTTCTAGGTGACCGTTTTTTCTATGCAATCGGAACCTGCATTCTAAATAGATATTATTTAAAGGCATGCGGTCTTCTAATCCAACAAAATAGCCAATATATATCCGTTTTTTACAATATAAAATATAGTTTTCATTATAAGATAAAATACGCTTTATCCTTATAAACATGATATGCGTAAGGCGCAATGGTATCGGCGTTATGAAATACAATTGGTTCCCAAGAGGCGGGAACGCTTATCTTTTGTATTTGCTCCGTATGATTTATTACGAAAACATAACCGCCGCGCGCGGTAATTTCAACACCGTCCGGGGTCTTGCCCAACGACGCAATTGTCAATTCATCCGCCAATTCTTTTATCAGCCGATCTATCAAATCTTCCGTAGGTTCAGTTCCCACATAGAAAGCTCGGCCATTGCCGTATTGATTTTTTGTAATCGCGGGATAACCGGAATAAAACTCAGAACTAAACTGAGCCAACATTTCCGCTCCTGTCAGGGTAATGATGTCGCTCCATTTTTCAGCGGTATACTTTTCGCCCTTCCAAGATACTTGCACGCTTGTGTCACGCAGACAATCATATTCGGGTATTTCCAATCCCAATACTTTACCCAAAAGGCCCGGAAGTGGAAGTTTTGTCACGCATAGATTGCTTTCGTCCTTTACACCGGAGCGCATCGTCAAAACAAGATTGCCGCCGCTTTTCACATATTTTTCATATTTATCGGCGAGGGTCGGAGACAGGATATATTGAATCGGCGCAATCAGCAGTTTATATTTGCTGAAATCGGTCTGCTCGCTGATAATATCCACCGGAATGTTCTTCTTGTAAAAGGCCATATGGTAGATAAGCACTTGTTCAGTATAGCTCAAGTCCGGGTGGTGTGGTTGTATCTGGATGCCGTACTCTTGGTCATAGGAAAAGACAATCCCTGCTTCAGGTTTTGGAACAGTGCCCTGCACTTCGGCCATAACAGGCCGCATTTCAGCTATCATTTCCTTAAGCTCCGTATAATTTCTGCCCGGTATCCCGCTATGCGGAAGAATTCCATGCCAATACTGCTCTGTTCCCATAGCACATGTCCGCCAACGAAAGAAAACAACTGTGTCCGCGCCGTGAGCAATTGCCTGCACCGCCCATATACCCAACTGTCCCGGCTTCGGCGCTCGTCCGAGTATTTCCCACCCTGTGATTCCGCTTTGCTGTTCCATCATCCAAAAATTTTTATCTTTTATGCAGCGCATTAAATCTGATTCTGCGGCGACTCTTGCATACTTGGGGGAATTTTGTTTGCCCATAAAAATTACGGGATAGCTGTCGCTGGAGACAAAATCCAAATCAGCCCCGAGGTCATAATAATTAACTTTATCTGCAAAACCCATCATATTATGCGTTATGAATTTTTCTGGCGCATTTTTGCGCAGAATTACAGATTGAAATTGATGAAAATCTACAATCAAATCAGAACAGAATCTTCGCCAATCAAGTATAGCAGATGGATTTCGGCCTGCAACAGTAATCTTGGGTGCTTGTATCTCATCAAAGCAACGATACTCTTGACTCCAAAAAGCATTGCCCCATTTTCTATTCAGCGTTTCTATATTGCAATACTTCGCTTGAAGCCAAAGCCGGAAGCGGCTTTCACAGTAAGGACATGTACACAAGTCCGCATGGCTGTTTCCCAGCTCATTGTCAATTTGCCAACCGATTATATTCGGATTTTTACCGAAATGTGCGCCAAACGCCGTGACATATCGTTGTATGTGTTCCCGATAAACCGGATGAGATTGACAATTATGATGCCGGCCGCCGAAATACCGCCGCCGCCCCTCAATATCTGTCGGCTGAATATCTGGGGTTTCGCGTATAATCCAAGCAGGGGGAGCTGCCGAGGGAGTACAAAGAATCGTTTTTATCCCTTGGGAAGCCAGAAGCTCTATCGCTTCATCAAGCCAGCCAAAATTGTATTCATCTTTACGCGGCTCCAGTTTACTCCACGAAAACTCCGCCATTCGCACAACGTCGACGCCTAAGTCTTTCATTAACTTCACGTCTGTTTTCCATCGCGCCTTCGGCCAATGTTCTGGATAATAGTCTACTCCGAAATAAAACCCTTTCATTTCAATACCCCGGTTCACATTTTTCCCGTCAATTATCATTCTCTATATTACATACTGCGGGCTGCTGCCGCCATCATTCCTCAACAGTTATGATTACACGGAGCGTATCCTTTTCGGGTATTACACATGCAATACCATTGTCAATTTGCATTGTGCCGTATTCTACTTGCTTTATAATTAAGCCGTGCGGAATAATGCGGCTTTTCGCAAGCGCGGCGGTTAAATCAAAAGTTATGCGCGCGCCCTCTCGCACGGCGGTAACGACTGCCTCGCTCTCTCCCTTAACGTTCGGGATATCGCAAACCGCGCAATTTCCATTATCCAAAGCAAAGAGATGTAAGCTGACACCGTCGCTGTAATGGTAGTCCGGTCTTTGCTCATTTGCGCCCAAAGCGAGAAGCGTGTTTGGCCTTATATATAAAGGCAAGGAGTAATAATCGTAAATATCTTTGTGCCACCTGCCGCCCTCACGTACTTCGCCGCTCAACAAATGCGTCCATGTGCCGTGGGGAAGATAATAATCGCAGCGGCCCTCCTCGTTTAGAATCGGAGCGACCAGAATGCTGTCGCCCAGCATATACTGGCGGTCAAGATAATCAACGGCGGGGTCCCCGCAAAATTCCAGAACCATAGGCCGCAAAACCGGTAATCCCGTATGGCTGGCCTTAACAGCCATAGCATACAAATAAGGCATCAGCCGGTTTTTAAGCTTGGCGAAGGTTTTGGCGACATCGCAGGATTCGTCGTCAAAGGCCCACGGTACCCGGTAGCTTTCGCTTCCGTGCAGCCTGCTGTGCGTGCTTAAAAGTCCAAAGGCCAGCCATCTTTTAAATAAGTCTGGGCTGGAAGTCTGTTCAAAGCCGCCTATATCGTGGCTCCAAAAGGAAAATCCGCTCATCGCAAAGCTTAAACCACCCCGCAAAGTTTCAGCCATACTCGGATAATTCGCACTGTTGTCGCCGCCCCAATGCAGAGGGAATTGTTGGCAGCCGGCAGCGGCGCTTCGCGCGAATACTACCGCGCTGCCTTTACCCCGCTCTTCCTCAATGGCTTCAAACACACACTTGTTGTAAAGATAAGGGTAATAGTTGTGCATACTTAAAGGATCGGCGCCATTGTAATATTCAACGTCCACAGGTATGCGCTCACCGAAGTCTGTCTTAAAGCTGTCGATTCCTATATGAATGAGTTTTTTTATCTGACCGGCATACCATTCGTAAGCTGCGGGGTTAGTAAAATCTACAATCGCCATGCCGGGCTGCCAGTGGTCAAGCTGGCGTACACCCTTGCCATCGGCTCTCGTGAGGAAGTAGCTTTTTTCCGCGCCTTCGGCAAAGAATTCGCTTCCCTGCGCGACATACGGATTAATCCAAACGCTGATACGCAGACCACGCTCACGGATTCGCTTTAGCATGTTTTCAATATCGGGAAAGATTGAGGAATCCCATTCAAAATCGCACCAATGCAACGGCTTCATCCAGAAGCAATCGTAGTGGAACACGCTTAAAGGAATTTCCCTTTCCGCCATGCCATCGATAAAGGAAGCTACCGTTTTTTCGTCATAATCTGTAGTAAAAGAAGTGGAAAGCCATAAGCCGAAGCTCCACGCTGGAGGCAGGGCGGGTTTGCCGGTAATATTGGCGTAAGTTTTAAGCACCTCGGCGGGATTATTGCCGCAAATAACATTGTAGCGGATTTCCTCCCCGGGAACGGAAAACCCCACGTATTCGACTTTTTCGCTTGCTACCTCAAATGATACGGGCGCGGTGTGTTCGACAAAAACGCCATAATTGTGGTTTGTCAAATAAAAAGGAATATTCTTGTACGCGACTTGAGACGATGTGCCGCCGTCTTCGTTCCAAATATCTATTTGCTGGCCGTTTTTTACGAAAGCGGTAAACCTTTCGCCAAAGCCGTAAACGCATTCATCGGGACGAAGGCTCAGTTCAGTGACCATGTAAGGTTTTCCGTTTTCGCGCAGGTAATTTTCCTCCGGGAACATGGTGGATGGCGGCCGGTCGTACCGTATGTATCCAAGATTGCGAAAACCGCAGCTGGTAAGAATTTTTCCCTCAGCTTCAAAGCGGAAGCCCCATTCCTTTTTGTCCACGCGGACGATTAGATTCCCTGCCGTCATGACAGCTTCGTTTTCATCTTCCTTAATATTTACCGCGCAAGGGTAGCTGTGCATGGGTGTACGGGGTTCGCCGGAACGATACGCTTCATGATGCCAGCTTCTCACGCCAACCGTGTTCTCGTTTACCGAATAAAAATCCGTTGTAATCGTCGCAACATTCAATGTGTCCGAACGGCTGCGAATTATTTTTTCGGTTGAAACGACGCGAAGCCTGTCGGGCAGCGCATAAATTTGATATGCGTGCATAGCGTAAGAAGCGTTTGCACGTTCGCTTCGAAGCCAGTACCCTTCTGTGAATTTCATTTTGATTCTCCCTTTCACGGATTTGATAGTAATACCAAGTTGCGTAATGCTTCTTTGCGAGTGTGCAAAGCGCATAGAATCGGCGTCACGATGACCGGCTATTTGCCGTAATAATCTATGGCGGCGGCTTCCATCAACAGAAAAAACGCCTGTCCTTCCGGCGCGATATAGGGACGATCAAACGGTTCCCTGTTCCCACGTATATCGTTGCAGGGCCAGCGACGCCTCTTTCGCTTTTTCAATTATTGCTTGATTCGCTTTCATAATTTTCCACCGCCACCTTATCCTTTTACGGCTCCCGCCGAAATCCCATCGACAATATATTTTTGCCCGAGAATAAATACAAGCAGAACAGGCGCAATCGTAAGGATGATATTCGCGCTTACGTAGTTCCACTGATTTTCAAACATCCCGAAAAAATTATAGACAGCAAGAGTCATGGGCCATCTGCTGGAGTGATTCAAATAATAAAGCGGCATAGTAAAATCATTCCAGATTGCCATGAAATTAAGTATACATATAGTAACAATAACCGGCGATAATAACGGCAGGATGACTTTGGCATATAGCGCGAACGCATTACAACCGTCGATAATGGCGGCTTCATCAATCTCAACAGAAATGTTTCTCACAAACCCATACATAATAAACAGGGAAATAGGAATATTTACGGCTGCGTATATTAAAATCAGCCCGACTCTGGTATTAAGCAGTTGAGTAATCTGCATAATCTTCATCAATGAAATATAACTCATGGGCATGGCAATGCCGAGGATAACGAAATAATATAGGAACCGATTGAGCCTTGAGTGATTTCGGGACAACACAAATGCCGCCAATGAGACAACAAGCGCAATGAGGATAGCGCCGCTGCCCGCGTATAATAGGCTGTTTAGAAATGATGTGGCTAATTTGCCGCGTTCAATTACCACAAAAAAATTTTCTATCATCCATACCGTGGGTAAGCGCAATGTCATTGTATTAGACTCTGCCCTCGTTTTAAAGGCGTTTAAAAAAACAACTGTCAGAGGTATAATAAAAACCATACTGCAAAGTAAGGCAGTCAGGTTAACGGTCAAACCGGGCAATAGCATTTTACGTTTCATTTACAACTCTTCCCCCTTGTTTTCCATCATTTTTACCAAAAAATATGAAATTGCCATAACAAAGACAAAAAGAACCGTAGACAGAGTAGTTCCCATCGCATAATCGCCTTTTGAAAACGCGCTGAAAACGGCTGTATTAATCACATCTGTAGCGTGTCCGGGGCCGCCGTTGGTAAGGGCGTAAATAATGTCAAATACGCGTAATCCATAGGTCAGGTTGAGAATCGTTATCGTTAAAAGAACAGGCCAAATCAATGGCAGCGTTATATGCAAAAACCGCTGCCAGTAATTTGCGCCGTCAATTTCGGCCGCCTCGTAATAAGTTGCTGAAATCGACTTTAGCCCGGCGATCGTTACAACCATGATGTATCCGACGCCTTTCCAAGTATCCACGCTAATCACAGTTCCAAGCGCTAAGCTTGCGTCAGACAGCCAATTATTTGCCAGAAAATCAAGCCTGACGCTTCTAAGCGCGATATTGACAAACCCGGTAGCCGGATGCAGCAAGCTTTTAAATACAAGTCCGACAACAAGGTATGACATGACTAAAGGCGTGAAGATAGCCATCCTATGCAGGGCTTTCCCTAATACAAGCTTATGGGTAAGCAACAGCGCTAGTAAAATTCCTAATGCTGATTTCGCTAATGTAGTGGCTATTGTAAAAATCACGGTATTACTAATATAATCCATATATTTCTGATTTGGGGCAATGATTCTTTGATAATTGCTTAGCCCAACAAAATTAACCTCCGGATGGAAGCTGTTCCAGTCGGTGAAAGAATAAAAAATCCCAAGGACCCCAGGCAAAAAAAGAAAGACAAAATAGATTGCAACGGTGCCAAATGCAAGATATGACGGATATGTTTTATTCTTATTCATATATTCCTCCATAATACAGGATATGGGAAAGGCTTACACCCAGCCGCCATGCTCCCGGATAGATGTAAGCCCGTCTGTTATTATTGTACTGATTTATTGCCAGGCGGGGTCTCTCTGCAGCCTTGCCATTTCATCGCGGCGATTGGCTATATTTTGAAACACCTCATCAGGAGTCATCATTCCGGCGTACATGGCGTCAATATCCTTTCCAACATCCATCCATTGCGGGTCTATGTAGGAAGTTCCGACCTGCATCACCATGCCGTGGGGAAGCGAATTGAAATAAGCCTGAAATTCCGGCTTGGCTCTGGATTCAACCTCAGGCCAGCATAGAGATTCTTGACTGGGGTCTCCCTCAAGGCGTTTTTTCAGATTCTCAGGGGACGCCAGAAAATTAAAATACTCCTTAATCTCATTTACATAGTTGCTGTCTTTACTGATAAAGAACGCATTGCATGTGGTATTTACGCTTATCGTCTGGTTATCAGCCCAAGGCGCCGCGAAAATGCCGAAATTATCGAATGTATGCGGGAATTCTGTTTCCAATTCGTTAACCCAGCCGGTATCTATGTTGAACATTGCCGCCTGATTGGTGGCAAGAGCTTCTTGCGCGCCCTCCACCGACTGGCTCATAAAATAATCGCCAAAAAAGCCAAGTTCCGCGAATTCTTTCATCTGACCAAGAATTATGCCAATTTCTTTAACCTCAAGTACATTCATTTCGTTGCGGTTGAGCCTGCCATACAAATCATCATATAGCGTTACATAGTGCGAACCTGTTTCAAACAGCGGCAACACCTGATGCCAGCCATTCTGGGTCGCTTCATAGATAGGGGTTATTCCTGAATCCAGTATTGCTTGGCAGACTTGTTTCCATTCGTCATATGTTGTTGGCGGAGCCAACCCTAAATCTGAAAAAATCTGTTTATTGTACACAATCATTGATTTGCGTGTTCCCGCAAATTGGATTCCATAAACTTTGTCATTAACCGTGACGCCGGGAAGCACAACAGGGTCGATTCGGGATAGCCACCCTTCGCCGGAAAGATCAACGCAGTTCTGCTCCGGATTGATTCGGCTAATAATACTTAAAGGGTCGGCGTCTACGTTCATAATGTCATAAGCTTCGCCGGCATTCAGTTTTACATTCAACAAGTCTCTCCATTGGGCGTCCGGAGTGACCTGAAAATCAATGCTCATTCCGGTAAGTTCCTCAAATTCCTTTGCGAGCTCCTGCTCAATTCCGGATACCGGCAATCCCGATTGATGAGAACCAAACGTTACGGTAATTGGTCTGTTGGCGGGAGCGCTTTCATCCTGAGAAGCCGGTGTTTGCCCTGCCTGTGAATCTCCAGCCGGAGCATCGCTTGGCGAACCGCTTGAGCCACAGGCGGCAAACATGGCGCATATTACTGCTAAAACAGTCATTAATGCAATGAATCTTTTCATAGTAACCTCCTATATAATTGGAAAAATTATCACGGATTTTCAACCGTAAAACCATCTTACACAAGATTAACTAAAAAGAAAATTCACAAATTCGGGATATTGGCATGTATTTTTTTGCATACAGGCTTACAAATTATGTAGTGAAGACAAACAATACATTGGTAATCATTTTTGCATCCGGTATTCGCTTGGATAAATTCCGGTATAGCTTTTAAAAACGCGGCTAAAATAAGACGGCTCGCTATAACCGACAATTTCGCTGATTTCTTTTACTTCATATTCAGGATGATTGGCAAGCAGGTACTTTGCTTCATTCATACGCAGCTTTAACAAGAGCCGGCTCGGAGACTCGTTTCGCATTTTTTTAAATAGCTTGCTTAAATAGTCTGCGGTGTAACCCACCTTTTCCGCCAAGTCGCCCAACGAAATCTGGCTGCGGTAATTTTCCCGTATAAACGTTTCCACGGCAACGATTATTCGCTCGGCCTCTTTTGGCTCTGTATTAACCGGCAAGCGAAGCGCGGCAATCTCCGTATACCGGGCGTCTAACTTAACGGTCACACGATGCAAGGCGGAGAACAGCTCGGAATCAGAAACAGGCTTGAGAATAAAATCCTCAACGCCGTATCGAATAGCCCTTTGCGCATAATCAAAATCATTGTGGCCTGTAATAATTATTTTGAAGATTCGCGGATATGCAAAATAAAGCTCGTCGCATAGCTCAAGGCCGTCCATAACCGGCATTTGAATATCTGTAACTACAATATCCGGCGGATCTTCTTCTATCAAGCGCATAGCCTCTCTTCCGTCATATGCCTCGCCGCTTACATGCAAAGGCAGGCTGCTGTGTAAAATTTTCTTCGTAATGTTCTTTCGGATGGGATCTTCATCTTCCACAACAATGCACGTATATTTTCTCATTATTCCCTCACTCCCATGGAAACCGGCAATTTAAAGACAGATACTGTTTGGGCCAAAGAGCATGACGCAGACGCCGCCGCTATTTCTGTTCTCAATGTGGATTCCTGCATTATCTCCATAAAGCAGGGAAAGCCGTAAATATACATTCATGAGGCCCATCCCCCCAATTTTGAGGCTGCGGATATTTTTGCTTTTCCCGGCTTCATCCAGCAGTCTCCGAATTTCGTCTATTTCATGTGCAGGCATACCGATGCCGTTATCGCAAATGGAAATGCGCCACCCTGAATCATCCTGACAGCCGGAAACATTTATTATCCAAGGCGGCTCATTGTGAAATGCGTATTTAAATGAGTTTTCTATGATTGGCTGCAAGATGAGCTTCGGAATCTTCAAATTGTGCATTCTATCAAAAATGTCGAACATGTATTGTAGGCGGTCACCATATCGCACCTTCATGCATTCCAAGTATTTTCTCGTATAATCCAATTCCATATTCAGCGTAACGGTAATCATGCTGTCGGTTGAAATGTACCTAAGGTAATCACATAAATTTTCGCTTAAGGACACAACCTCATTGCACATCCCCTCCTCTGCCATAACGCTGATGTTCGCCAAATTATTATATATAAAATGCGGATTCAGCATAGACTGCATAGCGGTCATTTTCGCGTGGTTTTCTTCGTCCTTGGCCAAAGATAAATCTTTCGTGGATTTTTCCAGTTTTTGATACATTTCATCAAATTCATCCATAAAATCCTTGATTTCTATTGTTTCGGTAGCAATCGGCGGCAAAACCCCGCCGCCTTCCAACATACTGTGCAGGTTCATATGGCGTATTCTGTCTTTGAGTTCATACAAAGGCCGCAGCACCTTATCGGATACCCGGCGGCAAATGATTATAACGAAAAAGATAATTCCTGCCGCAGTAAGAATATATGCGGATGTAAAAGCAATAAGAAAAGCAAATTTGCTGTAAATTGTTTCGATTAAAATGATACGCCATCCCGTTTGCTGCATGATGGAATAAGACACTAACTCCCTTTGTTTTGTGATGCCTACAATCATATTGCCTTGACGCAAAATGGCAGCCTCATCAATTACGGTTATGGGATTGGGCTTGAGCTCCTGTTCTGTTAAATCATATGGATATAAAATTTCATCGCGTTCATTAACAATAAAAAGGCGGATTGACGAACCTCCATTCGTTATCCTGTCGGGATACGCAAACATAATTTTGCAGTCCTGCACAATTTCCAGCACGCCGCGAGGGTTATGAGCTCTGTCAAAATATGCCCTGTGCATGGAAATATAACGATTGTCTCTTAAATATGAAGAATAATATGCAAAATCTTCCCTTAAAACAGGCACGTCCCAATATCTGCGGCCGTTTAAGGCAAGGACGTCTTCATTGTCATTTTTGATATTTAGCGGCGTTGCGCCGAATAATTCAAAAACTCCCCATCCGACGGAATGACCGTTCTGCGTATGAATATTGATTTGTGTCACCGTTTTGTTTGGTCCGATAATTGAAGCGATGGAATTAAATATCGGGTCGGCCCTCCTCATCTGCGCTTTGTCGAAATCTATGGCGTTAAGCGAATTCCAAATTTGCTGCGAGTAAAGGACATTCATGGATACGGTGGATATTTTTTCTATTTCAAGTAAAACTGCGTTTTCAATGGCTTCAATCAAAGCCTCCTGCTGTTGGAATGTATTGCTCAAGGTGCTGTAAGAGTAAAAAATCAAAAACACGACAAAAAACAAGACCATTATGCTAATCACGATCTTGGAATAACTTATATACAGCGACCTCTTAAGACTCAATTTTTTCTTCATAATAGTCCCATTGTCAACGTTTTGTTTTTATAATAGAGCCTTCCCCGTTTAACTTCATGCGTGTAATCAAGGCCGTAGAATAATCTTAATATTTTCATAAATGCTTGTCAATACAGGAATACGGCAAAAATTAAAAACCAAACGCTATTTAAATTTATATGAAAAATCCCTAAAAAAAGCCTTTGCTCCTTTCTGCGCGTAAAGGCTCAGGAAGCAACCTGTAAACGTGCAATTCGTACATTCGGTCGAGAGCAATTGCGAGCTGCCCGCACCGATTTTTTTAAGCTTCTCCTTTTCCGTACCCGCAAAAAATGTATATATCAAACGATTAGCCTCTATCCGCAGGATAACGGGGGTTTCACCGGGTAAAGCCAAAGGGTTGCTCTCAATTTGCATGTCCGCAGCGCGGCGGCGTAAGAAAACAATCCTTTCCCCGTCCCTTAAAGTCAATACAATTTCATAATGATGTTCGTTCGTGTGAAATACAGTAACCCCGGCCTCTTGACCATCTTTTTCCGGCCAAAAATCAATGGTTACATCTAATTGCACGTCAAAATGCTGCTGGCGAACACCAACAAAAGTGGGGGAACTTAAATCATCCAACGTATCATTAGTACCTTTTAGCATGAGGTATCCCGGCTTGGCAAGCAGGGAATAATTCTTTTCATACGGATTGCGCAAGAAAGAAAACTGGATTGGAAGGCTATTACAATCAAAATTCACATGAATAAATGGTTTCCAAGGGTCTAAATCGCCATAAATGACCGGTTCATCAATGCCACCGACAAGCGGCCATCCTTCTGACCACGTTACTTCCGCAATCATAGTTTCTCTGCCAATATGGTGCAGCATAAACTGAGAGGGGCGGATCGCGTGGAATACCATATACCATTTTCCGTTAGCTGCGTCAACCAAATCTGCATGTCCTAAACCATGAAAAGCAGTATCTTGCATACCATAATCGCGATGCGTAAGAATCGGATTATGAGGACACGGTTCAAACGGACCCCACGGTGTTTTGCTTCGCGCGATTGTTTCCATATGCCCGTATTCCGTACCGCCCTCTGCATTCATCAAATAATAAAAATTATTTATATGATACAGATGCGGCCCCTCGGGCCATTTCCCTCCCGTACCATGCCATATCGGCTTGATTTCCGACAGCATTTTCCCTGTATCAATGTCAATGATGCAGGAAGCGATACAAGGCTTGCCTTTTTCGTCTGTATGCGTGCTTGTGTAATATACGGCGCCGTTACTGTCAAAGAAAAGCGAAGGATCAATTCCTTCCTGATTCACCCAGACAGGGTCAGACCATTCTCCATAAATATCATCTGTATAAACATAGAAATTACCGCCATGCGTTACATTTGTCGTTATCATGAAAAACCTGCCATTATTGTAACGTAGCGTAGGGGCAAATATACCTCCTGAGGCTTGGCATCCGTTAAGATTCAACTGTGATTTTCGTGTCAGGGCATGGCCAATTTGTTCCCAATTTTGCAAATCTCTGCTGTGAAATATTGGAACCCCAGGGAAAAATTCAAAAGAGCTGGCTGCGAGAAAATAATCTTCGCCAACCCTGCATATGCTGGGGTCTGGATGAAAGCCCGGGATAATAGGATTTTGGAACATCGTTAATTCTCCTTTGTGTGTAATGCAAACATTTTCAAGCCTTGTTTCAAATATTCATTCACAAACAGCAGTACTTCTTCTTTTTCTTCTCTACTATAGCTTACACGGTATCGGCTAAAATGGGAATTCATAAATTCGGAATAATTACATGTATTATTTTGTAATCACCATTTATTTCAAAAAGTGCGGCGATTGTGGCGAGAAATGTACTCACCCATCGGGTAAATGCAGTGGAAGCTGTACCGATTGCTTGAAAGAAATCCAATATCACCACTCCGATGGCCGGACTGAGTATGACTGTAAAAATATGCTGCGGTACTATACTTGTCATACCATTTGGAAACGTTGCTCTGAAATCATGTACGCACTTGGAACGATTGATTTAGAAAAATATCCGCGTTTCAACATTCTCTCTATTGGTTGCGGGGCAGCACCCGACCTTATGGCTTTTAATAAAGTTGCAAGTGATAAGAAAATAAGTTATACTGGCATCGACATTGCAATCAAGTAGAGGTTACATAAAATGATTATTTCAGCGTCACGCAGAACCGATATTCCCGCGTTTTACGCCGATTGGCTTATCAATCGGCTAAATGCGGGATATTGTCTTGTGAAGAATCCGTTTAATCCCGCGCAGATTAAGCGTGTTTCGCTGCTGCCGGAGGATGTAGACGGTATTGTTTTGTGGACAAAAAACGCCGCCCCTTTATTGCCTAAAATATCAGCGCTTAATAGTTTTTCATGCTATTTTCAGTATTCGATAACACCGTATCATTCAGATATTGAAAGAGGGCTTGCAGACAAGAAAGAAACGATCATTCCGGCTTTTCTGAAGCTCGCCGACATTATCGGGGCAAGGCGTATGATTTGGAGATACGACCCCATCATAATAACGCCACGGTACAGCTGTAATTATCACATCGCCGCGTTTACGAGGTTGTGTGGATTACTCGCCGGAAGCACTGAAAAATGTGTTATCAGCTTTGCGATTGCATATAAATCCGTTGCGAAAAAACTCGCGGAAATAGGTCATACAGAATTAGAAGTCGAGGATAAAATTCGGTTAGCAGAGTCTTTGTTGCATATCGCAAAAGGCCACGGGATTACGCTTTGCGCCTGCTGTGAACTCCCCGGATTATACGAACTTGGAATACAGCCTGTATCGTGTGTTGATGCGGGCTTATTTGGAATAGACGTGCCCCGCAATAAAAATCAGCGCGAAGGATGCAACTGCGCTCTCAGCGTTGATATTGGCGCATATAATTCGTGCATGAACGGATGCCGATATTGTTACGCAAATCATAATGAGATTAAGGTTCGGAACAATTACGCACGGCATAATGCGGATTCGGAGTTGCTAATATAT
>WRLK01000026.1 GCA_009777635.1 Oscillospiraceae bacterium | reverse complement strand
CTCGCCGCGGATTACATAAACACAATTTAATAAAAAAGTGCGGTATCAAGCCCTTTTTAAAAATGGACTTGCTATGCCTTGGTTTTTTGTTGCCTTTTTTAAGGCGTCATTGAACCTGGCGGGCGCAACAAGCTGTATGGTATCGGTTTTTCGAAAAAAGAAAGGCCGTAATGCCTTGGTTAGTTGCTGTCAAAAACAAGCTCCTATCGAAAACGGGCAAGCGCCGCGCGGCTCCGACGCCGAACGGAGGATAAACAAGAAGCCTTGAGAAGAAGCATCAAGTAAAAATAATCGGCCTGGGTTAATCGCCGGGCGCCAACGCCGTTATAGGGTGGGCGGGTTTGCCATGTCTGTCCGGATGAAATAA
The DNA here is from genome assembly GCA_009777635.1 of Oscillospiraceae bacterium. Taxonomy (GTDB): domain Bacteria; phylum Bacillota; class Clostridia; order Oscillospirales; family Ruminococcaceae; genus WRAV01. The sequence goes on along the minus strand of WRLK01000026.1, from coordinate 42,542 downwards.
TGCCGGACGTAAATAAAGTAGCGGATGTGACCGTCCTGCATCACGCGCAGCGCTTCGGCGCGGCGTGAGGAGGGGCAAGCGAAAGAATGATTATCTTACGGTGTTTTATGGCAGACCTTGACCGTCGGAGCTTGTCGCGCAGTAATGTGCGAGGGAATACGGATACCTGCCGGCTCCACGCCGGATAAACCTGATTCTCCCTTCCTGTCCAAACAGGGGCAAGTCCCCTTGCGGGCAGGAGGGGGAGAAGCCGTTGTCCTGCCTCACCATCCGGATAAGGGGATAAACCGGGACTTCCAAAACACTGAAGCCTGTTGATGAGGCGGCTTCGAAGGGGCGCGGCCGCAGCCGCCGTTCCCTTTCCTTCTCCTTTTTTATTTTAATATGTATGAAAAGAACTTGCTAAAAGCATGATACCCCGCAGACAAAAGGCAAGCTGTTGGATTGTTGAAAACTTGTTTTCAAAGGCGCTTGCGCCGTCAATTCAATAGCGCGTTTTGCAAGGGGAGAGACGGCGTAGGAGCTAACGGGCTGAAGCGTAGCGCGCCGCCGTTTTTGCATGTATTCAAAATCTTACGGCCGCGGCAATTATAGCGACAATCACGACATGATATATGATTTAGTGTACGATATGTCAGACGATGAACCCCTTGCGATGGAGCTTGCGAACGCACTTGAAGAAGCCAACAACGGCGAGCATGTAGAAGAAACAAAATTCGGAATCTACTGTGCAAAAAATGATGAAGCACTTTATGATGAATTTGGAATTGAGTTTTAACCACTAAAACAAAAAGCCGGGGGCGGCGGCGAAACCGCCCATCTTGAAATCAAGCTTGATTTGTGATATGCTTAATAGCAATAAAGAAAAAATACAAGGGGGCGTAATAATGGCATTGACAAAAGAGGATTTACAGGCCATCAGAACATTGATTCAAGAAGAAAACGCGCCAATAAAAAAAGATATAGCTGATATTAAAGGTGATATTGAAACAATAAAAGAGGACATCGAAGTTATAAAAGAAGATATGAAAGTCACACGATACGCAAGAAATACACTTTTTAAATGGGCTGAAAAAGCTGATAGATCTGTAAATGTAGGGCTATATGACGATGATTAAATGAGAGAGGAAGCCGCTGGAAACAGCGGTTTCTTTTTATGCCGGTTTGACATATACTCGCGGCTTCGGTTCGTCGCACCTCTCACCATATCTCCATTCAGCATCACAAGTATCGCAAACAGCGTGTCCTATTCCCTCATCAAGACAAAGTTTTAAGCCGCCGCAATCGGGGCAAATATCGTATACATTTTTCATTTGAATTTACCTCCGCATTTGCATTTATTTCCCGGCCTGCTGCGAAAGGGCATTATCATTTTGCATCGAGAGCAACGATAAACAGGCTCGAAAAATCCTTGCGCTTCTCCCGCATCCCGTTCATAAATTATTTACAAATAAATTTAAAAAAACTTTAAAAAACGCTTGACACCACACGCAATGCGTGCTATAATATAGATACAGACAAGGCCACAGGCCAAAACGGAGGTAAGAAAAATGAAAAACAATGTTATGGTCAAAACTATTATCACCGACATGACCGCAGGTAAAGCAAAAGTAAGCACCGCAATCGTTAATACATCTGATTATGTCAACTACACCGCATACAGCAAAATCGCCGCAAACATGTGGGACATGGCAAAAAGCGCACCCCCGACCGCCAATATCCAGCTCTATATAGTCATTGATGACAGAGTTATCAACATCGGCACAACGCGCACAGAATCTGTTATCGCAGAGCTTAACCGTATTGAGTCGGACGATGATGGCAGATTTTGCTGGTATGAGGTACCACACGACCAGGATATATGCAAGATTGCCGCCCAGCTCAACGGCATATACAACATATAGCTCTCAGAGTTTCAGCCGAGCCGGAGCGGCTAATCTCCGGCAGAAAGGACAAAACTATGGCTAACTACACAATCATCGCCCGCAGTGTAAGCGGATTTGGCGCTACCTATGAGGTTGACAAGTACCCCCGTAGCAAGGCCGAGGTCTTGACATACGCGGAATCTGACGGTTATGTCCTTGTGTATCGCAAGCGCAAAGCGTCGGAGGGCGAAACAGACCACGGAAATGAGTATCTGCCGGTCGACGGTTTAAAGCTTGTCGCAGATTACCAATACACCCCCGAGAGCGGCGGGCATTGGTTTAGGGCTTACTAATGACAAACAAAAAATGTACGCTTTGCGGCAAACAGGTTAAGGAGATCCGCAGGAGATTTTGCTCCTACAAGTGCGCGGGGCTTGCGCGGCAAAACTACAAATTGTGCGTGATATGCGGGGAGAAATTCTCTTCCCCGCCGTCCGCAGAGACTAAGACGTGTGGTAATCCAGACTGTGTAAAGCAACACCGGCTCAATGTATCGCATTTGCCGCAAATTTCGGGGTCTGTGGATAAGGGTCGCGAGGCATATCAATCTACTCTGGCCGGTCAGCGCGGCCCCGAATTTCACGGGGCCAAGCATTGGGTGATACAGGCGCCGGACGGCAAGGTGTACGAGTGCCGCAATCTCCTGCACTGGTGCCGGGAAAACGAGCATCTTTTTGACGGCGCCGCCCGCCAGGCGTGGGATGGGATAGTAAAAATCAAATACTCCATGCAGGGCAAGCGTAAGCGGCCCGTGGGCCAATGGAAGGGCTGGAAACTACTATCATGGAGCGACTAGGAGGTATATATTGGATACATTTAGCTCTAAATTAGCCACGGCCAGATTAGAGATCGGGCTTTCGCAAAAAAAACTTGCCGATGCTCTCTATGGGATACCGCACCGCACCCTACAAGATTGGGAGCTTGGCAGACGCATACCCCCGGAATGGCTACAAAAATTATTACTTGATGCAATCGGGCGGCTGTAATGGCCGCCCGATAGATTCTCGGAGCCCTGCGGGGTGGCGGTGTCCTCATTTATTGCACAATTTTAAAATGCAAATTAACAATATTAAGCCTTTTTGATTCCACGGAATATATAAGTTCACCCTGTACCATTTTATAATCCTCCCTTTTTTCTATTTGCTTTTATAAAATCACGGATAAAATGGTTTAATACTTCGCTGTTTTTATACCCTAATTCTTTTACAATTTTTGAAAATTCCGTATATTCTCCTACATTAACTCTTAAGCTAATGAGCTTTGCCTCCCTGCTTTTTTTTGGCAAGCTGATCGAGACGGTCGCTTCATTTCTGCCCTCTTGCCGGAGGTCTGTTTCCTTGTGGCCTGTATTCGGGCCCAATGTCTCAACCGTTTCAGTATTGGGGTTGGCGCCCATTGATTTAAAAAAATCACTCGCGGCAGTATTTTTTAAATTTTTTGTCGGCATTATTTCTTCATTCCTTCCAAATATTCGATAATAAAGGCGTCATAGTCTAAAGCGGTTGTCGAGGATGGAGCGTAATTAAAAATGCTTTCCTGCTCGTTTTGAGATTCACCCATGGCGACGCTGCGCCTTATTTTTGTATCGAACAGTTTTGTATTTAACATTTGTGAGAATTCTTGCAATGTGTTTTTAAGAGTTCGAGCCAAAATCGTACGGCCGTCGTAGCAGGTCAACAGTATGCCATCGATCGTAAGATTTGGATTGCTATACTTTTTTGTCTCGTTTATCGTCTCTGATAATTGAGCTATCCCTTTCAGGCTGAATCGCTCCGCAAAAACGGGAATAATCAATGAATCCGCGGCAGTTAAGGCGTTTAGCGTCATTACTCCCAAGCTTGGCGGCGTGTCAATAATGATATATTTATAAGACTTCAGAACCGGAGTAAGGGCTTCTTTTAGGATGTAGAACCCTTTTGGGCTGTTGCTATATAAGCGGTCCGCATTTGATAACCGCAAATCCCCAGGGACAATATCTCCTATCTCGGTTTTTTGAATAGCTTCCTTTATAGGAACACCTTCGAAGACGTCTTGCAGGGTCAAAGAATTTTCTACATCCGCTTTAAAAGTATCTGAAGCGTTGGACTGTGGGTCTGCATCAATCAATAATGTTTTGAAACCTTTCCGGGCAAACCCTGTAGATAGGGCTATAGCCGTGGTAGTTTTACCGATGCCGCCTTTTTGGTTTGCGACTGCAATTATTTTAGCCATGAAGCAACCCCCTGATTATTATATATATTAATGTATATATAATATTATATAACATTTAAATTAAAAAATAAATATAATTTATAGACAATAATATATATAAATAATCATTAATATTGCATATTGAAAACAACGGAATAATATATATAATTATATATACATTAATATATTACTTCTGCATACGAATGGATGTCGAAATTTGCGTCTAATTGTATTTCATTATATAATTAGGTAAGCAGAAAATAAATCATACGAGGGGAGACGCAACATGAAAAAAGCTGTATTCGTAATTCTTTTATCAATGGCAATATCATTTATCGTCGGCTGCGGGGGAGGCGGTGGATCCACCGTCGACGCACAAGTACTCGCGTCCGTAAGATTTGAAGGCCTTGACACAAAGGGTAAAATCCAATTAGTATCATCTGATTCCGCGATTGCCAGGCTTGTGAACGAATTTGCGGAAAGCAACAATAATGACATGCAAAAAGCAATTTTATTTGAAAAAGCTCTAAATTCTATTCGTTACGAGGTTGCTTCCGGAAAGATCGAGGGTTTCTCCAACGGTGAAGATGTCCAAATCAAAGCTACATACGATGAAACCTTGATGAAAGAAGCAAATATCAAGCTTGAGAACACAGAGTTTACTTATACGGTTTCCGGCCTACAAGAGGCAAAAGAGATTGATTTGTTCGTGGAAATAGAGGTTGTGTTTGAGGGAATTTCACCGGATGTTAAAGCAAGGGTCTTCAACCGCTCCGGGCAGCAGTATGTTCGTGACATTGGATATAATATCGAACCGCACCAAAATTTACGTATAGGCGATGTAGTTACTGTCACGGCTAATGTTTCTGACGAAAGGCTGGAAAGAGACGGATATATCATGCCGGATACGATAAGTAAGGAATTTACGGTCGAAGGCGTCGATAAATACATAATGGATTTTAGCGAGGTCAGCCAGGAAGCCCTTGACTGGATGAAGCGCGAAGCGGTTGACCTTATTGAAAGTGATTGCGCCAATCAATACCGTGATATAATAAAAAAACTGGCAAGACTTGGTGAATACACTCTAGGGTGGAAAGAAAGAGAAGAAATCTTAAATGCGAATTTTGATACACCGGAGCTAACAAATATATATTTGTCCACGTTGAAGCAAGGAGAATCACGTCTAAAAGAAATGAATCGAATTTATCTTGTCTACAGAATTACCGCTCATATTACAGAAACAGAGGAGCCATTTACTAGAAGTGCATATATGGCGGTAATATTTGAAAACGCTGTACTAAAAGCAGATGGAAATACAGAGGTAAAGGTTGTTTCTTATCCATACAGTTATAAAAGAGTCGCTGCTGAAGATTTTGATAAACTTTACAGAGAAGCAATATCAGCAATAAAAGCGAATTATGAAATCCAGGAAATCCAGCCGTAAATATTTTTGACGTCGCCCATCGAGCGGGAGCTCTGGGTCGAAGGCGGCCGCCGCGTATATCTCGAAGGAATTGCCGGCCGCGATAACCAGCCCAAAAGAAAACCCCGCGGTCGCCGGTCGCCTCCGCGGGGTTACTTTTCTGTTTCGTATGATCGTCCATTGCCATGCATTGACAATAATCTGCGCTTAAAATATATGCAGGCGTTGCCACAACGGTAGGCGGTTAGCCACACCACCCGAAAGGGGGTGAGGCCATTTGTCCGTATATGAGACTTTAGTATTGATGATTGCGTTCGCAGCATTAATGATAGAGTACATAGGCAAAAGGAAATAACCGCCCCATCGTCCAAATGTAGCGGTTATTTCTTAATCACTCTTTTGGGCTAACCGTTTACCGGCAACGCCTTTATATCTACATTATAACCGCATAATATCAAATTGTCAACACCCGCTTCGGCGGGTTGTTCTTTTTCTTCCGGTTTGTCGATTCTGTAGTAGTTGATATCGTTGCCACTATAAATCAGTAACCCCTACGCCATTCTCGCGAATCTTCTATAAGTAGCAACAAACTGGTATTTAATGCGGTAATCTGAGTATTTCTAGCTATCTTTTTTGTATTTTCAGCTGTTATTCTTGTGTATTCAAGCTGCTGTCGGGACAGTGCATGATTTCGTTCCAAGAGCTGGGTTTGATATTGCATCTCATCATATATTCTACGCATAGTTTCATTTATGTCACCTAACCGGTCTATGATTTTGTCAAGCCTAGACTCGTTGTCAAATTTATTGATAGCCTCTTTTAATGTATCTACGCTGCCGGCCTGAAAGTAGTCGAACATTGTGAAAACGGCGTTGAGGTTCCGGTACTTAGGGTGCAATATGTTGAGGCTATAAGCTTCTTCCAGCAGATATTCAGTTCTATTAAACAAATTAATCAATGCAGAACCTCTGTTATCCAGTTCAGCGTCTTGATTTGGCGCGTTTTTCAGGCGCTGCTTTTCTTGTGCGTTAAAGGCAATAAAATTTTTAATATGTAGGCGGAAGTGCTTGAATGTTTTGGAACGGAGCAACCAAAAAACCACCGCAGCGATAAAGGGAAGAATGTAGAAGATGATAAACAGAAAAGTATACAGACTTCCGTCACTTGAAGTTACCTCGTCAACCCTATCAAGCATTGGAATGTTTCTAAACAGATAAGGAAGTATTAAAAATACCCACACTATCCAAAAAACAATTCCAACTACTATGCTTGACTTTAATGTTTTTAGTAATTTTCCTTTGTAGTAAGCTGCCGGTTCAGTTAGCTGGCTCTCATAATCACGCTTTTCATAAAGATGTTGCCTCTCGTTGTCCACTTCGCAAAATTCCCGATTCAGGTCCATTTTCATCCATTCCAACATACCTACAATACGTAAATATTCTATAACATCCTCTTTGTTTTCTTTGTCGTTTTTGACATTAACATGAAATCGAGACATTTTTATCATCCTCCCGTTTGATGTCATAGCGTTACTGAACGCAAAAAAGCAACCCGCCCGTGCCGGGTAAGCTATGCGGGATTTTTTCATCCTATTTCCTATTAATTCGCCACATCGGAAATGGAATCACATTTTTTATATTTTCCGCTGTCAACTAAATCTTCCGTATATTCATCTACCCGCCGCTGACCCTCCAGGTTCAGTTGGCGGTATTTTTCTATATGGGACCGTTCGAGGAGGGTGTAATTCAGAGTCTCATCTTGGATGGGGGCTCTCTCTTTATCGTTGTAGCCAGCGTGGTTGTCGATACGTCCTAGTATGTAATCGATTGTAACGTTAAAGTAATCGGCGAGCTTTAGAAGGCTTTTATTGTCAATATCATACTTTTCTTGTTCCCAATGCGACAATGTTCCCCGCGACACATTCAGATATTTCGCTAACTCGGCTTGTTTTATATCATTTTTTGCTCTTAATTTTTTAATGTTATTCATGTGCAAGCCTCCTAATATCAATAATAGTGAAATTGCACAACAGTCTCAAGCGTAGGTTAGGAAACTTAACAATAATTATATAATAGAATTGACATGTCAGGTAACTTAACATATTATAAATTATAGCGACCTTTTAATTCATAACCGTAGCTGATAAACAACAAAACTACAATAACCGCAACATATTTCACTAGATCTGAGTAAAAATCATATTAATTCAATAATATTGAAAATAAAATCTGTTGCACTTCAACAAACGGACAAAAACTTGTAGCGAACGATTGTTTATATTTATTGCCGAAGCAAAACCGGCAACAACCGAAACAACAGGTTTGCAAGCGACAACAAAAAAGCGCCCCGGCATTTAGCCGAGGCGGGGAGGGCCAGATAAAAAAACAACAACGGCTGCGAAACCCTTGCTATGTGAAAAATTGTTGTTAATTAAGATAGTTATTTTGAGCGTTCCAATATCAAATCAAGCAACTGTTTGTCACTCATTTTCCCATCCGCAAGCTTCAACCCAATCCGGATTATGTCATCATCAGTAAAATCAGCTTCGATATGGTTAAGCTCTAAAAGCACCATCATCACATAGGTGCCAATACGCTTATTGCCATCTGCAAATGGATGATTACATACAAGGCCATATACAGTACGCGCAATTTTCGCCGCCGTAGATGGATAAAGCTCTATTCCGTCAAAAGTATGAAACGCAACGGACAATGCCGAATCCAACATAGCTTCATCACGGATTCCGTCCAAGCCGCCCGTTGCATCCAACAACTTTTTATGAAGCCGTTTTATTTGTTCTTTATTAAGCGTTATCATTTCGCCAATTCCTCAAAAGCTTTGATATGTTTTGCCAATATGCGCGAAGCTGCCGCATCTACGTCAACATTATCCGCTACGGCATTTTGATGAAACAGGCTGTAATCCAGCAGTACATACCGTGGCGCATTGTTTTTCAAAATAATAGCAGTTCCCTTTTCATCGACAAGGCGGGCAACTCTCGAAAAGTTTTGGTTAGCCTCCGAGATGGAAACAAGATTCTCAGTATTGATATTCATCAATCTCAACTCCTTTCTCATAGCATACCACGAAGTTAGGATAAATGCAACCTAAAATAGAGGGTAAAATTATTTAAACAACAGGAGGTCTCGCGTATGTTAGGTAACGGTCAAAGGAAAACAACAATAATTACAATCTTAATAACGCTTGGAGTTTTGTTGTTGGTTGCCTTTCTGGCATTAAATATTTTTGCGCTGCAAAAGGAACCCAATTTCATATATGTGTTTTATGAAGCAACCGAAGACGGGCAATCGCCTATTGTTGTTTCAGAAACAAATCCGATACTGAATGAACCGGTAACGCCGCTTGAGGCAATGCCCCCGGGCGAGGCAGTAACAGAAGAAGCAGAAAGACAGCCAGAGCCTGCAGCGACCATTCCTCCCGAGGGTAGCAGCAAATTAAATATTCCCGTTGCTCCCCTCGTTGCTGCAGGCGTACTGATTGTAGCTGCAACAGGCGCGTATTTCTGGAAAAAGGGTAAAAGCGATGACGACGAGGATGACAACGAGCTGGAGGACGAAGGGGATCTTCCGGACGACAATAATGACAACAGGATTTCGCGCGGCTACAAAAAATCCGGTCGTGGCAGTAACCGCAGAAATAATTTTCTCAGCCGATACCATGACGAGGATGAAAATTACTGGCCGGATAATCCTGAAGATGAAGCAGATCAACAGAATTTTGTAAAACCTACATATAACAACAAAACGGCTAACCGCCAAAACAACAACGGCAACAGACCTTTTAGCCGTCTTCAGGATGAGAATGAAGACAATGGCAGGGAAGAACTGGATAGTAAAGCCAATGATCTTGACAGTGATGATATTGCGCTTATCAATGAAATCGAAAGACTGCGCGTCAAATCCGACCGGCACGCAGATTATGTTTTAGAATTAGCGGAAAATATGGATATTGATCCTCCGCTGGAGCTTGTGGAGTCGGAAGACAGTGAAGAATATCCTGCGGATGAAGCGGCGCTAAGACGGGAGATACGGCGCCTGAAAATAAAAATCAATAGCTTGATAGACTATGTAGAAGAAAAAGAGGGCGCTGAGCCTCCGGATGAAAAGTCGGACGATGACGGCGCCGGGAATCCTTTTCTTGTTTGCGTTGCTAAAACCATTCATAATTTTAAGAAAAGCGGACAAGCTTTACAGGCCCCTCAAAATGAAAATGTGATATATATACCAAGCGCAAAATTTTTTACCGCTATTTCAGAATTGTTGCCGGGCTACAAAAGGAAAGAAATGGTAGAAGAATTAAAGCAACATGAAATCCTTGATTGTAGTCGGGGTACGCATGACACGGTTTACAACAAAACAAGAGTCCTCAAAATTAACAAAAATAAATTTGAAACTCTAACAACGGAGCTGGCGGGTCATGCATCTTGATAATTTTGTTGCGGAATATGTTGCCGTAACGAAATTTTGTCTTGAAAACGGATCCGGACATCTGATTAAAAACGGCGGCTATCTGGCAGCCGAGCGGCCCGTCATCGAGGAGCTTCTGGACCGCAACAAATTTGAGGAATCAGCCGTCAAACTCACAATTTGGAAGCGCCTGCGCTGGATTGACGGCGATGAGCGGCACGTTACAAGAAATGTTTATATTAAGGAAGAGGGTCGGCGCCGGCGCATGGTGCTCATCGATCTTGAGGTCTATAACACGCTAACAACATTAAAAACAATGTAAAAAAACTGTTGTAATCGGTGGTAACTTTATACTGAAACACTCTGAGGAAATTCCCACATGTCAAACCCGTATTGTAATGCTGAAACAACAGGTTTTATCCCCGAGGACATAATAGCCTATATATTTATATATAGGTTGTAAGCAAGTGGTAACAGTAGGGCGCAGTTGAGCGCAAGCGAAACGAAGCCGGGCTGGCGCCGCGAAGCGGACAACCTGTATTTAGATATATAGGCTGCACGGAGGGGTAAAGGGGGCGAGTGGAGGCCCCCCCCGGAAACCGCAACCGGCAGGGGCGGTAAGAGAGGGCTATATGTAGAGTATTACGCAGGGCAGGTGACAGACCCGGCAGTGCCAACAGGGCAGGGGAGATGTTATGGAAAAAATAAATCTTCTGTTTGGATTATGCTGGATTGCCATTGCTGTTCCACCAATTTTAAAACTGATTTTTGCAACAAACCATAAAAAATGATTTTTAGACAGGAGGCAATTTATAAATGAAAAAAGCGATAACCCTTTTCCTCGTTCTTATTCTTGCATTCAGTTCGCTTGTAACGGCTTCGGCATGGAGCGGAACCAATTACTGGATTGGCAGCGTGGGAGGCTTTGAAAGCGACGTCGAGTACGCGGCGCAGGACTCCAATGAATTTAATTATCTGTTGGATTTTGCTCCGGACGGACCTTTCGCCGGATTCAGTACCGCAACATGGGGCGGAACTTCCCCGCCTGAGTTTGCCGGAAAAAGCTATGTATCATGGCCTGTGACAGACGCCGGTACGGGGACAAGGACGAGAAATCTTACGGCACGAATCAGGTTGTCGAAAGGTGCAAACCTGATAGACAGCTACAAAATCGTAGGCATCAAAGACCGCGGCAGTCCCCAGCGTGAATTCGCGGCGTTCCAGATTATACTTCATGAAAAAGTACGGTCCGCTGACACGGACGGGATGGATATTGACTTCACGGCTGTCATACAGCAGGGCGGACGCGATATCGCTTCTTTTACCGGTAGTATCAATTACGGCAACGCTTACGTAAATGTATTTGGCAACGACGAATACGTGAACGCTGAAAAGGGCCTTATTGTAGTTGCCAGAGAGTACAATAACAAGCTTGAAGTAGACCTTGGCGACGGCATTTCGCTTAACACAAGGGTACATAAAGACAGAAATTATTGGGCATGGGCGGAATCCGGGGCGAACGAAGAAGACGCCTCTGTTCTAAAATCTTACCCTTTTATACAGGAAACCATGATCCTTGATTGGCTCGGATACAATGAAATGATGTCAACCGTTAAGCTTAACGGCTTCGGCAATGCCTTTTGGGTATACACCCTCAATGACGAAGGGGACTTGGTGTACCTTGAGAGAAGTGATAAGGAACTCCCCCTCCATAAAAAGTATTTTTTATCCAGCCGTGAACTCGACATTGGTTTTGAACCGGATTATCCCGATTTCGATTTTCCGGGCAGTGAAGAAAAATACGATGATCCTGAAATTAACCCAAGCACAGGCGGCGATGATGTCCATCCTTCCAACTTCAACGATAATCCTGGAACCGGCAGATAAATCAAAATGAAATACGATATTTTAGATAATCTCCGGCATCATCTGTATGTTAAGTATAACAATAATACGGCAAAGAAATATTACCATGCCGTTAAGAGCCTTTTTCACGGTTATGATTTTAACAACGAATATCAAATACACGCTGAAGAAATAGAACGGCGGATGCTAAGGCTCAGAACCAAAAATGATTTCAGTGCGGCGAAACGCGGCCTGTTGGAGCTCAAAGCGTGCTTCCCGGCCTTGCGAATCCCAGACAACGATTTTTTCGAAGCGACCGCCGCCCATAAACGCAACTACAAAAAACGGACATTTGAGCCTTTACAGTTTGACACGGTAAAGCGCAAAATCAACGCTATCCGCGATAAGAAATTGAAGCTTTCTTACAGGCTTATGCTGGCGTCCGGAGCGCGTGTCGCCGAGGTTGCGGCATTGAGGCCCTGTGATATAACGATTTCTAATGATAACATGCAGGTCCAAATCATTGACGGCAAGGGCGGCAAGGATCGGACCGTGAAGACGCTGGAGGATGACTACTTGAGGCGGGAGCTTCCGGAGCTTCTTGAAACCACCGATGAGGACAAGCCTGTTTTTTATTCTACTAAACATATGAAAAACAAAGCCGCCGAGCTTGGCATAGAGTGCCATGATTTACGCCGGGTTTTCGCCCAAACCTACAAACAAGAGTGCAAAAAAACAGAGGGCGCGTTTGCCGCAAACAGTCGGGTTATGGAAGCGTTGGGGCATACGAAATTCCGAACCACACGCCGGTATTTGAACAGGAAGATTGTGTTTGGGAAGGGGGATTAGCATATGACGCCGGGCACATCAGACCCTGTCGAAGCTGTACTCACGGGCCTGTTTAAGGGTATTGGCAGGTTCTTTAAAACGCTGGGTTACGGAATCAAGAAGCTGAACAAAGCGAAACCGCTTATAATAGGGCTTGTGATTTTTCTTGGCGTAGCCACAGCGGCATACATATACCGGAGTCTGTTTTTTGAAATCGACGCGCCAATATACTTCCAATGGCTGATTTATGGCCTGTTCCTCGCTTCACCGTTTTTGTATCTTTACGCGCTGGGGGCGCACCTGTCAAAAGCGGTTGGAGAGTATTATAGGCTTTTCGAGGAAATCGGGTTTATAGGCAGGGATAAAAGATACCCGATGCTGCTTTATAAAAAAGAAGAGGGCAAAAAGGAAATCCTTGCCTTTAGAAGTAACATTCCGATTACGGCTTGGGAAAAAAGCAAGCCGCAGCTTGAAACAGCCTTCGACGCCGAGATTCTAAAAATAGAACCGCACGGCAGCAAGCGGAAAGTAAAATTAACTACGATAAGCAGCGACTTTAGGCTGCCTGAAAGAATCGATTGGAACGATGAGTATATAGACCATAAAGACGGTGTTTACGTTATCGGGGAAAACGCGCTTGGACCGATATATATTGACGTCAACCGGACGCCGCATGTTTTAGCGGCGGGAGAAACCGGCAGCGGGAAGAGCGTGATATTACGGTGCCTGTTTTGGCAGTTTATCAAAAAATACGGGCTGCCGTTTATGCTTGATTTTAAAGGCGGCGTCGAGTTTGGGATCAAGTATGAAAAGTTTGGTGAAGTGATAACCGAACGCAAGCAGGCAATAGAGCTTTTTGAGCTGCTTGTAAAAGAAAACACCGCCCGATTTGAGAAAATTCGCGCGTTGGACTGCAAAAACCTTAAAGAATATAACAGAATAGTCGGTGAAGATGAAAGGCTTACGAGAATCGGCGTTTTTTGCGATGAAATCGGCGAAATGCTTGATAAACAGGGTTCAAGCGGTGCAGAAAAGGAACAGATACAGAAATTAAGCGGTTATTTGTCAACGCTTGCCCGGCTTTCCAGGGCGACGGGCATCAACTTGTTTTTGGGTGTTCAGCGCCCGGACGCAAACGTAATCACAGGGCAAATAAAGAATAATGTGCCGGTGCGTATTTGCGGTCGCTTCGCCGATAAATCCGCAAGTGAAATTGTCCTCGGTAACACGGATGCCTGCCGGCTGCCGGAAATAAAGGGACGGTTTTTATTTAAGGCAGGAGCGGATACCGTTGAGTTTCAGGCTTATTTATTTGATGACTCCGCGATAGACGGGATAGATGCCAATGAATTTGCGGAAAACCATAGAGTGATTACGCCGGAGCTTTCACAAAGGCTTGTTAACGCGCCTAAGCCCTTACCCATGAAATCCGTCCCAAAAGATGCGCATGCTGTAAAACTTGATTTTGATTACGGGAAACGGGCGGTGAATAAATGAAGCAAACAAGCAAAAAATCGAGAAAACCTGTAAAAACGGGTTCCAAAAAATCAACGAAAAATCCCTTAAAAAAGCCGTTTTTCTTGTCGAAACCTGAAAAAGTAGTCAACATCAATTCCGAGGAGTACATAAAGCCGAAAAAGAACACGGGGAAAATCATACTCAGCGTTGTGTTGTGGGGGATGCTTGCCTTTATCTTTATTCTCGGGGTTGTCGCGGCTGCGCGTCCGGATCCGTTGAGCGATATGGAGCGGCGTACCAATTCATTTATCGCGGAGCAGGCCGGGCGGGTGAACCTGTCGTATGAGGTACAGAGCTTTGCACAGAATTTCGCGAAAGAGTATTTAACGTACCAGTCAGGCAGACGTGACGATTATATGAACCGTGTAAGGCCGTACATCTCGCAGCGTGTTTCGTTCTCTGAGATTCAGAGCTTTCGCAGCAGCGCGGCGGCAACGTATGTACAAGCCTATAGGTTAGAGCCATACAACAAAGACCAGTATGACGTGTACGTCATGGCCGAGATTGAATACATGGCGGCCCCCACCATGCCTGTTTCTACTGAGAACCAGGTGGAAAGCAGCGGGCAAGCTCAAACCAGAAAGGAAAACACATATCTGAAAGTCCCGGTGCGGGTGTTGTCGATGGGCAAGTATATTGTTGAGGATTATCCTGTGTTTGTAGCGAACCCCGACGGATACGACTTTACGGCTGAACCTTTTCAAGCCCGGGATGCAGATAGAAACATCAACGATCAAATCAAGCAGGTTCTGAACAACTTTTTTACCGCCTATTATCAGGAAAATCAAACACGAATCGATTATTTTTTGGCGGCGGACGCCGACAAATCAGGTTTTAAGGGGCTTGATGGCCGGTACCTTTTTAAAGAGATAAAGGATATACGCAGCTATGGAGATCCCACGAATGCAAAAAACATCCTTTCGCTGGTGGAAATCGTTATTGAAGACCATAACGGTACCCAATTGACGCAGAGGTTCAATATACTCATCATTCACGATGGCAACAGGTTCTATATCTTGGAAATGGGTACAAAAACCGCGGGGATAAAACACAATTTTAACGGGCAATAAATTTTTGGAGGTAAGGGTATGGAAATATCGAAAAGGGGTAATACCATAAGATTTATCGGCATGATTCTTATTGCTGCTATTTTGCTTACAAACGTGGTTTTTGCCGCTACAAATTACGGAGAAAATGCCGGAACGTGGCTTATACAAAATATTGTTTGGATAGCAGGTATTGCAGTAGCGATAATCGCAATTAAACTTTTCTTTTCCGGGAATATAATTAAAATGCTTATCGTACTAGCCGTAGGAGGGATAGTAATATTCATTGTTATGGATCCTATGAGACTACAAACGATTGGTGAAACAATCTGGAATGAAATGACTAAAGCATCGTAATCAAAGCCGTATTTGGAGGAGGATAATCCGTGAGGCTTTTCAGTTATGAAAAGGCGTGGAAAATTGAGCACAAGATATACGCGATACAAAATTTACGCTTGCCCGTTCCGGTATCGCTTCACGCGCTGGCTTATTTCTCAATCACTTGTGCGGCCGTCTTTTCACTTAGCAAGTTTTTACCGGTTTTAACAAATATTCCGCCTATTTTGCTATATGGCGCCCTGCCGTATCTCGTCACCGGGTTTTTGCGGAAGAAAAAATTTGACGGAAAACCCCCTCATATCTTTGCAAAAGACTATATTATGTTTATTGTTCAAAAACATACGAATGTTGAGTTTTTCCGCGCGGCAAACCATCACGGCAACGGGCGTGCGAAGTTCAGTTGGTACTGTACGCATAGAGCGGTGTAGATAAAGGACGGGCGACTGCGGCCGGTGCTTTAGCTCGACGGGTGTCAAATGCAAATCCCCGTAAACAATGAGGGGCGCCAATGCGCTTATCTTCGTTGTAACGGCACAATCTCGATTGTGTAGCCAAGGGGGTGCAGAACCTTGAAAAGAGTGTCTATCTGTGGTGTTGATTTCATGCTTTCAAGCCTGGCAATTGCAGGTTGCTTAACACCGGATATTTCTGCAAGCTCTCTCTGCGACAACCCTTTTTCTTCCCTTGCCTCAATCATTTTACCAATTAATGATATTTCAAAATTAATCCGTTCACGCTCTACGGGGCTTACCCTTGTTTCATCGTTCATATAATCAGAAAATGTATCAATGACTTTTTTATCCGCCATGCTATTCACCATGCCTTTCTATAAAATCTTTCAGCTTCGCCCGTGCCCGATCGATTTCTCTTGACGGGGTTTTCCGCGTGGTTTTCATGAAGTGGTGCAATAATACAAATTTATTATTTTTCCAGTAGAAGAAGATTATGCGGTTAGAAAGAGGGCGGAGCTCCCACAAATTACCGTCAATATGCTTCACTATCGGCTCCCCTATACGTGTTCCATATTTCTCCAATGCTCCGATATACGCAAGGATTTTGTCGCGGTTAATGCGTTCATTTTTGCTTGTTTCGCTTTGGCCTTTCAATTTGTCAAGGTATTCGACGATTTCCGATCTTCCGCTTTTGTCATGGTAAAAACTCACCTTATACACAATATTCCCCCTTGCTATAATATGATAACATATTTGTTATCGATCGTCAATTAAATATTTAAAGTTATAACAAGGAGAACTCTATGTTTGAATGCCCGATCGTTTACTACGAGCAGAACCTGATATTTGATAACAATAATAGCTGCTGGGGTGTTTTTAAGCTGAACGGCTTTGATTACGATACTTTAAACGAGGAAAGCAAGCTTGATATACATCATAAACTTACAAGATTGCTTTCTACCATCATCGATGAAGCTAAAATATTGATTATCCCCACTGTTTTTGATTTGGATACCCATTACAAACAATTTGAAAAGTCACTTGATGAAAACGATGTATTATATGACTACGCCCTTAATTATGCCATGTCTACAAAACAGGTATTGACGGAACGGAGCACGATCGAGGGCGCGGATTCGACTGAATATGACACATACATAATCGTAAAGCTTGTTACGGAAGACGAAGCCGGCGGCGCTTCCGGGGTACAAGGATATGTCGAAGCCTTATTTAAAAACCCTGTAAATTTGATTGAAACTGTGATGGCTACGCGCAATAAAGACATCATGGAAAGCAGGGTGCATCGTTTTGAAAAGCTCGCGTCGGCCTTTCTGGCTGAGCAGGATAAACGAATACCGATGCGCCCGGCGACAGCGACGGAGATACAATATTTACTCAAGCGCGCCGCGAATAAAGGGATTGAGCATGAAATTAGGCTAAACGTGACAAGAAAGCTTATCGTCAACGAATACGGGCGAAAGCAGGAGATTATCTCGGACTGGCTTCCGTATACCGAACGGAGCTTATCCAAAAGCGGCAAGAATAAGGTGCTAAGGCCGTATTTCCGCGATACGATCAATCTTTTTCAGGGCGAGATAGACCAGAAAGAAAAACGCATGCTAAAGATTACGCACAACAGTGGCGAGACGTCGTATCAAACATATATGGTTTTGTCTCACATCCCGCTTGAGCAGTCGTTTCCCGGAAATGAATGGATCTATCTTCTGCAAACCCTCAACGTTCAGGGAGAGATTTGCGTGCATATAAAAAGTTCTGAGCACAGGCAGGCTTTGCGGGAACTTGAATTGCAGACGCGAAAAATCAAGTCTCAATACGAAAACATCACGGAGGTTGGCGAAGACGGCAACGAAACCATTGAAAGCTATCAACAGGCAAAAGAGCTTGAGGAGGAGCTAAAGTCGTCGCGTACACCGATAATCAAAACCTGCGTTTCGATCTGCATATTTGGTACAACGCCTGAAGAAGTGGAAGAAAAGGCTGAATTTGTAAGGTCCACGTACTCAGATTTGAAGTTTGTTTGGGAGCGCCCGGTTTCCGATCAGTTAAAGTTATTCATGCAGCATATCCCGGGTACGGGGAAATATATTGATGCTTTTACGATGCCGCTATTGCCGCAGGTTCTCGCTGGCGGCGTTATCGGCGTGAGCAATCAGCTTGGGGATAATATAGGGCCATATATTGGAACGACAGGTAAAAACAATAAACCGGTATTTCTTGATATGGGGCTTGCCTGCCGCTCAAACAACAGCGCGTCCGCCACACTATTCGGGCGGCTGGGAAAAGGGAAATCCTTTTTTGCAAACCTGTTGGTTGTCCTCAATGTAATATATGGCGGTTTTGCCCTGATATTTGATCCTAAAGGTGAGCGCGGAGAATGGATAAAAAGGCTGCCTATGCTCAAGGGGTTAATCAATATTGTAACACTAAGCTCCGACGAATCAAACCGCGGGAAGCTCGACCCGTTTCTTGTTTACGCCGATGATTATGACCGCGCGAGCGAGCTTGCTTACATCGTAATAAGTGAGCTTTACAAGCTGTCGCCTGACGGATCGGCGTCGCTTGTTTTGACCGAGGCGCTCGACGAGCTCCGGCACGTTAAAAAACCCTGTATGTCAAAGCTGTGTGATATATTAGAAAAATCACAGGAGGAAATAAAAGAGCTGCGAGACGCGGCTATCAAGCTTGGAAGACAGCTTAAAAGCACGCGGCGCCGCGGAATGGCAGCGCTTATTTTCGGTACAGGCAATGAAACGGCTATTAGTCTTGACAACCGAATGAATATTTTCCAAATCCAAAATTTAAAGATGCCGGGGCCGGACACGCCTAAAGAAAGTTATTCACCGGATGAATCTTTGTCTGTTGTAATGATGATTATCCTTGGGAATATCGCAAAACGCTTCGCGCTGGTACCGCGCAATGTATTTTCCATTGTTCTTTTTGACGAGAGCTGGGCGCTTGGAAAAACCGCTGAAGGCCGGAATCTTTACGATTTTCTTTCCCGCATGGGCCGGTCGCTATACTGCGGGTGTATCTTCAATGGACATTCAGTCCTAGATATTCCGACCGAGGGTATCAAAAACGCGATAACCTACAAATTCTGTTTCAACACAGATAACATGGATGAAGCAAAAAGGATGCTTGAATACCTTGATATGGAGGTTACGCCTGAAAATCTCGATATAATCAAAGAGCTTGGAAACGGTGAATGCCTTTTCAGCGATCTGTTCGGCAGAATCGGCGTACTGAAGGTTGACGCCATTTTCGACGACATCAAAGCGGCGTTTGACACCACCCCAAAGACAAAACAGGAGGCCGATGCGGAAGCTGAAGAGCAAAATGGAGAATTTGACGATAAGCAGGCCGATGAGCCGGCTGCGCTTTGGGAAGATATGTTTGTCCGGGAAGTAGTATAGGATATGCAAAGCATAAAAATATGGGCATTCATTATACTTGGCAGCGGGTTTTTCATAGTGATTTTGTTTATGCCGTTATTTATGGGTTTTAACGACAGCGTACCTCAGCTCGCGGCGTCGGCTGGGAATGCTGAGGAGAACTCTGAACGAATTGAAGAGCTTGTGAACATACAGAAATTAAGGGTTCCGGCTGATTTGGTTATGGCTGTTACGACATACATAAGTGAAAATTTGGACGAATCCCTTGAAAGGCCATATATTTTCCCCGCGCTCGAGTTCCTTGTTATGCATGAAATCATAAAAGAATTTGTGCATTATGATGACGAGGAGGGCGAATGTACAGACAGATGCGGATATGAGACCGTAGAAACCAACATATTTCGCTTTAAGGACGAGATATTGGGATATATTGGCATAGGTGAAAGCAATCCTACCGAATTAAACGCAGGAAACCTCGTTGAGAAAGCGCAGGAAGCCGCCGATGAAAAGGCGAAAAACAGCGATAAAGATCAAATCCGTATGATATCTTTTGAGCCGATACACGTTTTGGCGTATGACGAGGCCTTGAAGCGTTGTGGAATCGAGGAAAAAGTTGATCGTGAAGCCCTATTGGAGATATGGAGAGAAAAATATTTTGTTGATTATCTCGAGGAAATGGCAAATGAACTGGGTTTAAGCTTTTACTTTCGCGATACCGACGATATTGACTTTGACTGGGAGATTGACTGGGAGCTTTATGAGGATTTAGATTTGTCGGGCGAAGGCCCTATCGTTCCGTTGCCGCGGGGAACGTACTGGATTAACTCTGTATATGGCGAATTTGGCTACAGACCATGGTCGGCGAACCCCAATCATACAGGGATTGATTTAATTGCAAAAACAGGTACGCCTATTTTTTCCGTGCTTGACGGGGTAGTAACAAGAGTAGTTGAAAATTATGCTACAACGGGCTACGGTTGCTTCGTGGTTATCGATCATGGCGGAGGAGTGACAACGCTATATGCGCATATGGTAGGCCGCAGCCAATTGAATATAGGAGACTCGGTAGTCCGCGGCGATGTTATAGGTTATGTAGGAAACACAGGCCTCTCAACAGAACCACATTTGCATTTTGAGTGGCGCGTTAATGGAACGGCGCGAAACCCGCGGTATTACATCAACTTTTAAATGTATCTCAAAGCAGGAGGTTGTTATTTTGGGAAGTAAAAGCATCAATAAAAGTTTTCACTGCACGCAAGAGATTTACGATTATGTTATGTCCCAGCCCGGCGAGGGTTTTAACCAGAAATTTGAAAACATGGTGCTTTACTGTCAAAAAGAAGAGACCGGATTGAGAGCCCGGGCTGCCGAGATTAAAAACGATATTGGGATATGGGCTGAAACATTGGGAGCCTTAAAAAGCAAAGCCATCGAGACGCAGAAAGTAATATATTTTCTTGAAGCGATTCAAGGAAGCTGCGACAATTTTAACAAATTTATCGATTCAATAAACGGCGTGCTTAATAAAGCCGGGGATACATAGGATCCAAATTGGTAATTTCCCGATTGAGAGGATATTTCATGAAAAAGCCGGTTGTTTTATTTGTTACCATTATTATAATACTCGTGTATCCGCTGAATGCCGGTGCGATGAGCTTTATGCCTGATATTCCCGGAGCCGGTGAAATTGACGGAGGCGACGGACAATATCTTAAATATCGCGATAATTACGCACTCGACATAAAAAAGCCGGGGCTTACCGAGCAAATAAACGGATTGGTGAATAGTATTGCAAATGCGATTTTCAGCTTTGCGGCAGGTTTGGCATATATTACAATTTATCTTTTCTATCTTGGACTTTCTCTTAATATTGCAGATCTGCTGGGAGGAATATTAAACGACGTTAACGAAGCGTTAAGAAATATGTTTTTTGGCAGCGCCATATTTATCATTGTGTTCGCCACGTCCGCTTGGTTCATAATAAAGCAGTTTTTGCAAGGGAATGTGCAAAATGTCTTAGCCGAGATCGGTAAAGTTGTTGTCATTGTTGTGATAAGCTTTGCAGTTGTGAATGAGAGCTCTTCATTTTTAAGCTTTGTAAATACGACCGCAAAACAGATTTCCGTAGATGCGTTGGGGAGCTTTTCCGGGCAAACCGTATCGGTAGGAAACAGCCTCAACCAATACGCAGCAAATGCAGCGGGGGTATTGTGGGGCAGTCTTGTGCATAATCCGTGGGAAGCGCTTGAATTTATCGGAAATGAAAGCCATGCAGGCAATCACGCGGAAAATATTTTAAGACTGCCGTTTCCAAGTCAGGAACGTGAAGATTTGATTAAAGGCTTATATGACAGCGACGGGCTTTTTGATCCGGCCATTGCATCAAAACGACTTGGCACGTCAATCGTTCTGGTGCTGGTAACCTCCATCAAATGCTTATTTTATCTTATCATCGCAGGGCTGCTGCTGGGATTTCAAGTCCTCACTCTTTTTTACGTCATTTTATGCCCGCTTATTTTGATACTGGCAGTATCCCCACAATTCGGCGGTATTGATCTTATATGGAACTGGCTGAAAAAAGTAGTCGAAACGCAAATGAGCATTTTTATTCTAACCCTTGTTATAGGGATTATCATTATGACCGACAATTTTCTTACAGGCTTGGGTGGCTGGTTCGTCATACAATGCGTTCAGGTTGTCATAATGGTTGTGCTCGTAGTATTCTGGAAAAAGGTTTTGGCTGTAGTAAGCAAGACAGCCGTAAGCATTAAAAACCCCACATTTGCGAGCAATATGCGAGATATGCAGCAAAAGGGAAATCTATATGACGATGAATCAGGCGGCGTAATGGCAAGAATTAGGGCTCGAAAACAGGAGCGCGCAGCAGCTGCCGACGGTAGGGCCGGAAACAACGCAGCAATCAACACAAACTATAATAACACCCCACAATATCATCCGAAGCAGGAAGCGCTAGGTGAAGAGCTTACGGTTGCGCCTGTTAATACAGCAAACATACAAGCGGTCAGGGCTAACCCTGAGTTGGAATTACAAAAGGCACAACAAAAAGCCCAAGAAAAAATTCAGTCCGGTAAAGCTGATGATAAGCTTGAGAAAAAAGATAATGTCATTGATTACAGTAAAATCAAAAAATATCAGAAAAGCCGTGGCGGTCACGAACAGGAACAGAATCCAATAAGTTATCAAAAAATCAGTAGTAATCACATGCCGGAACAGCGCCCGGCTTCTAACCCGGAAAGCTATCAACAATCCACCGGTAAGAACAGCGCGGCGCGGGCGCCGATTTCGGTAACTGGGGCAGCAAATTACAACAAAAGGGGGGAGGTGTCGTCAGAGGCGCCGCCAAGGGCTTATACTCCAAGCTATGAATCGCAGGCATCAAGATATACCCCCGGCGCGAAAACGGCCATACAGGCCGCGCCGGAGCCGCGTGCGGTTAATTATAATAATGCTGCAGCCGATATCCCAAACTATAAATCAAAACCGGTAACAGACAAATTTGAATTTGATTCAAAAAGAGTGACAACCGATCACGACAAGAAAGCTGCCGGAGTTGAGCCTGCACCAGTAAAAAGGGTGACGACTGCCGAGCAGCAGGCAAATAAACCTGCCGGACGGCCTGCGTCCATATCGTCCGATGTAAGAAGTTATAAACCCAAGCCGGTAACAGACAAATTTGAATTTGATTCAAAAAGGGTGGAAAGCAGCCAAAACAGAAGGAAAGCTGTCGGCTCCGATGTACAGCCGTACAGGCCTACAAACACAGGAAAGGATAAAAAATGAAAGCTCAATGCACGCGAAATTTTGCAATATCACTGTTTCTCGCCATAATTATTATAACGAATCCTTTTATGCCTGTGGCGGTTGCATATGAAGAAGCCCCTCCGGCGGAAGCACAGGGTTTTGGCGAAAATATTACCGATGGTTCCACAGATCCGCCGGAAGATTCTCCGGTGGCGTCACCGGGCACGACAGAACCGGAACCTTCCCCCGCCCCCGCCTTCACAGCAATCGCGCCTTCAAGCCTCGGTCCCACCGGCACGCCGATTCCGGTCGGCGACCTGCCGTTTACATATACAGGCGGCATATCGGCGTATGTATGGGGGGAAGGAACATACTACGCAATCTTAACCTCGGGCGGTACACTTACGCCCAAAAACAATTTCACCGCCGACCTGTTCCTCGTGGGTGCGGGACATAATGGAGGCTCTGCTTCAAGTATACAAAACTCGGGCCTCCCCGGCGGCGACGGCGGGAGCTCTCGCACCGTTATGAACCGCTCTTTTAATACGTCTCCCGTAACCGTTACCATAGGCTCTTCTAACGGTGAACGCACCGCAATCCCCGCGTTAAGCCTGACTACCGAGGGAGGCGCCGCTGGCGGCGCCGGCGGTTCAGGCGGTACTAATCTAAACACCAATGGCGGCGCCGGCGGTAACGGCCCGTTCGCGTTTGGCGGGGATGCATTTCCCTTTAATCAGGCGGAATTTCAATTTGCCGGCGGGGGCGGCGGTGGAGCCGGTTATTCTACCAGTTTCACTCCCCCCGACGGTACTGCCGGAATTGGAGGCGTCCGCGGCGGCGGCAACGGCGGAAGAGGCAGCAATCAGGTTTCCAGGCCGGGTGACCCCGGGCTCAGCAATACCGGCGGCGGTGGCGGGGGCGCTTCCCAAAGCCGGGGCAATTCCAATAACCCCGGCGGCGCAGGGGGCTCCGGCGTCATCATCATCCGCGGAACGCTTGAAACCCCGCCCACAATCCCCGCTTCCATCACGGTTCCGGCGTCCATTACATACGGGCAGGCATTTACGGTATCGTGGGGCGCGTCGTCAAGCGACGGCGGCACGATAAGCAGTTACATCCTCGAACGCCAGATCAACGGCGGCGCATGGACGCAAATCCAAAGCAGCGCGGGTACAAGCCGGAGCGAGACTCTTACCCGCGATCAGGCGGATACAGTCCGGTACCGTGTAAAGGCGCGGTCTGCAAGCGGCATGGAATCCGATTGGCGGACAAGTGATACGCGCAGCGTGATAAACAACCACGCGCCGTCCAACGTTCCGTCGTTTACCACGCAGCCTGCCGCCGCGGTCAGCTCGTGGGAAGTGCCTGATTTAACGTGGACGTGGAATCCGTCAACCGACGCCGATAACGATACGATCAGCTATATCGTCGAGCGTTCCGTGAACGGCGGCGCGTGGGCGCAGGTGCAGAATAACACCGCGCGGACGTATACCCACACAGTTTCAAGCCCCGGCGACACGACCGTTGCGGTGCGCGTGCTGGCAAGGGACAGCCGGAACGCCGACAGCGCCGGGTATTTGACTTCCGGCACGGTTTCCGTTACTCATGACGTCACGCCGGCCGCCATGAGCATTACCGCTTCGCCTTATCCGGAATGGACAAACGGCGACGTAATCATAACGGTTGCGGTTGAGGATACGCAGTCCGGACTGAAATCCATCAACGTGCCGGCCGGGCTTACAACGGGACAAAGCACGGCGTTATCCGGGACGTCCGCGGTTATCGAGTTTACGGCGGCGGAAAACGGTACATATATATTCGAGGCTTACGACAACGCCGGAAATGTTGAGACGCAAAGCTTTACCGTCCCCAACATTGATAAGGGCCTGCCGGGCATAGCGTATTCCACAAGTGTGCCGCCGGGGGAATTTACAAACGGGAATGTTGAGATTTTCCTTACCGTCTCCAACGAGCTTTCGGGGTTGTCAACCGTTACAAGCTCCGCCGGAACTGAAAATGTTTCGGGTAACACCGTAACAAAAACTTTTACGGTAACGGAAAACGGGATATATGCATTCACCGCCACAAACGAGGCGGGAGGCAGCTTTATAAAAGAAATCACCGTCACGCAAATAGACCTTATCGATCCTGTAATATCAATGCTCCCGCGCGTGGATCAATGGACAAACGCATCGTCCGTCATGCTGGACGTCGAGGCCTCGGACGATTATTCGGGGGTAAGGCATATCCAGCTCCCCGACGGCACGATACTTCCCGGAGAAACCCTTGCTGCATATGAAATCCTTGGAAACGGGATCTATACCGCGTACGCAGAAGATATGGCCGGGAACCTTACGCCTGTCGAGGTTGATTACCAATGGTTCGACAGGACGCCGCCGGCAATAAGCTCCGTACGGTTTGAGCCAAAAGACAAAAATATTTTAAGGGGGCTTGCAAGGTTTCTTAATCTGGAAGGCTTTATAACAAATGAGCACTTAAGCGTTACCGTCGAGGCCGGCGATACCCCGGAGGGCAGTGAAGGCGAATCCGGCGTGCGGTTTATCCATTACAGGGTTTTTAATGACAATAACGTCCTTGTTCAAAACTGGACCGCCGCCGCGTACGGCGAAGAAATCATCATTGACTATGAGTTAAGCGGGTACATTGAACTTTACGCCGAGGACGCCGCGGGAAACGTCTCCGGTGCGGAACCCCATAATATTTTGATTGACACAACGCCGCCGGCCGTAACGGTAAGGCCCTCAACAACAGCCTGGGTCAACACGGATATTACGCTGACCGTTTCCATGGAGGACGCATCATCTGGCCTTAAATCAATCACGCCGTCATCCGGCGCAGTGATAGGCGAAACCATAGCATTGTCCGGGCAATACGCAGAAATCCCGTTTACCGTTGTTCAAAATGGAACATACACATTCGAGGTGGCCGACAACGCCGGGAATGTAGCGGTAGCGTCAATCACCGTTGGAAACATCGACAAGGAGCCTCCAACCATAACGATTACCTCATCCGCGTCAAGGACAAGGAATGAAGCCGTTTTATCGGTACAGATGACTGACGCGGCTTCCGGCTTGCGGCGCGTTGCCGCCCCTGACGGCGCGAAAACCGACAGTAGCCTGATTTTGTCGGGCAGAAGCGCGGAGATTTTGTTCAGCGTCGCCCAAAACGGGACTTATCTGTTTGAGGTTACCGACAACGCCGGGAATGTGGGGAGGGAGTCTGTTGCCGTTTCGAGTGTTGGAAGCGGGAATGGCGGCGGTTCAAGTTCACGCCCGAGTTCACGTCCAAATAGTGTTGTAGATACAGACCCTGCCGTAGATGATGACATCGTTGAATTTGTAAATGATGTTTTGCATGACGCTTATCCTACACATACCGACATGTCTTCAGATACGCGTACAAATACTGTTATAATCAGGCCCAGGACGATAGGGGCACAAGAAGTTTTTGATATTGAATGTGTCTGTTGCGGCAAGAATCAAGATTGCACATGCGGATGCCTGGATGATTTCAGCGAGACCATAGGCATTATAAATCCGACGGATATAAGTCTTTCGGATACTTCATTTAGCAATTCAAGCATGGCATATGAAAAATTGCCTGTTAGGGACCGGACGCTGCTAATTATAAATATTATTATACTTGCTTTGATTCTTCTAATCTGCTCCATTGCATTTATAATTTATCTATACAACAGGGATGAAGAAGATGGAAAACGAGAGAATATTGATGCTTATGAGCATTGACAACAGAAAATATGCGAATTTTCACGGATGCGGAGAATTTGGAATACCTAAAATTTATCCTGAAACTATGCCGGACTGCAAAAGTTGGACAGGCTTCAATTACGTGAAATCGCGCGTCAAAAACCCGGAAAATAATGGAGTGCATTTTTTTCTTTACGATTACCAATTTTTAAGAGTTTGGCGAACCCCTACAAAATACATTGACCTGCTAAAAAAATTTAACTGCGTGCTTTCGCCCGACTTTTCCATTTACTCCGATTATCCGAAAGCTATGATGATTTACAATCACTACCGTAAGCATTGGCTCGGGGCGTATTGGCAAAGCCAGGGTATCAAAGTAATTCCCACGATTTCCTGGGCGAATGAAGACAGCTTCGACTGGTGTTTTGACGGGGAACCCGAAAACTCGGCGGTGGCGGTAAGCAGTGTTGGCACACAATTAAACAAGGAAACAAAAAAGGCATTTATGAAAGGGTATGACGCCATGCTGGAGAAGCTCGGGCCGGAAACGATACTTTTTTTCGGAAAGGTTCCGGATGAAGCGGAAGGCAATATTATTAAGTGCCCAACGTTTTATGAAAAGTTCTCGGAAATGGTAATATAATGGGAGGGCGCGGCGCAGGCAGCGGAATAGGGAGCGAACAAGCGGCGGGGCGGGATAAGCCTGTAAAGGTGAAAAACATCACGCTTGCAGACCGTGAAGTAATGCATGAGGTCGCAAAAGCGGCGGCGTATGCAACCGAGCATTTTCCGGAGCTGGAAGGTAACCCATATGTGAATTTACAGGAGGTGAACCAGGCCGATATAGTAACGCCGGGCGTATTGGCATACTACGGAACCGAAAATAAAAATATCGTCATAGGCAATAAAACGCTTAATTATGAAAGCCAATCGGACTTCCACCCGCCGGGTACCGGCAATCTTTCCGGCGTTGTCGCGCATGAGCTGGGGCATGCGCTGTCATACCACAAGCTTCCGGGGTTCCGGGACGTGGAAACGGTTCTGCATATGGCTCACGCGAGGTATAATAGGGAAAACGGGGAGAAATTAAGCTGCGGCGAATTTATGGGCAAAATTTCCCGTTATGCAAAAAAAGACGCGCATGAAGCTTTCGCGGAAGCATTTTCCGATTGGGCGGTCAATGGCGTGAACGCGCAAAAGGCAAGCCTGGACGTCATCAGGTCGTGGAAAGAAAATTAATAGGAGGAGGATGAGGTTATGGTTGACGCAAAAATACTCGGCAGCGAATGGGTTCAGGATAATCCGGAAGGGGGCTTTGAGCTTAAACCGGGTGCGCCGGAGGATATCAAAAAGGAGTTTGAAATATTCCAAAACGCACTGGCGGCTACGGCGGCTTCGGCGTGCGAAGCTGCCGCGGCAATAGAAAAAGAGTTGGATGAAAAAAATTCATTAGGTGGCTCGCCGTGACAGGAAAAACACATCTAGCCTTTAACGCGGCGGTTGCCGCCGCCCTTTGCTCCGCCGGGATAATAAATTTGCATAACCCCGGCGCCGGCGCGCTGATCGGCGGCGTCATGCTGGGAAGCCTCCTGCCGGACATAGACAGCCCTAACTCGAAAATCAATCATATAATAAGGCGATTGTTGATCCCGAAGGGACTTCGCCGGGCGGCATCGGGCGCGGCCCGGTCGTTCTCGAGCTTCCATCACCGCAAGAACATTACGCACTGGCCCTTGTTTTGGATTGCGGCCTGTATGGCATTATATATGATTCTCCGGTCATATCCGCCTTTCCCGGAGCTTTTTATAGGCCTAGCGGCCGGGACAACGACGCACCTGTTATGCGACATGCTCAACCCATATGGGATACTGTTGCTGGCACCCTTTTCAGGCAAAAAATTCAGGATTGCAAGCATACCTACAAACTCCATGGGCGAGATGATATTTTTGATTGCATCTATTTTGATATCAGTGATTCTAGCGGCTTCGACAATGAAAACACTCTAATCGGCAAAGGGTTTTCAACGATTATTAAATAGTAGGAGGAAGCGTTGAATGTTTTGTGGAAAATACTGTGGAAAATACTGCGAAAAACTATTGCTATGCAATAAATGCTGTGGTATAATATCAGAAATAATAAAAAATGCCCGCTTGGAATGTGGATAGCGTGGCGGCTATCACATTCACAGCATCTAAAGGCTCCAAACCAGCCAATAGACACGCTGCAGACATTTTTTAAAGTCGGTATAAGACCTGTGCAGGTATTATACCACTTTAGATAATGAAATGCAAGCCCTATTTGGTAAATTTTGAGCCAAATAGGGTTTTTTGTTTTTGCCAATGAATGGTAAAGCAACAAGAAAGGGGCATTATGTTGATGACCAAGGAACAAAAGGATTTAGCTGAAACCATTTCAAAAGCGAATGGCGGATGCGTTCTGTTTAATATGACCCGGGCTTCTCAAATCGCGGGGCGCAACAGGGCAAACTTTCCGGCATGGCTTCACAAGCATGGCATTATGGTTGAAGAAACCGGAAAAGACAAATATGTTAATGCCAACGATCTTGCGGTTGCAATGACAAAAAACAAAGTTTCTCCTTTATAAGCGTATGAATTTCTTGACAATACGCGTATGGTTAGGTACATTACATAACAATGAAGTGTAAGAATGTACCACAGACAGGAGGAATTATGAAAAAATTATTTCGTTCTACTTTCATGTATTGCGGGAAAAGATATGAAAGAACCAGCACCGTTTCAAAAGAAGAAGCCGACAAGAAAGCGGAAAAACACAAAAGAGATCTGGAGGACGGCTTAGTTGGCATTTCAAAAAAAATGCGGGTTAAGGCGTGGGCGCGCGAGTGGCTGGAGGTATATAAAAAGCCTGGTATAACCGAGAAGAGCTATAGAAACTATAAACGATACATTGACAAGGTCATTATCCCGCAGATTGGTGAGTTGCGGCTCATAGAGGTTACAGATGTTCACTTGCAAAAATTGATGAACAGCAGGGCAGGCAAAAGCTACTCAGATTTAAAGCATCTGCGGGATACCGTGAAGGCAATATTTAGAAAAGCAAGGGAATCGAGGCTGATTAACTATGACCCTGCCGAGTTCTTGATTCTGCCGCAATATACCAAAGGCAAGCGCAGAAGCTTAACAGATTTCGAGCGGGAACACTTTTTACGGGTTGCAGAACAGCACCCATCAGGGCTGATGTTTTTAATGATGTACTACTGCGGATTGCGTCCCGGCGAGCGTGACGCTCTCGACTGGCGGCATATTGATTTTATTCGTCACAGGATTAAGATTGAGAAAGCTGTCGAAAGCGGTACAACCAATATTAAAGCGCCAAAAACAGCCGCAGGAGTGCGTGAAGTCCCCATACCTGATGAACTCTATCATAAACTGCTTGAGCGGCGCGGCGACCCTTTCAGTCCTGTATTTGCTCAATCCACAACAGGGCGTAGACACACGGAAACCAGCCGAGCAAAATCATGGAAGTCAATCATAAAAGCTCTGGACGATAGCATGGGTGCGAAATGGGGTAAAGTAAAAGCGAAAGACGGCAAAATGAGGTTAAAGAAAATTGTGTCCGTTATTGCGCCCGATCTTGTACCATACTGTTTGCGTCATACATATTGCACCGATTTACAGCGCAAAGGCGTACCGCTTAAAACAGCGTCTTATCTCATGGGGCACGCAACCATCGCAATTACCGCCGATATTTACACTCATATTACGGAGGACATGCTGAACGAAGCCGCGCAGAAAATTGGTGCAAGCAGTAGTGTAACCGACCAAAGCCAATCCCATAAAACCGCATAACAAAAGAATAAATTACAACATTGGATAGTCTCTCTGACTCTGTTTGTCTGGGTTCGAATCCTAGTCGGGCAGCCACGAAGAAAAGCTGATTATTTCGCTTAACAATGCGATTTAATCAGCTTTTTGCTTTTTGTTCATTTGTTCTCTTAGGTCGATATTGGGGCGGTTTTAGCGGTATTGACAATGTTAAAAATGTGGAAAGCGCGTGAATTGCGGATGCGCCCCTCGCCGGGGTCAAGCCGGAGCATGACCTCACCCGGCGAAATTTCATCAAACATACAGTTTTCTTTTGGCTTGACCGTTAACATGCCAATATTCCCCCGCTCATCATCAAATTACGGCTGTCTGCCGATATAAGCTAAAATCCCGCCGTCTACATATAGAATATGTCCGTTTACAAAATCCGAGGCGCTTGACGCAAGAAACACTACAGGACCCGCAAGGTCTTCCGGTTTGCCCCAGCGATTTGCGGGGGTTTTCGCCAGGATAAATCTGTCAAAGGGGTGGGGGGAGCCGTCCGGCTGTTTTTCGCGCAGGGGCGCTGTCTGGGAAGTAGCGATATAACCGGGGCCGATGCCGTTGCATTGAATGTTGTACTGCCCGTATTCAGAGGCAATGTTTTTCGTCAGCATTTTCAGCCCGCCCTTTGCCGAGGCGTAGGCCGCAACCGTCTCGCGACCAAGCTCGCTCATCATCGAGCAGATATTGATAATTTTGCCGCCGCCTTTTTTGAGCATGGAGGGGATCACAGCCTTCGCCATGATAAACGGCCCGGTCAAATCAATGTCCACCACCAGCCGAAAATCTTCGGCGGTCATCTCGGTCATGGGGGTGCGCCTGATAATTCCGGCGTTATTGACCAGAATGTCAATCACGCCGACGTCTTTCTCAATCTGGGAAATCATTTTCATCACGCCGGCTTCATCCGTCACATCGCAGAGGTAGCCATGCGCTTCAATCCCGGCTTCTTTGTATGACGCCAGCCCTCGCTCAAGAGCCCCGGCGTTCGTGTCGTTGAATGCAATTTTTGCGCCGGCTTTTGCAAGGGCGCAGGCCATTTCAAGCCCGATGCCGTGGGTGGCGCCGGTGACAAGGGCAATTTTGCCGTCCACATTGAACATTGCTTGCATGTTGATTTCCCCCTATTTTAGATTGGTTGTCGCGATGGTATCCATATCGGTAAATTCCTGATTCTCTCCGCCCATTGCCCAGATAAAGCTGTAATTCGACGTGCCGCAGCCGCTGTGGATACTCCAGCTCGGGCTGATGACCGCTTCTTCGTTTTGCATGACGATATGGCGGGTTTCCCCGGGCTCGCCCATCATATGCAATACCACGTTGCTTTCGGGGATATCAAAATAAGTGTAGATTTCCATGCGGCGTTCGTGGGTATGGGAGGGCATGGTGTTCCAAACACTGCACGGCTCAAGGCATGTCAAGCCCATCAGAAGCTGGCAGGTTTCAAGCACCGCGGGATGGATAAACTGGTTGATTACCCGTTTATTGGCGGTTTCAGCCGCACCCGGCGTCTGCTTCGCGGCCTCTGCGAGGGTGATAAGCTTTGTCTCGCAGACTTTATGGGCAGGCGCGCTGACCATGTAAAATTTGGCGGGGTTGCCCTTGTCCGCGCTTTCAAACAGGATTTTTTCAGTTCCACGGGTTATATAAAGGCAGTCCTTGCTACCCAGCTCAAAGCGCTTGCCGTCGGCGGTAATCGCGCCCGCGCCCGCGCCGATGTTAAAAACGCCGAGCTCCCGGCGTTCTAAAAAGCATTTCGTTCCAAAGCTTGCCCAAACATCCATGCCCTGTTCAATCGGGACAGCCTTGCTCACCGGCATACAGCCAAGCGTGACCATGCGGTCAACATGACTGTAAACGGCGACCACTTCATCCGGCTTGTACAGCCCGGTGATGAGAAACTCCTTGCGTGTTTCCTCAGTGGTATAGCGGCGAAAATCCCGCTGATTAACGGAATAGCGGATATCCAATTAAAAATTCCCCCTAAAATAAAAATTATTTGCACACGGCTTAGAACAGGCTCTTAAAGCCGTGTTACAGGCGTGCGTGTCAATCATATTGGATAAAATAGTCTTTATACTCCCCCTCAATCTTCGGGGCAAGGGTGTGCAGATTTCCGTGCAAATGCTCAAAGACACAGGTCTTAAGCCGCGCTCTATCCTCTGATTTCAGGGCCTGCAATATCTTCTCATGCTCGCCGCAAAGCTCTTGGTAGCGCGCTGTAGTCAAGGTATCCAAAATGCGGAAGCGTGTATAATAAACCTGGCAATCCTGAATAACAGCCCACATTTTTTCCCGATTGACGGCCTCAAACAGCGTATAATGAAACGCGCTGTCAATATCATAAAAAGTGGTGGGAGTTACTTCGCCGGTTGCAAGCAGCCGGTGTTGCCCCTCAAGTTTTTTTTCCAGTATGACGGCAACCTTGCCGGAATCGCCCCGGTCAATGATATTGTTGAGCATATCCACTTCCAGCACCGCGCGCATGTAGATAATATCCTTGATATATTTCATGTCAAGCAAGGTGACAAAGCTGCCTTTTTGCGGGATAATTTCTATATATTTTTCGCCCTTCAGCCTCAGGAAGGCGGTTTTTATGGGCGTCCTTGAAACATGATAAATACTGGCGATTTCGTTTTCGCTAATCATTTGCCCGGGCTTTAGCCTTAAAGCAAGAATGTCTTCTTTTAATTGATTGTAAATATCTACACCATTTATATGATTAGGATATCCATTTAACATTACATGACCTCTTCCTCTTGCATTCTTGGATGCAAGGTGCTATAATCAAATATATATTAAAATTGAAAGAAAGTCAAGCCGTTATTATGCATAACAACGACACCTTTTCGGCATTGTCGTAAAAGTGCGGCATATCCGTAGATTTTACACATAGGATTTTATGCAAAAGATTAAATGGTGGAAAATGATATGTTTTTGACACGCTAGTATTAGAAAACCACCTTGATGTAGTATAAAATAGAAAGAAAAAGTGATAGGGAATAATATTTTCTTAGCGAGTTTTTCGCGGGGATTTATTGTTTCGTTCACGATATAAACATAACTTAAGGAGAAATTGAAATGAAGAAGCCAAGAATTATCCTAGCAATGTTACTTGCGGTCATGATGTCAGTTGCTTTATTCGGTTGCACCAGCAGCACACAGCCGCCGGAAAGCGCGCCGCCGGCAGAGAGCAGCCCGGCGGAAAGCGCACCGCCTGCGCCGGCAGAGGACACGGCAGACGAGCTTTCCGGCAACATTATCCTCGCATGGTGGGGCAACCCCACCCGCAACGAGCAAACAACAGAAGTAAGAGAGATGTTCCAAGCTGCTAACCCGGGCGTGAGCATAGAGGAATTAACCGTAGGCTGGGCTGATTATTGGACACAGCTTGCTACCCTTGCAGCTTCAAACGACCTTCCGGACGTTATTCAAATGGACATTTCCACGCTGGAGGAGTATGTAGGCAACGGTCAGTTAATGGACCTTACGCCGCTGATTGAAAGCGGCCAAATCGATCTTTCAAACGTTCCGGAGGCGGTTGTTGGCCTGGGGCGCGTTGACGGCGGAATCTATGCGGTTTCTATCGGGCAAAACGCCCCGGCAATGATTTACAATAAGACATTAATGGATGAGCTGGGAATCGACGTTCCCAATAATTTGACCATTGACCAGTTCGTGGAAATTTCCAAGAAAGTATACGAAGATGCGGGAATCCGCACAAACTTTGCTTTGTCCGACCCCTCCAACCCGCTTGAGTTTCTGGTAAGAGGCGACATGGCGAATATGTGGGTGAATCCTGCGGCTGAAATGTTCCAGCCTTTCTTTGAGCTGGTCGCGCAAGGCGCCAGCGAGGGTTGGGGATATGACCCGGCTTCATTCATAGGCCGCGCGGGCGTCGTGGAGCAAGACCCCCTAATCGCAGGCGGGGAGCTCAACACACAGTCATGGGTGACATTTGGCTGGTCGAATGGCCTTACGGGCCTTCAGGCAGCCGCTCCGGAAGGGGTCGTGCTGGCAATGGCGCCATACCCGTCACACAACCCGGCTAACTCTAACTATGTAAGGGCTTCGATGTACTTCTCAATCGCTGCCAACACCGATAACGTCGATGTAGCCGCAGGGCTTGTCAACTTCTGGACAAACAACGTTGACGCCCACAAAATCATGTTGGGTGAGCGGGGCGTTCCGGCTTCTGCGGTAGTTGTTAGCACGATTACCCCGGATATGAGCGAGGTAGGAGCCATTATGCTTGATTATGTATCAATGGTAACAGAAAATTCAACCATCCCATATGCCCTCAGGCCGGCGGCGGCAGGGGAAATCAACAGCCAGCTGCGGCTGGTGGTTGATGAAGTAGCTTTCGGCACAATAACACCGGCGGACGCCGCGGCAAGCTTCGCTGCTTTTGCCGGCAACTTGTTGTAAATCACTTGGGCGTTGAGCGGTAGCGGGAACACGCCCTTGAGGGGTTAACGCTCCTTGCAGCTTGAGGGCCTACCCGGAATCTCCTTTAATGGAGATTCCGGGTAGACTCTAAGCTTATCGTTTACGCCTGAAACAGAGCTTGAACCGGCTTATATCTCTAATGTAGATGGATTCTTGGAATGGGGTCATTAAAATGAAAAGTAAAAAATTTTCACTCATTGGATTCCTGAAGGAGGATAATGTTGCATCCGTTGTCTGTGTAATGCCGTTTATCATCGGGTTTTTAGCGTTCTTAATCGTTCCAATGCTCCTGTCGCTTTATTATTCCTTTACAAACTACCACATGATAAGGCCTACATATGAATGGATCGGCTTGGATAATTATAGGAATATGTTTAATGACCCGCGTTTCTGGTCATCCATTCGCGCTACGTTCTACTTTACATTTACATCCGTGCCGTTAAGACTGTTATTTGCTTTAATCGTCGCGCTGCTTTTGCTCAAGAGCTCAAAGCTTGTGGGAATCTACCGCGCGATGTACTATCTGCCGTCCATACTTGGCGGATCTTTGGCTGTCGTAATCCTTTGGGGCAGAATCTTTCATCAAGACGGTATATTGAACGCGTTGCTAGGGCTGGTAGGGCTCAACCGGCATTTTGCGTGGTTAGGCGATTCAAGAACAACGATTTGGACCTTGATATTATTGGCGGTTTGGCAATTTGGTTCTTCCATGTTGATTTTCTTATCTGCCTTAAAGCAAATTCCAGATTCCCTTTACGAGGCGTCAAGCATTGATGGTGCGAGCCGCCCGAGAAGATTTTTTAAGATTACATTGCCGCTGTTAACGCCAACCATCTTCTTTAATCTTGTGATGCAGACAATCAGTGGTTTTCTGGCGTTTACGCAAGCGTTCGTCATCACGCAAGGCGGCCCGAGGGATACCACAAGATTCTACGTGCTGCATATGTATCAAACAATCTTCCAAAACCAGCGTCCCGGCGAAGGCGCCGCGCAAGCATGGGTGATGTTGTTAATCATCGGCGCAATCACGGCAATCCTTTTCAAAACGAAGAGATTCTGGGTTTATGATGGAGGATTTTAATGATGGTTAATAAAAAAAGCAGGCTCGGACACTTTATTAGCCAGGCGGTTGTCCTGATTATCGGTATTGTGATGATATACCCGTTAATCTGGATGTTTATGAGCGCGTTTAAAGAAACCGGCCAGATTTTCCACACGGCAACCTCTTTAATTCCGGAAAAATGGACCTTGGAAAACTACGCCAATGGATGGAACGGTGTATCCGGCGTAACATTTGGCAGATTCTTCCTCAACTCATTCATTATCTCAGGCTTAGGGACGGTCGGCGCGCTGGTGTCGTCCTCGCTCGTTGGATATAGCTTTTCCCGCGGCCGCTTCAAAGGAAGAAAGCTTTTGTTCGCGCTGATGCTTTCAACGCTTATGCTGCCGGCGCAGGTATTGATGATTCCTCAATTCCTGTGGTTTAACACCTTGGGATGGGTGGGCTCCTATCTGCCGCTTATTGTCCCCACATTTTTCGCGATTCAAGGTTTCTTTGTTTATTTGATTACAAACTTCATGGACGGTATCCCCAAGGAGCTTGACGAAGCGGCTAAGATTGACGGGTGTTCCTTCTACAGCATTTTTGCCCGTATTATCCTTCCGCTTTCCGTACCGGCGCTGATTACGGCAGGTATCTTTTCTTTCATTTGGAAATGGGACGACTTCCTCGGAGCGCTATTATATGTGCGCGGAACGATAAACTTCCCCGCCTCACTGGCGCTGCGTATGTTTTCAGACCCCAGCACAGCCACCGATTGGGGCGCGATATTCGCCATGTCTATCCTTTCCCTTGTGCCGGTGGTAACCATTTTTATTACCTTGCAAAGATACTTGGTTGAAGGTATTTCAACAACAGGTCTAAAATAACGAACAAGCGCGGCACCGCGGAAAACGCAATGGCGCTTCGGAGGCATCGGATTATGATACTAGAGTACAATGCAGATAAACTGTTGGAGCAAATTGACCATGTGGTGGCGAAAACGCTGGATATGGATTTGACATGGGACTGGCCTTGCGGCGTGGCCTACTATGGCATAGCCCGCGCCTATGAGGCCACCAAAAAAGCGGATTACTTAGAGGGGCTTCGGGCCGGCGTGGATGAACGAATCAAGCTTGGCCTGCCGGCATGGACCGTAAATACCTGTGCTATGGGGCACTGTTTGCTGACGCTGTATGCTTGCACAGAGGAAAAACGATATCTCGAGCTTGTTCACAGCAAGCTGGATTATCTGCGAAATAAGGCCATCCGTTTTGGGGACGGCGTGTTGCAGCACACCGTTTCCACCGCGAACGATTTTCCCGAGCAGGCATGGGCCGACACCTTGTTCATGGCGGGATACTTTATGCTTCGCGCCGGGGTGCAGTTGGAAGATGAGGCCTTGGTGAACGATGCGTTAAATCAATATTACTGGCATGTGGAATACTTGCAGGACCATGATGCGAGCCTGTGGTACCATGCCTACAACAACGTGGAAAAAGGGCATATGTCCGGCTTTTTCTGGGGACGCGCCAACGCTTGGGCCGCCTATACCATGAGCCGGGTGCGTATGGTGCTGCCTCAACCCTATCTGTATCCGCCGTATATGCACGTCGATTGCTCCCTGCGGGATCAACTGGCCGCCTTGAAAAAACTACAGCGGGACGACGGGCTGTGGGGGACCCTCCTGAATGATGGCGAAAGCTATGGCGAAGTGTCCGCCACCGCGGGTATTGGCGCCGCTATGATTGTCAACAACAATCCTTTGCATACCGGCTATGCCCAAAAGGCTCTTGACGGTGTGCTGGACAACATTGCCCCCGACGGCCGCGTGATGAACGTGTCGGGGGGCACAGCCGTCATGCGCGACAAGGATGGTTATCGAAGCATCCCGAAGGTCTGGGCCCAAGGCTGGGGGCAGGGGCTGGCTCTGGCACAATTAACGGCGGCGCTGGAAAGCTCAGGCGGGGATGAAAAGGCACGGTAAAATAACCTGTAAGTTATTGAACACAGGCTCAAAGCATATGAAATGCGTTTTTTGTGATATATGCCGGAGAGATTGATATGCGTAAAAAGACAAGACCCGTAGTTGAACACCGTTTTTATGAGCTTCCAATAGATATTCCCGCGATACTTTTACAGGGCGATAAATGGTATATTTCCGACAAAAAAAGCAGCCGGATGCATTTTCACAACTGTGTCGAATTAGGCTTCTGCCACACCGGCGAGGGAATCATCGAATTTGACGATGATACTACAGTAGCGTTTAAGGCCGGCGACTGCACCATCATTCCCCGGCACCTTCCGCACACAACCTATTCAAGTGAGGGAACGAAAAGTCTTTGGTCTTATATCTTTATCGATTTCAAAGCATTATTGACGGATTACCTGATTCAGATTCCCGATAACCACACCTTGCTATTGGATGATATTTCAAGAGAAAATTGTGTCATCAACCGCGATGAATTTGCTGATGTATTCGCTTTGTGCCAGTCCTTGCTTGACGAGATAAGACAGCGCAGGGACGACTGGGGCGCCGTTTTTAAATCAACTGCGGTAGCCCTGCTTTTTCGTATAAAGCGTATGTATCATACATTAAAAGTCACCAAAAGAACCAACGACCAGCCGGTGAATCAATGCTTCGAGCTTAGGGACGCAATCCATTATATTCAAGACCACTATATGAAAAAGATTACCGTCAACGAATTGGCGAATCTTTGCCACTTGAGCGAGAACCATTTTCGAAGATTATTTTTAACCGCGATGGGAACATCCCCTTTGAGCTACATTAATTTTATCCGTATCAATCAGGCCTGCATCTTGCTAAGCACCAGCAACCAAAACGTCCTGAGTGTCGCCAACAGTGTCGGCTTTAATTCTATCGCAAGCTTCAACCGGAATTTCAAGGATATCCTTGGCGCCAGCCCACGTGATTACCGCAAGCGAATCGCGGCGAAATCAGACGCCACCTTGCATCAAAAATTCATTCAAACCTACAATGGCTGGACAGAAGCCGAGTGGGACCCAAACTGAAAAAAGGAGAGCCTCGTTCATAATGAAAATAGAAAAAAATGGATATGTTGGGGTTAGAATGCACGACCTTGGGTCTTTCGAGCCGGAACAGCTTGCGGGAAAGCTGAACGAATACGGGTTTTCATGCGGACAGCTTGCAATCCCAAAATCTATTCCGGGGATCGCCTCCTATCACGATGTTACAGACGGACTGCTGGAAAAAATCCGCACCGTTTTTCATGAGAAAGCGATTTCCGTTTCCGTTCTGGGCTGCTATATCGAACCTGTGCACCCGGACAAAGCGGAACGGGATAAGCACCTGCAAAACTTTGCGCAGGGCATTCGCTCTGCCGCCGCCCTGAAAGCAGGGTGCATCGGTACGGAAACGACGACCTTTTGCGGAGGTGCCGCCGAATGGGACAAGGCATTTTCAATCTTGTGCCACAGCGTGGAGTTCATGCTGGAAAAAGCGAAACCGTTCGGGGTGACCATTGGCATAGAGCCTGTCCGGTTTCATACGCTGCGTTCTCCCGAAGCCGCCTACCAGCTCATGAAATGCTTTAGAGGGGAAAACATCGGCATTATATTTGACGCGCTAAACCTGCTGGCTCCGGATGGGGCCGGTTCACAGCAAGCCCTGTGGAGGGAATGCTTCGATGCCTTTGGGCAAGACATACTCGCCTGCCACATTAAGGACGGCGCCCCTAATGAGGAGCGCCGCGAATGGATCGAGGGGCCGCTTGGGCAGGGAGTTTTGGATTACAGCGGTATCTGTGACGGGCTGAAACGTTTGGGCAAACAGGTGCCTCTGCTGCGGGAGGGCTTTTTGGAAGCGCACGCGCAGACGGAGCTTCAATATCTGAATGAGATTTATATTGGAGGGGTGAGAGGATGACGGCCAAGCCAACCGGCGGGTTTACCCTTCCCGGAGAAGCCGGACATGAAGCGCTGACCTTGAAGCTTGCAAAAAAGTGGGGCGCCGATATCATCAGGGACAGCGACGGTACTACCCTGTCGCCAGAAATTACAAAGTCGGGCTATGGTATTTATTCCACTGTCTGTATCATACGCGAGCACAACGATTGGCTGAAGCAGCATCCAAAGATGCAGCAGCAGACCTTCCTCATCACAAGCCCTGCTGTGGCTGATGCTGATGTGCTCGAAATTTCTTTGCTTGACGATTTTTTCGATCAACATGCAGCGGTGAATGAAACACCGGAATCTCAGGAGCACTGGCAGGTGGTCGACCGCACCACAGGACAAATACTGCCGCGGAAATCCTGGCGTTATGAAGCCGGCACGGTCGTGCTGGAGAAGCCTGCCCTCTGGCATACCTATACCGTCAGCTTCCTAGCCTTTCGCATCTGGGAAGAAATCTCGATGTATAATCACACCACCAACAACTGGGACAGTGAGCACCTGATGCAAGTGGACCCGGTGTATGAGCAGGCACGCAAATATCTGCTGGCCTGGATGGAACAGTGGTGCCTGGCGCACCCCGAAACCACCGTGGCGCGCTTCACCTCGCTGTTTTACAACTTCACATGGATTTGGGGCAGCCACAGCGAGAACCGAAACCTTTTCGTAGACTGGGGTTCCTACGCCTTTGCCGTTAGCCCTCTGATGCTGGAAAATTTTCAAAAAGCATATGGCTACTGTTTGACGGCAGAAGATTTTGTAAACGGCGGCAAATATCGCACAACCCATATGCCGCCGGATTCCCGCTTGCGCGACTGGATAGGTTTTATTTGTGATTTCGTTGCGGATTTTGCCAAACAACTGGTCGACGTGGTGCACCGCCACGGCAAACAAGCCTATATTTTTTACGATGACAGCTGGATTGGCTTAGAGCCATACGGGCCGCGGTTTTCCTCCATTGGGTTCGATGGAATCATCAAATGTGTGTTTTCAGGCTTTGAAAGCCGCATGTGCTCCGGCGTTGCGCAGGTAAAAACGCATGAATTAAGGCTACACCCATACCTGTTCCCGGTCGGGCTTGGCGGCGCCACGACCTTTGCCGCCGGGGGGAACCCGGCCCGGGAAGCCATGGAGTATTGGGCGGCTGTACGCCGCGCCATGCTGCGGGCGCCCATTGAAAGAATCGGGCTTGGCGGTTACCTCCATCTGGTGGAACCGTTTCCCGAGTTTGTAGAAAACATAGCCAAAATTGCAGACGAATTCCGCATAATCCGAAACCTTCACGCGCAAGGCGCTCCTCTTAACCTGAAGCCCGTCGTGGGAATACTCACGGCTTGGGGAAGCTTACGAAGCTGGACTTGCTGTGGCCACTACCATGAAAACCCTGATAATGACTTGATTAATCTGATTGAAAGCCTTTCGGGCCTGCCATTCGAGGTGCGGTTTTTGGGGTTTGAGGAAATTCGGGACAGTGTGCCCGATGACCTGAACGTCATTATAAATGCCGGGTTTGCCGGCAGCGCTTGGAGCGGGGGCGATAAATGGCGCAATGAACGGCTTGTTGCCGCGCTGACTCATTGGATCCACAAGGGCGGAGTTTTACTTGGGGTTGGCGCGCCTTCGGCGGTGAACGGGTACGATACGTTTTTTAGGATGGCGCATGTATTCGGCGTGGATATCGACACCGGCGAGCGCATCAACCACGGGCAATGG
The DNA here is from genome assembly GCA_009777635.1 of Oscillospiraceae bacterium. GTDB lineage: Bacteria > Bacillota > Clostridia > Oscillospirales > Ruminococcaceae > WRAV01. Next base: position 670 of record WRLK01000026.1, on the reverse strand, counting down.
AGCTTTGAGGTTGTGAGAAGCGAAATTGCATTTGAAGGAATCAAGCCGCAGCCGGGCATTTACCTCACCAACAAGCAGACGCGCATTCTGGCTGCCGCCGACGGACATCCGCTGCATACGGAAAACAGCTTTGGCCGGGGCATGGGCCTGTATCTGTCCTCCTACCGTCACGGCCCCCAAAACACCCGCTCGCTGAAACAATTGATTCTGGAAGCCTGCGGTTGCGCGGATACCACATGGGATTGTTCTGATTCGCGCTTGGAGTACGCTTTTTTTCCGCACTCCAAGGCGGTGGTGATTGTCAACAACTCTTCAAGTCCTGTGACCGCGGCTGCGACGCTTCATGGCAGGGCAATACAGGCAGACTTGGCGCCTTATGGCATGTTGTTATTGGATGACGCCGGGGGACGATAAATCCGGCTTGCAGCATGTTTGACGACAAGTATTATTCGTTCCTGGAGGATAAGAACAAGCAAATAATTGAGACAACCATGAAGCATAATTCAAGCATAATGCCCAACAAAGATACGATGCCTACGGTTGCGATTGGCGGTAAACAGTTCTATACCGGCTCTTTTTCACCAAATGATAACGGCGAGGTTGTAGGTACGGTAATGCGTTACAATGAATATTTGAAATCATTGGGTGCGCTTGTAATTTATTTTTCTAG
>WRLK01000025.1 GCA_009777635.1 Oscillospiraceae bacterium | reverse complement strand
TCTCAACCGTCACTATGCTTGCTTCCACCGCAGGTTTCGCAGATTCACATACGGCCCAGCCGCTCGGAACGAGTGATTTATTATCTTTCTCCTGCTCGGTAGGGAGCAACTTTTGGCACGCAGCTTCGCGTAGCTTGCGTTGCCAGTAGTAATATGTTTTCTCCCCAACTCCGTTTTCACGGCACCATTGTCGTATGCTCAATCCGCTGGCTCGCCGCTCATGAAGGGCTGATGCCCAGTGATTTACACGAAGCTCCATTGCCATCTTGCGTGTGTCCATTTCCTATTTCTCCTTCTGAGTATTGTCTCGATTTTCTTACCGTTAGTTTTTCGAGTCCTTTAGGATATTTTCTCACACTTTTATACTGCTTTTGCATGTGACGTCTTGTTTTACGCTTACTGTTATTCAACCAGGTGGTTACCGCACTTAACTGATTATATTTAAACCCCAACTATTAAATCACAGATCCCAATTTAGCATTATTTTGTCGTTCTACGCTTATAAATTAGCAAAGCGGAGATATAGAATATCACGATCATTAACACGCACCAAAACAACGCAAGCTGCAATGTCCTGTCATCTAACAATTCACCTAGCAACAATGCACGTACGCTGTTTATTATCGGTGTCATGGGCTGGTTTTCCGCGAATATTCGCAAAGCCACAGGCATCGTATCTGTTGGTGTAAACCCCGAGCTTAAAAACGGAAGTGTGCCGAGCAATGTCATCATACTGGAAGCGCCTTCGGAATCTTTAGCAAACAAACCGACAAACACCGTCAACCACATAATTGCAATAATATAAAGCAACATTATACCCGCGGCCATCAACCAATCGATCAAACCGGCTTGCGGTCGAAAACCGACAAGCAGTGAAACGCCAATTGTCGCTGCGACTGAAATAACATTTTGCAAAACCGTCGCCGTTACATGTCCTATCAAGATAGAAGATTTTGCAATGGGCATGGCTCGAAATCGATCAATAACCCCTTTTGTCATGTCGTTGTTAAATCTGACTGAAATTGGGGCCGCACTTTGTCCGATTGTCAACAAGACAACCCCCGGTACGATATAGTCAACGACACTTACGTCTCCTATATCCAACGCACCACCAAACACATATACGAACACCGCCATTATAGAAGCCGGCGCAATAAATGCCAAACCGATTGCGCCTGGGCTCCGAAACGCCAACATAATGCATCGCTCAAACAATGTTATCGAATCACGCAAAAACCAACCTTCTTTGCTATATCGCATGTCACACATCCTCCTTTTTCTCACCAATTAATATAAGAAATGCGTCTTCAAGCGTAGGTTGTTTAGGTGTGAATTTTAGGATTTCGATGTTTATTTCATTTATACGGTTTAAAACGTCCGCAAAGGCTTTTGCACTACTGTCCGTTTGTATATTCAATGTATTTATTTCTTTGTCGTCTCGAATGGGATATTCATCTAATAACGCCTTTGCTTTTTTCAGATCCAACTCATTATTAAATTGAATTTGAATAATGCCTTGTGGCAATGTTTTTTTCAATTCTTCAGATGTGCCGTCTGCAATGATAACGCCTTCGTGTAAAACTGCAATATAGTCGGCCAAATAATCAGCTTCGTCTAAATATTGCGTTGTCAAAAAGACCGTCTTGCCAAGACTCGACATTAATTTCACGATATTCCACATGGCCAACCGGCTTTGCGGGTCAAGCCCAGTCGTTGGTTCGTCTAAAAACACGATCGATGATTGTCCCATCATGCCCATTGCAATATCCAATCGGCGGCGCATGCCACCCGAATATGTAGATACCCGTTTGTTTGCAACGTTAGTCAATTGAAACATCTCTAACAATTTATCCGCTTGCTCTTTCCTGTCGGATACATGCCATAACGCTCCAATAATCAGTAAATTCTCTTTTCCTGTTAATTGTTCATCCACTGTTGCAAATTGGCCGGTTAAGCTAATGTGGTTTCGCACTTGCTTCGCTTGCTTTACGACGTCAAGGCCAAGAACCTCCGCGCTCCCTCCGTCTGGATGTATCAACGTTGATAAAATTTTTACTATTGTCGTCTTTCCCGCGCCATTCGAGCCCAATAATGCGAAAATGCTCCCTTTTTGTACCGATATGTTAACCCCTCTCAATACTTTGTTGTTTTTGTACGCTTTAGTTAAGCCTTGAATGGTGATTGCCACCGTCGTTTTTTCGCTCATAGAGAATTATCCTCCTTATGCCTAACCATCAATAAACATTAACATCATATGGGCATAATGTTCACAGCGCACTAGCGTGATTGCCTCAAAGATGTTGATAAGGCCAATAGTGGCGCGTAGCCTCGCGAGTCACACGCTCCGTCGGGACCATCAGCGAATATTTTGTGCTACAATGCGCCTGTAATCGTATGATTTATTTTGTCAGGTACCCTTCGGCAGCTAAGTCTGCGGTGAACGGGTCTCATAGGATGTTTGGACAGCTATCACTGCCGCCAATTTATTTTTGGACAACATCTAACAGGCAAGCGTTTTCGAAGGGGTGATTGGCTATTATCTTGTTCGCCGAAGCTATGTCTGCCGATTTTCCGCCTTGCTGTCGATACTTATTAGACCTCTTTCGAAGCCTCTCATGGCGCTCATGCAATCTTTTTACGCCGGCAATAAAAAGCCGCGAAAATAAATTTCTTCCGTGACAGGGCCTAAAACCCCGTTTGTTTTATTTCGTTTTTGCTCATGGTTTGTTTCCCTCGCAGTATATAAATTACCTACACAACGACAGGGCTATCCTCCGCTAATTCCGCCTTCATCGCGATCGCGCATTCCAGCCGTTTTTTTTCAATATCGCACGTCAGCTTCACAGGCTTTTTCACGTCGCCCTCGTAGCGCATATTGTTCGCGCTGCACCCGCCGCTGCAATAAAATTTCGCCCAGCACGTTTTACATTCGTCTTTTTGGTACACGCTGATTTTCGAAAACATATCTTTCATCCCAAGGTCAAAGCTTTGGTCGTGGACGCTGCCCATGCGCCAGCCGTCGTACCCGATAAACTGATGGCACGGGTAAATGCCGCCGTCCGGCGTGACGGCGACGTATTCGTTGCCGCAGCCGCATCCGCGAAGCCGTTTTATTACGCAAGGGCCTTGGTCCAGATCCAGCATGAAGTGGAAGAAGTTATAGCCGTTCCCCGCGCGCTTTTCGTTTACCAAAACGTCGCGGAGCTTCTCGTATTCATCGAAAATCCGCGGCAAATCCTCGCCGGTAAGCGCATATGGCATTTGTTTTGGCGCAACGACCGGCTCGATCGAAATCTGGTCGAACCCCAGCTTATGCAGCGCGGCCACGTCGTCTGAAAAATCCATGTTGTACTTCGTAAACGTTCCGCGCACGTAATAGTCCTTGCCGCCGCGCTTTGCGACAAGCTTTTGAAGCTTCGGCAAAACGTCGCCGTAGCTGCCGGAGCCGTCCGCCCTTCGCCTCACGCGGTCGTTTACGCCGCGCCGGCCGTCAAGGGACAGCACGACGTTTTCCATCTCGGCGTTTATGTAATCGATTTTTTCATCGTCGAGCAAAAGCCCGTTTGTCGTTATTGTAAAACGGAAATTCTTGTTGTGCGCTTTCTCCTTTGACCGCGCGTGTGAAACGATTTCTTTTACGGCGTCAAAGTTTAAAAGCGGCTCTCCGCCGAAAAAATCCACCTCAAGATTTTGCCTGTCCTTAGAATGGCTGATCAGAAAATCAATCGCGGCCTTACCTGTTTCCGCGCTCATGACCGCGCGCCCCTGCGCGTAGTCGCCGGTTTCTGCAAAGCAGTATTCGCACCGCAAATTGCAGTCGTGGGATACGTTCAGGCACATCGCCTTGATCGGAGATAAAACCATGTTTTCCGCGTATTTTTCGTAATCATCGTCCGAATAAAGCTGCCCTATGCCGTAAAGCTCACGGATGTCCAAAAGGGCTTCGAGGATTTCCGCGCCGGAATAGCCGTCAATCGCGGTTTTCTCCGGCAGCTCAAAAAGCGGAGGGGTTACGTGGTCAAGCAACAAAAACAAGAGCTTGTCCACAGCATGGACGGCGCCGCTGTTTACATCAATCACAATATGATGGCCTTTTTGCTTAAATTTATGAATCAATCAAGACACTCCCGTATGAAATTATCCCCGCCTGTGCCGGCGGGGATAACTGTAATTATCGTGAATCTCGCTATTTCTCGCACTTCTGGTTTGCGACGGTGCATGACGTTTTGCACGCCGATTGGCAGGACGCCTGGCATTTGCCGCAGCCGCCCTTTGCCGCGGTTTCTTTTAAATTCGGTTTGTTTAAGGTTTTAACATATTTCATGGCTTTTAACCTCCTTTTAAAATGGAAAACTATCTTCTGCGCCGCCTTGTATTGATGCCGACCACGCCGCCAAGCATTGCGGAAAATACCATCAGCATCGTCTTTAGCAAAGCGCCCAGCCCCAAGGCGTTACCCGGTACCGCCAGGCTGCAGATAAGCGCAATCACAGAGAAAACCAAACCGCATACAAGGCCGCACATAAGGCCGTTTCTTCTCATGATTTTCGAGCACGACAGTCCCGACGAGAACGCGCCGGCGCTGATTGCGAGCACCGCCATCGGGTTAATCGCCGACTGTGGCACATTTACCGCAGAAATAACGACTGAAAGAACAAGCAAAATCACAACGCATACCACAGCGCCTAAAGCAACGCTGACAGCGACCGGCCGCATCATGCGCCCTGTTCCTACGCTTTCTGTAATCTGTCCTTTATTGGACATGCAAACTCCTCCAATTCCAATATATACTAATTCATATTCGGAGCTTGCCCATGATAGTACTTTTATTTGCTTTATTTGCCGGAATCGGGCGTGTCATGGACGGTATTGTTCGACTGCACAGCCCAGCGCATAATGCGTATTTTGCTGCGGTCAGAGCCTGTTTCCAGCACAAGCGAATCGTCCTTTATGCTCGCAACGCGTCCGATAATGCCGCCAACCGTGATGACTTCGTCGCCCACTTCAATTTTCGAGCGCATTTCCTGTACGGCCTTTTCGCGTTTTTTCTGCGGGCGGATCATCAGGAAATACATAATCGCGATAATTGGCACAAACCACATAAAGGAGCCGAACAGCCCCATCGCCCCGACCTCTTCCGCGGGCGCTGCCGCAAGCAACATGTTTAACATCAATCAAAACTCCTTTTTATAACTTCTTTTATTGTTCACCGTAGAGTATACCACACAATCAAACCGTTAAGCAAGTATTAAATCCTCCTGCCGAGTACGGGAACCATGCGGGTTTTAAAATCATCGAACGCCTTAGATTCGACCGCATCTTGTATACGCTGCATCAGGGTATTGTAAAAATACAGGTTATGCATGACTAAAAGCCTGTGCGCTAAGAGCTCGCCCGCTTTGTGCAGATGCCTGAGATAAGCCCGCGAATATGTTTTGCACACCTCGCAGCCGCAGCTTTCGTCAATTGGCAGTTGATCTGTTTCGTACTTTGCGTTTCCTATTATCATGATTCCGTTCCATGTGAACAGCGTGCCGTGACGGGCGTTGCGGCTCGGCATGACGCAGTCGAACATGTCGATTCCGCGCGACACCGCCTCAATGATATTCACAGGCGTACCCACGCCCATGAGGTACCGCGGCTTGTCCTTAGGCATAAACGGCTCCACCGCATCGATGGTCGCGTACATTTCCTTTGCCGTCTCGCCTACCGCAAGCCCGCCGATCGCGTATCCGTCAAGCCGGAGCTTTACGATATCCTCCATATGGCGGACGCGCAAATCCTTGTATATGGAGCCTTGGTTTATCCCGAACAGCATCTGCCGTTTATTTAGCGTATCCGGCGACGAGTTTTGGCGGTCGAGCTCTTCCTTGCAGCGGTAAAGCCAGCGCGTAGTCCTTGCAATCGATTTTTCCGTATATCCGTATTCCGCCGGGTTCTCGATGCATTCGTCGAACGCCATCGCGATTGTGGAGCCTAAATTCGACTGTATCCTCATGCTCTCCTCAGGACCCATAAAGATGCGCCTGCCGTCGATATGAGACTGGAAGTTTACGCCCCTTTCCTCAATTTTACGCAGCTTTGCAAGCGAAAAAACCTGAAACCCGCCGCTGTCGGTGAGGATCGGCCCGTCCCATCCCATAAATTTATGAAGCCCTCCCATTTTGTAAACGACGCCGTCGCCGGGGCGAAGGTGCAGATGGTATGTGTTGCACAGCTCGACCTGACACCTTAGCGAGGTCAAATCCTTAGACGATACTCCGCCCTTGATCGCGCCGGCTGTTGCGACGTTCATAAACAGCGGCGTTTTAACATCGCCGTGCACGGTTTTAAGCGTGCCGCATCTGGCTTTCCCGTCTTGTGATGATAATAAAAACATATCTTTTATCCTTTGCTTTTGGTAATCAAAATAAGTATATCACAAAAAAATCGGCGCTACAAAAATCCGCAATAAAATCCCTAATATTTGCCATTTTTCTATAATGCCCCATGTAATTTTTGTTATATTTGACGGTTTTAAAATAATTGTTGTCACATCACGGATAATTATGATAAAATGTTAATGGATTTGTGCTAAACGTTCATATGCAGTTCACACTAATATGTGATACTTAAGCGTAATATTTGTGTTTGTTTTTGCCCGGCAAATCAACCGCTATATTTTCAGGGAGGTATTTATCCGCTTATGAAAAAACTCGTTTTAAAAATTACTTCTTTAGCTCTTGCTATGGCATTTTTACTGTCGCCAACGGCAAGCGCCAGTATTGACGATTCGGGGCAAAGCCAGAAAAAGGGCTTTGCCACCAGCAAGCGTGAAGGGCTTGAATTTAAAAGGCTTCAGTCATGGATCAAAAAATGCAGGGAGATAAATCCCGAGGTCATCGGATGGCTTTCCATTCCAGGAACCTCAATCAACGAGCCTATTACATTTAACGCAAAAAGTAACGAACATTATCTAAAGCGCGACTGGCGCGGCACGAATTATCCTGACTTGGCGTTCTCAAACTGGGCCGCAAGGCCTGCAACCGCAACGTATGTCGATTCACGCACCAAGTTCGGGGCAAACTGGAAAAGCGGTTCTTCCAGGAATATCGTCTTGTACGGTCATAACTGGAATAACTTAAGGGAGCCGTTCGTAATCGGACCCGGCAGAGGCCCCGACGGCAACCCGCTCACTATGTTTGCGGAGCTTCCGTCTTATAAGAGCATAGATTTCGCAAGAACCAACCCCCACATTTATTTTTCAACCGGGGAATATGAGGGGATTTGGAGAGTCTTTTCCGTCACTTACGTCGAGATGACCCCTCGGTTTAATTACAACTCGCCCTTTAATAACAACACGGGCTTTGCTAATATTATCAAGGAATGGCAGGAACGCTCAATATACACTTACGACTTTGAAGTAGACAGCTCCGACCGCCTGCTTACGTTGTCTACATGCACAAGGCAATATAATGTCGGCGAATACCAGCGCTTTATAGTGGTTGCGCGTCTCTTGCGCGACGGCGAAAGCGAAAACGACCAGGTAAGAGTCTCTAATAACCCCAACTGGAAAAAACCTGTTTTCAGATAATCTTTTATAAATTTATAAAAAACCACCGGCCTTATGCGCGGTGGTTTTTTTATATGCTTTATCGCTCATCCATATGCGGCAAATCAGGAATCCGCGCCCCTTACGCCCGGCCTCCGCTTCCAAACGTGCGGATTTTCTCCACAGTTATGTCATACATGGCGTTTTCGGCAGCCTGAAGCAAATCGGTATATCCAAGTTCTTCCCCGCGCTCCCGGATTCGGTTTATGGCGCCGGTAATCACATCCGTGTAAACGTTCACCTTACAGATTCCGCGCTTGATGCATGTTTTAAAATCTAAATCGGAAAGCCCGCTGCCGCCGTGGAGTACAAGCGGAATGCACACGTCGCGCCTGATTTCAGACAGGCGGCTGAAATCAAGCTTTGGCGTTTCGGCATATACGCCGTGGGTCGTTCCGATTGATATAGCCAAAAAATCCGCGCCGGTGCGTGTGACGAAATCTTTTGCATGCTCAGGGTCTGTATAAACGTTTTCTCCTTTGACCCCTTCGCCTTCGTCAAGCCCGCCCACTTTGCCGAGCTCACATTCGAGCCCCGCTCCCATAGGATGGGCAATTTTCGCAATTTCTTTGCTTATACGTATGTTTTCTTCATAATCCAAGGACGAGCCGTCGAACATTACGGAACCAAAACCGGCCCGCAACGCCCGCATTATCGTATCGAAGCTGTACGCATGATCCAAATGGACCGCAACGGGAACTGCAGCCTGCCTTGCGGCGCTGAGCAACGCAGGCGTAATCCAATCGAAATCCGAGTAATTCAGCAGCACCTCGGCCGTTCCAATAATAACAGGCGACTTTTCATCTTCTGCCGCGCGTATGTACGCACGGATCATCTCCAGATTTACCGCATTGTAAAACCCGACCCCGTAACTGTTTTCCTGGGCGTCTTTCAAAATTTCCGCCATTGTGTACAAAGGCATGATTCATACCGCCTCACATCATAATTATTAGGGTCTGTTCACATAAAGCGAACGGCAAAGCAATTTGGTGATTTTGCTGATATTTCTGCTGTTTGTTCGTTTAATTTGACAATATCTTAACATGCTTAAGAATCTTTGTCAACAAATTGTAACACACCTGAACAATAGCGAAGGCCGCACCCTTCAGGTGCGGCCTTTTGGTTACTGGAAGCGTTCCGCGATTGATTTCAGGCTCTCCGCAAGATCCACCGCGCCGCCGCTTACGGCGTTTACGAATTCGATGTTTCCATGATGGTTCGTGTCGGGCGTCCATTCGCCGTTACGGCTTTTTACGAGATACAATACGGTGTCTTTCTTAATCGTTTGCATTTTATCCCAATCAATGTTAGAGGCTGCGTAATTTGCAAGTACTACTTCCGGTTCGTTTACATCTTTCCCCGCTATTTGCAATGCCGCAAGATGCGCCAAAGCCCCGGGCATGCAGCCGTAAACTGCTTTTTTCGCGTCAACGACGGTTACGTTTACTTCAATCTCCGCACTGTTGCCGTCTATCTTTGAAGCGCCGGTTTTATATTTGATTCTTCTACATACCTGGCTTAATATCCCGTAATATGATTCCGGCACTTCTTCTATTGATAAATGCTGGCGTATCATTGCTTCCGTTTCTTCCCTGTCAAGGTGGATGACTTCGTCAAGCACGAAAGCGGCGGCTCCGTCAGGCGTTTTCGTATCGTGCGCTTTTCTTTCCTGCAAAGGCGGAGCGTCGGGCCGGCGCGTCGGGTCCTGCGAGGGCACGCTGTCGCCGGGCTTTCTAGAGCAGCCCGCTAAAAAAATTAAAAGGACAAAAAACAGCGCGAGTAGTTTTTTCATAAAACAGCCTCCACCTAAATACATGTCTGCTAGTATCATTTTACCCTTTAAAAATGAATAAACTTAGACAAAACCATTAATTAATAAGGATTTTTGACGATTTCACAATAGCCCTTTACAGAAACGCAATCATATTGTAGAATATAGGCGGTACATTTTATAACGGAGGACGTGTTGCCTATGGGAATAAAGTATAAAAGGATTTTACTGAAATTGAGCGGCGAAGCGCTTGCGGGCGAAAATAAATTCGGTCTTGACTACGACATTGTTTTTAATATCTGCGAGGGTATAAAAAAATGCGTCGAGCTCGGCGCGGAAATCGGCATCGTCGTCGGCGGCGGAAACTTCTGGCGCGGTAGGACAAGCGGCAAAATGGACAGGACAAGAGCCGACCACATGGGGATGCTTGCAACGGTGATGAACGCTTTGGCGCTGTGCGACGCGCTTGAATCCCACGGCGTCACCGTGAGGGTGCAGACAGCCATCGCGATGCAGCAGATTGCAGAGCCATATATCAGGGGGCGCGCGCTGCGTCATTTTGAACAGGGCCGCGTCGTCATTTTCGGCTGCGGAACAGGCAACCCTTTCTTCTCGACAGATACCGCCGCAAGCTTAAGGGCCGCCGAAATCGACGCCGATATTATTTTAAAAGCCACGATGGTTGACGGCATTTACGACAGCGACCCACGCAAAAATCAAAATGCAAAAAAATACGACGAGATTACTTTCTCCAAAATTTTAGGCGATAACCTTAAGGTTATGGATTCCACGGCGGCCGCCATGTGCAAGGATAACAACATCCCGGTTTTAGTCTTTAGCCTTAGCGACCCCAATAACATCGTGCGCGCGATCAAAGGCGAAAAAATAGGAACACTCGTGAAGGAGGATATGGAATGGCATCAGAATCCGTAAAGACGTATGAAGAAAAAATGGGCAAAACCATTAACGTATTAAACTCGGAGCTTGCGTCCATCAGGGCGGGGCGCGCGAACCCGTCCTTACTTGACAAGATCATGGTGGATTATTTCGGAACGCCGACCCCGATTCAGTCTTTGGCGGCGGTATCCGTTTCCGAATCGCGAATACTTGTTATACAGCCGTGGGACAAAAATGTCTTAAACGCGGTTGAAAAGGCAATACAAAAATCAGATTTGGGAATTAATCCCTCAAACGACGGCAACGTAATCCGCGTGGCGTTCCCGCAGCCTACCGAGGAACGCAGAAAAGAGCTGTGCAAAAAAGCGCAGAAGTTCGGCGAGGATTCAAAGATAGCGATACGCTCCATACGCCGCGACGCCAACGAAAAGTTTAAAACGCAAAAGAAAAAAAGCGAAATCACCGAGGACGATTTAAAGGATCTGGAAAAGGAAATCCAGACAATTACCGATAAATTCATAAAGGAAATCGACGGCATCACCGCTAAAAAAGAAAAAGAAATTTTGGAGATTTAGGGCATGTTCCCGCTATCCGAAATGTTCAGATTTTGAGCGGATTTTGTGTCGGCCTAGGCAAAAATTCGCAGGAATACTGGGCGTATTTCAAGAATTTTTAACGACGGATGACGCAAAATCAGCCAAAAGATGGGCGTTGAGCGGTAGCGTGAACACGCCCTAATACTTTCGTTCCCCTGTATCCACGGGGGAACGCATAGCGTAATGGGTGATTCAGTGGTTATAAATAAAGAGGGGTTCCCGCATCATGTCGGCATTATCATGGACGGCAACGGGCGCTGGGCTAAAAAGCGCGGGCTGCCGCGCCTTTCGGGGCATAAGCAGGGCGCTTCGGTGTTCGGTAAAATCGCGCGGCACGCCGTGGATACCTCCGTTAAGTACCTCACCGCCTACGCTTTTTCAACTGAAAACTGGAAGCGTCCGGCAAGCGAGGTGGCCGGCATCATGGACCTCCTGCGCGGGTTTTTAAAGGATACCGAAAAGTACAAGGACGATAATATCCGCGTTCGCGTAATCGGCGACGTTTCAGCCCTCGACCTGGATCTCCGCCGCATGATTACCGATCTCGAGGAGAAAAGCCGCGAAAGGGACGGTCTTGTTTTGAGCATTGCCATAAATTACGGCGCGCGCAGCGAGATTCTACGCGCCGCTAAAGCTTATGCAAACGACCCCTTAAAGCCCTTAAGCCTTGACGAGGCTAAATTCGGGGAATACCTTTATACAAAAGGTATTCCGGATGTGGACTTGATCATACGCACAAGCGGTGAGATACGCGTATCTAATTTTCTCTTGTGGCAGGCGGCATATGCGGAATATATTTTCTTGGATGTTTTATGGCCTGATTTTACGCCACGGCATTTTGACAGCGCACTTTTAGAATACGCAAAACGCAACAGGCGCCTTGGCAACATCTGATGAACGGTAGGAGCGCGGTTTTATGAAGCAACGCGTAATTTCGGCATTAATCGGGCTTTTGATTTTAAGCTCCGCGATAGCGCTGATAGGTACTATATTTTTTAATATGATTATCGCGGCAGTTTCCGTCATGGCCCTGTTTGAAATGCTTCGCGCGTCGGGCTGCCTTAAAAACCCATGCCTTGACTCCCTTTCTTTTTTAATGGCGGCGATTATCCCGTTTTTTAACGAGCCCGCCATAAAAGGATGGGTGCTGCCGATTTTGTTTTTATTTTTTGTGTCTTTCTGTATTTTGCTTATAAAAAATTTACGGACGGAGCGGCTGGAACAAGTCTCTGTCATGATCTTGTTCAGCTTGTTTGTGCCGCTATTTTTTTCATGCGCCGTTTTCATGCGGGACTTTTACGGCGTGGTTGCCGGCAGTTTTTACTTGTTGTTCGCGCTTGGCTGCGCGTGGCTTTGCGATACCTGCGCGTATTTTGCGGGCCGCGCGTTCGGCAGGCACAAGCTGGCGCCTTTCGTAAGCCCCAAAAAGACGGTGGAGGGCCTGATCGGCGGGCTGTTGGGATGCACGGTTTTCATGATATTGATCGCGTTTCTTTTTACGCTGTGCTTAGAGGCGTTCGGTGTTTATATCTACGTCAATTACATTGCGATTTTGCTGTTAACGCCGGTTTGCGCCATGCTCGGAGTGCTCGGCGATTTATTTGCATCGGTGATAAAGCGGCAGTTCAGCGTCAAGGATTTCGGCGACATCATGCCGGGGCACGGCGGCGTTATGGACAGGTTCGATTCAGTGCTTTTCACGATTCCCGCAACGTTTATCATCGCGCACGCCATCAGTTTGATCTCTGTTTTATGAGTTCATATTCGTTCACATAATCTTTTGTATTTTTTAATATATTTGTAGTATAATATTTTGGATAATATTGCAAAATATTTTAGGGTATACTTGTGCCCTATCATTCAGGTGGTAAAAAGATGAACAAAATTGCACTTTTGGGCTCTACAGGCTCGATTGGCCAGCAGAGCCTTTCCGTGTGCAGATTTTTAAAAATTCCGGTTGCGGCGCTTTCAGCCGGTACAAACGTTAAGCTTCTAGCAATTCAGGCGCATGAATTTAAACCGAAGCTCGTGGCAATCGAGGATGAAAAACTGTATCCCGCGTTAAAAACGCAGTTAAAAGGCTTAGACGTTAAAATCATCGCAGGCAAAGGCGCTTCATGTGACGCGGCGGCATGCGACGGCGCCGACGCCGTAATCAACGCGATACTCGGAATTGCCGGGCTAAAACCGGCCCTTCGGGCCATCGAAGAAAGAAAGACTCTGGCGCTTGCAAACAAAGAGTCCCTTGTAGCCGGCGGCACGCTCGTAATGTCAGCCGCAAAACGCTATGGCGTACCGGTTATCCCGATTGACAGCGAACATTCCGCGATCTTTCAATGCTTGCGTTCCGGATTGCGCCAAGATGTAAAGGGTATTATCTTAACAGCTTCCGGCGGGCCGTTTTTCGGCAGGACAACCGATGAGCTCAAAAATGTAACTAGGCAGGAAGCGTTACAGCATCCAAACTGGAGAATGGGCGAAAAGATATCGGTGGACTCCGCGACGCTTATGAACAAGGGCCTTGAATTGATTGAAGCCATGTGGTTTTTCGAACTGACGCCCGAGCAAATCGAGATTGTCATACACCGCCAAAGCGTCTTGCATTCCGCGGTCGAGTACCTAGACGGCTCTATAATCGCGCAGTTAGGCGCGCTTGACATGCGAACCGCCATACAGTACGCCATTACATACCCTCGGCATTTGCCGCGCGGTAACGGCAGGCTTTCACTGACGGCACTTGGCTCCCTAACCTTTGAAAAACCCGATTACGATACGTTTAGATGCCTGTCGCACTGTATTTCCGCCGCAAAGTCCGGCGGGCTTGCTCCCTGTGTGATAAACGGCGCGAATGAGCAGGCCGTCGAGTTGTTTTTAAACGGTAAAATCAGATTTCTGCAGATTGCGGAGCTTGTCGGCGCAGCGCTTGATAATGTGAAAACAAAAAACAGCACAAGCCTGAACGATATTGAGGAAGCCGACAGGATGGCGCGTGAATACATACTCTCAAACTACAGGTTCAAAGGTCATGTGACAAGTGCTGCGAGCAATCAGAAAGGGTTGTGATTTTAGCTTGAATTTATCCACTGTTTTTACAGGCATTATGAACAACGTACCGCAGATTATCCTTGCGATTTTCGTATTTGGACTTTTAATATTCGTCCATGAGCTAGGTCATTTTCTTGCGGCAAAAAGGTCAAAAATCAAAGTAAATGAGTTTGCGCTCGGCATGGGTCCCGCGTTTTTCAAAAGGCAGCGCGGCGATACCGCTTATTCCCTGCGCCTTTTCCCCATCGGCGGCTTTTGCGCGATGGAGGGCGGCGACGAGGAAAGCGACGACGAGCATTCTTTTAACAAAGCCTCGCTCATAAACCGGATGCTTGTAAATATTGCGGGCTCCGCCATGAACCTTTTGCTCGGGCTTCTTATCCTTGGTATTTTGTCGGCGAATATGCCGGCTTTAGGTACGACTACCATCGCGGCGTTCGGGGAAGGCGCCGTTTCAAACCAGTGGCTTCAGGTCGGCGATACCGTCAAGAAAATAGACAACCGCCGGGTACGCACAGCTAACGATATCATATACGAGCTTATCCGCAGCCGCGACGGCATCATGGACATCGAGGTCGAGCGCAGAGACGCCGACGGCAAGCTTCATACCGTACTGTTAAGGTCTGTCGCTTTCCACATGGAAGAGGTCGAAGACGGTATCATGTTTATTACCCAGGACTTCAAGTTCTTGGGTGTGAAGCCAACGTTTTTTGGCGTTATCATAAACTCCTTTAACTGGACTTATTCGATTGTCCGACAGGTTTGGGGCGGGTTTGCCGACCTTGTGACAGGCCGTTACGGATTAAACCAGATCTCCGGGTTGGTCGGCGTGACCTCCGCGATCGGGCAGGCGTCGTCGTTCGGCTGGGAAAGCCTGTTTATGCTCATAGCCATCATCAGCGTCAACCTTGCCGTGTTCAACCTTTTGCCGCTTCCCGCGCTGGACGGCGGGAAAATGATATTCTTGCTCATCGAGGCTGTGCGACGAAAGCCGGTAAACCCGCGTTACGAAAACCTTGTTCATGGAATCGGGTTTTTGCTGTTAATCGGGCTTATGATTCTTGTAACCGTAAACGACATCTCGAAAATATTGTAATACTAGTGTTGTGACCGGTCAGAAATTATGAAATAGATTTTCGCTGCCGCTCAGCCGCGCAAGGCGGAGGACACAGTCGGGCTTTCGCCCCGTAATATGAAGAAATATGAACGATAGTTCATGTGCAGTTCACACCATCTCGAAGCGATACGATGACAACGCCGGACGGAAAACAGGCCGCACATTATCGATGGTTTAACGGAAGATTCGTATAAAACAAAAGCCGCTCACTCAGCGGTTTTACCTTTATAGTCAACTGACTATAGTTATGGGGGAATTCCTGCGGTGCTCAGTCGAAAAATCAAAATCGGAAACGTGAATATTGGCGGCGGTTGCGACATAGCGGTGCAGTCCATGCTCTCTGTAAAGCATAATGACTTGACTGGCAACATATCCCAAGCTGCCCAGCTTGAACAGGCCGGATGCGAAATCCTGCGCGTCGCTGTGCCCGACAAGGCAAGCGTCGCGTTGATCCCCGCGATAAAAGAGAAAATCAGTATCCCGCTTGTCGCCGACATTCATTTCGATTACAAGCTGGCGCTTGAAGCGGTGGCGGCGGGGGCCGATAAAATCCGCATAAACCCCGGTAACATCGGCGATAACGACCGCGTCAAACAGGTCGCCGACGCTTGCAGACAGAAAAATATCCCTATACGGATTGGAGTAAACTCCGGCTCCCTTGAAAAGGAAATCCTTAAAAAGTATGGCTCGCCCACCCCGAAGGCCTTGGTTGAAAGCGCATTGCACCACGCTTTATTGCTTGAAAAATATGATTTTGACAGTATCGTAGTGTCGCTTAAATCCAGCAGCGTGAATCGGACTGTGGACGCGTACAGGCTGATGGCACAAAAGCGTGATTACCCGCTGCATTTGGGAGTGACAGAGGCCGGGACAAGCCGTATGGGGCTGATTCGCTCGTCAATCGGCATCGGCGCGCTTTTGCTTGACGGAATCGGCGATACCATCCGCGTTTCGCTGACAGCGTCTCCCGTGGAAGAAATCGCCGCCGCACGGGATATACTTTTGGCGCTTAACAAAAACAAAAACGGCGTCACCGTCATATCTTGCCCCACATGCGGACGAACATCGCTTGACATCAGGGAGATTGCGGAAAAAGCCGAGTCTGCCTTGAAAAACCACACAAAAAAGCTTACCGTCGCCGTTATGGGATGCGCCGTAAACGGTCCCGGTGAAGCGCGAGAAGCCGATATTTGTGTTTGCGGAGGGGAAAACTCCGCCGCTTTGTTTGTGCGCGGCAGCTTTGTGAAAACACTGCCACAGGAAAAAATCATACCTGAATTGCTTGAACAGGTTGATGCCTTTACATATGAGGAGGGTGCCGCGGATGCCTAGTTTCTCAGAGCTTTTTAGCGCTCATCTATCCCCTGACGAACCCGGTTTGCCGGGTGATACTCAGGTCTTACAAGTTTCGCTTGATAAAAACCGCGGAACGCTTGAAGTGACCGCCGAAATACCGGAAATTGTGCCGAAGTCCGTCTTAAGCGCGGTTGCAAAGCAACTGAAGGAACAGCTCTCGTTAAATGAATGCAAAATCCTGCCGCGGTATAATCCCGCGCTTTTTTCAGGTGCATACCTGCCGGAGCTTACATATTCGCTTAGGGAACGCGGATTACCGGTAAACGGGTTTTTAGACGGAGCTGACGCCGACCTTGACGGCGACGTTCTAAGAATTAAACTAAAGGTTGGCGGTGCGGAATTTTTAAGCGGCTGCGACATGTCCGGCGCAATCAGTAAAATCGTATCGGACGAATTTTCAAGACATATTGTTACAGAAATTTGCGGTGACTCAGGTTTATTGCAGAATATGCCAAAACAAGATGACTCCGCCGTGGTCGCCGCAGTTAAGCAGATAACAGATTCCAAAACCGCCCGACAAGATAAACCGGAGCCTGATTCAAGCTCAGCCGCGAAGAAAGCCTCAAGACCCGTTTTCGATACGGGCAAAATACCTGTAAATGCAAATAGCATTACAGTTATAAAAGGCAAAGCGATAACGTCCGCGCCTATACCGCTTGGCGAGGTTGATTCAAACAGCGGCGAGGTTGTGGTCTGGGGTGAAGTTTTTTCTATCCAGAAGCGTGAGATACAAAACGGTGCGAGAGTTGTTTATACAATTTCATTTACCGACGGCACCGGCTCAAACTCGATAAAGGCGTTTGCCGATCCCGCAAAACATGAGTGGGCCGATGAGATCAATAAGGGTGACGGTGTGATTTTGCGCGGCCATGCCGAATACGACAAGTATGACCGCGAAATCAGCATAAAACCCCTTGACGTGAGCGTTTGCGAGGTTTTGCGCCGCACCGACGACGCTGAGCATAAGCGTGTCGAGCTGCACATGCACACAAATATGTCGGCGATGGACGCCATGACAACCGTGGACAAGCTTATCAAACAGGCATACGCGTGGGGGCATAAAGCCGTCGCAGTAACCGATCACGGCGTTGTCCAGGCGTTCCCGGACGCGATGAAAGCAGCCTTACAAATCCAAAGTGGCGGCGGGGATTTTAAAGTCCTGTACGGCATAGAAAGTTATTTTATAAACGACATGGTGCCGATCGTTACCGGAAATTTAGACGCTGATTTAAAAACCGGTACGTTTATAGTGTTTGACGTGGAGACGACGGGGCTTTCCCCTAACACTGAGCGCTTGACGGAAATCGGCGCCGTAAGGCTTTCGAATGGCGTTGTGACGGATACATTTTCAACGTTTGTCGATCCTGAGAAGAATGTGCCGCTTGAGGTGGTGGAGCTTACCGGCATCACGGATGAGATGCTAAAGGGTGCGCCATGCGAAAAAGATGCGCTTTTAGCTTTTTATGATTTCTGCGGCAGTGACAGCGTGATTCTGGTCGCGCATAACGCGTCTTTTGACATGGGGTTTTTAAGCGCCGCCGCGAAAAGATGTGGAAAGTCTTGCAGCTTTACATATATAGATACTGTGTCGATGGCGCGCTCCCTTTACCCCAACGCCAAAAATTATAAGCTGGACACGGTTGCTAAATACCTGAAGCTGCCGGCCTTCCAGCACCATCGCGCATGTGACGACGCCAAGATCCTTGCGGATATTTTCGCGCATATGGTAAAGGACGTGGCCGCAAAATCCGCGGTATATGTATCCGACATCAACACCGTCTGCGCCGACGCGAGCCCTAAGAAGCTCCCGTCGTACCATCAGATACTGATTGCGAAAAACTTAAGCGGGCTTAAAAATTTGTATCGCCTTGTCTCGATGAGCCATCTCAAATACTACTACAAGAGACCGCTGATACCGAAATCGGAGCTTCAAAAACACCGCGATGGGCTCATTGTTGGCAGCGCGTGCGAATCCGGTGAGCTTTTCCGTGCGGTACAGGACGGCAAAAGCTGGGGCGAGCTTGTGAAAATCGCGAAATTCTACGATTTCCTCGAAGTCCAGCCAATCGCGAACAACGCGTTCATGCTTCGGAAAAATTTGAGGCTTACGGAAGAAAACCTGCGCGAATACAACAAGACCATCGTTAGACTGGGCGAAAAGCTGAATATCCCTGTCGCCGCAACGGGCGACGTGCACTATTTAAACGAGTCCGACCGTATTTTCCGGGAAATTTTAATGCACGGCATGAAATTTCAAGACTCCGGTGAACAGCCGCCGCTTTACTTCAAGACGACTAACGAAATGCTTGCGGAATTTTCCTATCTTGGCTCTAAAAAGGCGTATGAAATCGTTGTGGAAAACCCAAACAAAATCGCCGGTATGGTTGAGGATTTGCGGCCGATTCCACCCGGCACGTTCGTGCCGGAAATCGAAGGCGCCGAACAGGAATTACAGGATATAACATACAGTAAAGCAAAAGAGCTTTATGGCGATCCCCTGCCCGCAATCATTGAGGACAGGCTTAATCGCGAGCTTTCCCCGATCATTGAGCACGGCTTTGCCGTACTTTACATAGTCGCGCAAAAGCTTGTGGCAAAGTCGGAGTCGGACGGCTATCTGGTAGGCTCAAGGGGCTCCGTCGGCTCGTCCTTTGTCGCGACGATGGCGGGGATTTCCGAGGTGAATCCTCTGCCGCCGCATTACGTCTGCTTAAAATGCAAGCACAGCCTTTTCATCGAAGACGGCAGCGCCGGCAGCGGCTTTGACTTAGCGCCGATGAACTGCCAAGGCTGCGGCGCTCCATACGCGCGAGACGGACACAATATCCCGTTTGAGACGTTTCTCGGCTTTGACGGCGACAAGGCTCCCGATATCGACCTTAATTTCTCAGGCGAATACCAAGGCGCCGCGCACAAATACACAGAGGAGCTTTTCGGCTCGTCGAACGTGTTTAAAGCCGGTACTATCAGCGCCGTTCAGGAGAAAACCGCGTTCGGGTTTGTCAAAAATTACCTTGAGGAGAAGGGCAAAATTGTACATAAGGCGGAGGAAAATCGCCTTATCATGGGATGCTCCGGCGTTAAACGCACGACGGGACAGCATCCCGGCGGCATGGTCGTCGTGCCAAATAATTATGAAATCTACGACTTCACGCCTGTTCAGCGTCCGGCGGATAAAGACGAATCCGACGTGATTACCACGCATTTTGATTTTAATTCCCTTCATGACACCATTCTAAAGCTCGATATCCTCGGCCACGACGTGCCGACCCTCTACAAGCATCTGGAGGATTTGACCGGCATAAAAATCGCGGATATCCCCATGAGCGACGAAAAAGTCATGAGCCTGTTCACATCGCCTGAAGCGCTGGGAGTCACATCTGAGGAGATCGGCTGTAAAACCGGGACCCTTGCCATCCCCGAAATGGGTACTGGCTTCGTTCGCGGGATGCTTATAGAGGCACAGCCGCGCGGATTTGCGGATTTGCTGCAAATATCGGGGCTCTCCCACGGCACCGACGTGTGGCTTGGAAACGCAAGGGATTTGATCCGGGACAAAACATGTACGATCTCCGAGGTAATCGGTACCCGCGACTCGATTATGACGTACCTGATACAAAAAGGGCTCAACAACAAAACGGCGTTTGACATAATGGAAATCACGCGCAGAGGGCAGGCCGCGAAGCTTCTGACATCAGAGCACAAGGACGCGATGCGCGCTTGTAGCGTGCCGGAATGGTATATCGAAAGCTGTATGAAGATAAAATATATGTTCCCGAAAGCGCATGCGGCAGCGTACGTCATGGCGGCGGTGAGGCTTGCGTGGTTTAAGCTGTACCATCCCATACCGTTTTACGCGGCGCTGTTCACGGTGCGCGGAGGCGATTTCGATGCCGTCACGGCGCTTCGCGGCAAATCGGCTGTCAGGGAAAAAATCCAAAGCCTTATGCAAAAAGGAAACGAGCGCACCGCAAAAGAAACCGCAACGCTCGACGCCCTTCAAATCACCGTCGAGATGCTGGCGCGCGGGCTTGAGCTTTTAAATGTTGACCTGTACAAATCCGACGCGGTAAAATATTTGGTTGAGGACGGGAAAATCAGGCTTCCCTTCTGCTGTATCAGGGGACTTGGCGAGACCGCCGCGAAGTCCTTGCAAAAAGCCGCGTCAGACAGCGCGTTTATCTCGCGCGACGACATTCTCGTAAGGACGTCCGTTTCAAAAACCGTCGTGGAGTCGCTTTATGAGATCGGTGCGCTTAACGGTTTGCCCGAAAGCAGCCAGACCTCCCTTTTTTAGAGTTTTCTTTAAGGGGCTGTGGGCATGAGGTTGTTTGGTGGATTTTCGGCGGATTTTGCGCCAAACAACGTTTAAATTTTATTGCCTTTTCGCTCCGTATTTGATATAATGTTAGGGCGTTCAATCATAATATTTGGGGAGAAAATTGACAAATGTTAGAATTTATAAAGACGCTTACAGAAAAATATAGAAGCGTTTTTGAAGAAACCGGCGGAGAAGCCTCCCGCGAAACTTTCACGGGGGAGCTTAACTATGAGTCCGGCAAATTTTTCTACATGGTCTTTTTGGCGCTCATATTATGGCCTACTTATATCCCCAGCGATATGGCGCTGCACCCGCGCCCTGTTCTTGCGGTTTTAGTGAGCGTCGGCTTTAGCCTTTTAGCCCTTTGCATGATCTTGCTTCGGTTAACAAGACGTTTCCGCTACCACGCAGACACA
Source organism: Oscillospiraceae bacterium (assembly GCA_009777635.1). Classification (GTDB taxonomy): domain Bacteria; phylum Bacillota; class Clostridia; order Oscillospirales; family Ruminococcaceae; genus WRAV01. The sequence goes on along the minus strand of WRLK01000025.1, from coordinate 25,380 downwards.
ACGCTTACGGTACTGATCGCGTATTTTTGTTTTTCCAAGGCGCTTAATACAGCTACGGCGGGCGACGCCATCGGCCTTTACATGGGCGGATATATGGTATCCATCATATTCATCGTGTTTATCCCGTTTTTGTTAAAAGTAAAAGTCATGATTACCGTCGTCTCGCTCCTTATCTTTTTTTCGGTGGGCATTGCGGTGAATCTGGATTTTTCATTGCTTACCGTCGAGTACGTTACGGTTGACCTTTTGGTTTGGTCTTCTGTAGGCATCCTTCTCATGTGCAGCCAGAACGATTTTCGCTATAAGACATGGAAGATGCGGCAAGATTTAAAAAATGCGCTTTCACAAAATGAAAATCATATAACTGAAATTTCAAAGCTTGCCGTTGAGGCTGAGGCTTCGTCAAAAGCCAAAAGCGAATTCTTATCAAAGATGAGCCACGAGCTCCGCACGCCTATGAACTCCATCATCGGCATGGCGGAGCTTGCGCTTCGCGAGGACAACCTGCCGAAATCCGCGAGAGAGCATATTTTGACCATTAACCAGTCAAGTGTCAGCCTTTTGGCTATCATAAACAATATTTTGGATTTTTCCAAGATCGAGTCCGGCGACCTTAAGCTAAACCCCGCGGAATACTCCCTCGTATCACTTGTTAACGACGTCGCCAGCATCATCAGGATGAAGATGCCGGACTCCGGCTTGCATTTTACCATAAACATCGACTGCAACCTGCCGGATGCGCTTTACGGCGATAATGTCAGAATACGGCAGGTGCTTTTGAATGTTTTAAACAATGCGTTTAAATATACGGAAAAAGGGTATGTGGTCTTCACAGTCTCCGGTGAAACCGGGGAGGACGGCGTCCTGCTTCTGCGCATGGAAATCGCCGACAGCGGCCGCGGCATCAAAAAGGACGATATCGAAAAGCTGTTCGGCGAGTTCGTACAGCTCGACCTTGAAAACAGCAATGATATTACGGGCGCAGGCTTAGGACTTACAATCGCGTGGAACCTTGTAAAGAAAATGAACGGAAGCATCGACGTTACCTCCGGATACGGCGAGGGGAGCACATTCGTGATTATAATACCGCAAAAAATCATGTCCCATAAAAAACTGGCGGCCGTAGAAAACCCGGAAGAAAAATCCGTGCTTGTCTATGAGCGCCGTGTGAACTATATTGAGGCGATTACATCAACGCTTGGCAGCTTAGGCGTAGACTTCACGACCGTTTCTTCCGATTCCGAGCTGTTGCGCGAGCTTAAAAACCGTTGTTATGCTTTTCTTTTTATTTCGTCGTTTTTATACGGCAGCGTCAAGCCCGTCGCGGAAAAGCTTGGCGTCAGCTCCAGAATCGTGCTGCTTGCCGACGGCTGCGAAGCGGTTCCCGACCGGGACGCCGCTATTCTTACACTGCCGATATATTCCTTATCCATCGCGCATGTTTTAAACGACGCGCCCGAATGCTTTACCTCTAACAAAACAACAAGCAAGCCCGCCATAAGCTTTATCGCTCCCGGCGCAAAGGTGCTGATTGTAGACGATATCGCAACGAACCTGAAGGTGACGGAAGGGTTGCTTATACCTTATAAAATGCAAATCGACACATCCTTAAGCGGCCTTGACGCAATCGAAAAAATACAGGCAAACCGCTACGACCTTGTGTTCATGGACCATATGATGCCCGAATTAAACGGTATCGAGGCCGTATCGCGCATCCGGTCGCTTGACAGCCCCGATTTGTATTACCAAAGCGTGCCGATCGTGGCGCTGACCGCCAACGCCGTCATCGGAGCGAAAGGGATGTTCCTTGACAACGGCTTCGACGATTTCATCTCAAAGCCGATTGATACGCTGAAATTAAATTTAATTTTAGAAAAATGGCTTCCGGAAGCGCTTTGGATGGCCCCCTTTACGGATGAGGATATCGCTTGCGACAACTACTTCGAGGACGGCATGGTTTCGATATACGGCGTCGACGTCAAAAAAGGCGTCGGCATGACCGGCGGCGATCTGGAGCATTACATGCAAACGTTGCAAACGTTTTACGACGACGGCATAGACAAGATTAAGGAGCTGACCTTAAGCCTCGAAAACGAAAACCTTGACCTTTACATAGTGCATGTACACGCGCTAAAGAGCGCATGCTCAATCGTTGGGGCCGACCGCCTGTCAGACATGGCAATGGAACTTGAAGCCGCGGGAAACCTCGGGGATTTCGATTTGGTTAAGTCCCATACCTCCGTGTTGTTCGGCGAACTTGACGCCGTTCTTCACAGCATCAACGCAGCTTTGGAAAAAGAAAGGGCAAAGAACATTTCCCCTGTTGCGCTCGAGCCGCTCAAAGCCGAGCTTTACACGCTGATGGACGCGATCGAGAATTTTGATATCAGCGCGATAAACAAATCCGCAAAGGTGCTCATGGAGTTTAACAGGGCGCCCGTAATCGGTGAAGCCGTGAAAAAAATACTGCACAAAAAACTGATGGGCGAATACGAAGACCTCAAAGGCATGATCGACGCACTGCTTTTGGAGCTCGGGCAGTATCCGCCGGGGTATTAAACCGTTTCAGCCGCAGCGAGTTCATAAGCACCGAAACCGAGCTTAAGCTCATTGCCGCAGCCGCAAAGACCGGGTCCAGCAAGGGGCCGCCAAACAGGTAAAGCACACCGGCCGCTATCGGAATACCGGCGGTGTTGTAAAAAAACGCCCAAAACAAGTTCTGTTTAATGTTCGCAATCGTTTTTTTGCCGAGCATGACCGCCGCCGCCACATCCATCATGTCGCCGTGCATCAGGACGATGTCGGCCGACTCCATGGCGACGTCAGTGCCGGAGCCAATCGCGATACCGACGTCTGCCTGCACAAGCGCCGGAGCGTCGTTTATGCCGTCGCCTACCATCGCGACCTTACGCCCCTCGTCTTGAAGCTTCTTTATCTCGTTTGATTTATCCTGCGGCAAAACCTCCGATAATACCCTGCCGACGCCCACTTGCTTTGCGATGGCGTCGGCGGTTTTTTTGTTGTCCCCTGTAACCATAGCCGTTTGAATCCCCATCTTGTGAAGCCTTTCGACCGCCGCCTTGCTGCTTGGTTTTACAACGTCGGCCACCGCGACGATACCGGCAGGTTCGCCGTCAAACGCAATGTACATCGGCGTTTTGCCTTCTTCCGCCAGCTTGTCGGACGCGCCATGAAGCCCCGACAGGATTACGCCGCGCTCATCCATCAGCTTTTTGTTCCCGGCAAGGACGGCTACGCCGTCCACAACCGCTTCTATCCCCCGCCCTGTTATGGACTGAAAGCTTTCCGTCTGCGCAATCAAAAGCCCCTTTTCCTCCGCGTCCTTTACGATAGCCTGCCCGAGCGGATGCTCAGACCCTTTTTCAGCGGACGCCACAAGCTTTAGCAGATGCTCCGCCGTGATGTCCGCGCAGGTGAGCACATCGGTAACGGACGGCTTGCCCTCGGTGACCGTGCCGGTCTTATCAAATACGACTGTGTCGATTTTATGCGCGGTCTCAAGCGCTTCCCCGCTCTTTATAAGTATTCCGTTCTCGGCGCCCTTGCCTGTCGCCACCATAATCGAGGTCGGCGTCGCAAGCCCGAGCGCGCACGGACAGGCAATCACAAGAACCGCGATAAAGATGCCAAGCGAAAATTCAACGCTTCCCGTGCCGAGATACCAAAGGACGCCGGATAAAACGGCAATTATGCATACGGCGGGAACAAAATAGCCCGAAACGATATCCGCCGTCTTTGCGATGGGGGCCTTTTTGCTTTGCGCGTCCTCAACCAGCTTGATAATCTGCGAAAGGGCTGTGTCGCCACCGATTTTATCGGCTCTAAACCGGAACGCGCCCGTCGTGTTTATAGTCGCGGCATAGACCGTGTTCCCCGCTTTTTTGCCGACCGGCAGGCTTTCGCCTGTCAGCATTGATTCGTCGACAGCGGAGTAGCCGTCGATGACCGTGCCGTCCACCGGGATTTTAGCGCCGGGCTTCACAACGACGATATCGCCGGTTTTAACCTCGCCGATCGGGATTTCTGTTTCCGCGCCGTCCTGTACCACGGTCGCGGTCTTCGGCGCAAGCCCCATCAGCCTTTTGATTGCTTCGCCGGTTTTCCCTTTTGATACGGCCTCCAATGTTTTGCCGAGCAATATCAGCGTGATGATCACGCCCGCAGTTTCATAAAACATCGAGTGCGCCGCGTGTAAATCCCCATTGGCAATCCGCAAGGTCTGATAAAGGCTGTAAGCCATAGCCGCCGACGTTCCGATCGCTATCAGGGAATCCATGTTCGGACGCCCCTTGAAAAACGACTCAAAGCCGACGGTGTAAAACCTGTACCCGGCTATAACGATCGGTATTGTGAGGAACAGCTGGATAAGCGCATACCGCATCGGGAACGCATCCGGGCTGATGAAAGCCGGGATGGGCGCTGTAATCCACGGTATCATCGGGACCATACAGATATAAAGGAGCGGAAGCCCGAACGCCGCCGATATGATAAACCTCCTCCACAATACGCGGATTTCCTTTTCTTTTTGAAGCCTGTTGTTGTCGAAAGCGCCGTCATTTGCCGCATCTAAAACCTTGTAGCCTGCTTTTTCGATGGTATTACCGATGTCGGAGATGCGTGTTATCCTCGGGTCAAAGGTGACGGACGCCTTTTCCGACGCAAAGTTCACGGACACGCTTTCGACGCCCTTAATCTCACGGACAGCTTTCTCTATCCCCAAAGCGCAGGCGGCGCAGCTCATTCCGCCGATATCAAACACATGATGATTCATGTGGCAATCCTCCAAAAGTCTTCGAGATTTTTTCATAGCCCGGGGTCATCTCCGCCGTGCCGTCATGGTGTATCCAAACGGCTTCACCGCCGGCTTTCGAGAGGATGGCTTTGCCCTCATCAACCGGCAGGATGAAAAGCCCGGTCGAAAGCATATCGGCTATACCGGAGCCCTCGGCAATCACCGTCACGGACGCAAACCGCTCCGCCGGCATAAGCGTTTCAGTGTCTATGATATGGTTGTACCGCTTGCCGCCAACCGTATAATACCGCTGGTAATTTCCGCTTGTCGCAATCGACGCGTCGTTTACATATACAGTGTCAAAGATATCCTGACCGCCTTTTATAGGGTCCTGAACGCCTATGGCCCACCGCTCGCGGATGCCGTCGCGCGGGCCTCCGACCGATACGACGTCGCCTCCCGCGTTCACAAGAGCAAACGTCATGCCTGCTTCCTTTGCATCATTTACGGCAAGCTGCACCGCAAACCCTTTTGCGACGGCGCCGACGTCAAGGCTCATGCCCTTTTCGGTCAGATAGGCGGTTCCCGCTACTTCGTCAATCAAAAGCCCGTCGATACAGGATAACTCAGCCGCGTCACGAAGCGCATAAACAGGCGGAAGCTTCGCATTTTCCGGATCCTCAAGCCCCATATTTCGGTAGCTGTGCCAAATTCTGAGCACCGGCCCGAGCGCTATATTGACAGCGCCGTTTGTGTCGTCATACGCCTGTTTGCCGAATTTTAAAAGCTCTATTATATCCTTGTCGACAGCAACGGGAGAAATGCCTGCGTTTTCGTTTATGGTCTTGATATTATTTATACCCTCATAGCTGTTGTATATATCATATTTTTGGTGCAGGTCAAGGAGCCTGTCACGGATGATTTTGACATATCCGTCAAATTCTTTTTTCGAGTGCGCGTACCCCACTATGACGGTGTAGGTATCGAACTCCCCGGTAAATGATTCCTCGAACCTTGCGTATTTTGGCGCGCATGAACAAAGCGCCGCCAGCATCAGGCACAGCGCGGTTATTTTTATAATATTTCGCGTTATCGTTACCATTCCAATCACAATCTTCGAATCTTGTCGAGTAACGGGATTGCCGCTTTCAGCATGATTCCGGTTACGGCGCCCGTCACGGCGCCCGCTATAAGCAGGCTTGGCAGGTACGCTAAAAAAATATTTGTCCGCACGATTACGGAAGCTGCCGCAAGCTGTCCCAAATTATGGGCGAGCGCTCCGCAAATGCCCGCCGCCGTATACGAGAGCCCCGCGCCGAACAGCAAGTTAAGCAGCAGCAGCGCAAGGATTGCCGCCATGCCTCCGCAAAAGCTCATCGCGCCCGCGAACGGCCCGCGAAACAATAAGACAGCCAGCGCTTTTAATACGTTCAGCAGGGCGGCGCTGCCGCGTCCCATGAAAAAAAAGCAGTACATCACGATGATATTCGAAAGCCCGAGCCTGAAGTTCGGCGGCAGAAACAGCGGCTGCGGCAACGTGTGTTCAAGCCACGAAACCGCGGCGATCATCGCGAGCATCAAGCCCGTCACGCATACACGGCGCGTATTTTCTTTGATGTTCATTCGCACCCTCCTACCGCGTGACCGCATCCGGCGCTTCCGGGTCGTTATAGCGCGTCACAACCTCGACCACTATCTGATTCGGCAGGCATACGATCTTTTGCGCTGAGCTTCCGATATATCCCATGTGAACGCAGGTTTTATCGGGGCAGTCGGAACGCGCCGCCGCTACCTTGCCGTCTTTTATCTCAAAGACCATGCCAGGGGCCTCCGGCACGGTAAATATAGCGTCGCCGCCGAGCGGGACGGACGATACAGCCTTGCCGTTATAAAGTACGCGGCAGGATTCTAAGGCCCCGTTTTGACGCGTGAAAAACCAGCATAGCGCCGCCGCCAAAAGTATGAGCCCTATTAACAGCGCATCGGTTCTTTTAAAAAGCTTTCTTTCCATAAACCCCAAAAAAACAATACCGCCGGAAAAACAATTCCGGCGGATATATTGGTTTCTCTACTTCATCATGCCGGCGACTTCGTCCGCAAAATTATCTTCGCGTTTTTCGAGCCCCTCGCCTTTTTCAAAGCGCGCAAACTTTATAACGTCAATTTTGCCGCCAAACTCTTTGCCTATCTCGTCGAGGTACTGCCGCACGGTAATATCGGGATTCTTTACATACGGCTGCTCGATGAGGCAAAATTCCTTGTAGTATTTTGAAATCCTGCCGGTCACCATTTTTTCGGCGATTTCTTTCGGCTTGCCCTCGTTTATCGCCTGTGCGGTGAGGATTTCCTTTTCTTTCTCGAGTACCTCGGCCGGCACTTCCTCACGGCGCACATAAAGCGGGGACGCCGCCGCAATCTGCATGGCTGTGTCTTTAGCCGCCGTTTTAAACGCATCGGTCTTCGCGATTTCGTCGGACGTGTCAAACTGCACCATAACGCCGATTCTGCCGCCGCCGTGGACATACGTCGCGAGCTTACCCTCATACCGCTCGAAGCGTCGGATTTTGAGGTTCTCTCCGATTACAAGGATTTTATCGCGCAACGCTTCCTCGACTGTCTGGGCCGTGTCATGCAGCTTGTGCGACATGAGCGCCGCAACGTCCGCCGGTTTTTCGTTTTGGATCGTTTTCGCCACCGACTTTACAAAGCTTACGAAATCTTCGTTTTTGCCTACGAAATCGGTCTCGGAGTTCACTTCTACCACAACACCGCCGCCGTCTTCGTGAAAAGCGTGTACAATCCCTTCAGAAGCGATTCTTCCCGCCTTTTTCGCCGCCGCGGCAAGGCCTTTCTCCCGCAGGAGCTCAACTGCCTTTTCCATATCGCCTCCGGCTTCGGTAAGGGCTTTTTTGCAGTCCATCATGCCGACTCCGGTACGCTCTCTCAACGCTTGTACGTCTTTTGCTGTAAATGCCATTTTTATCCTCCTATATCTCTACCAGTTCGTAGGAATTAAGATCCCACGGGAAGCTGATGCTATGAACCTTGCCTACCGATACGATATGCATGTTTGTCGCCGACCGCATCCGCACAGTAATGCCTTCAATTTCCGCGGACAGCCTGAAGACCATCGCCGTCTCTTTCATCATGCCGTCGTCGCCGATTGTAAGCCAAAGCGTGGCGGTGCCAAACCTTACCTCATCCAGCAGGCCAAACGACGTGGCGTCAACAACGCCCGCGACAAGCTCTTCCATGTAATTGCCGCTGACCCTGATCATAATTCTTTTTCCGCCCGCGACCTCTTCAACAACGGCGTCTTCAAAGAAATCCTCGGGTATGTCTTTCTCGGGCGCGATTCCTCTTGCCACGTTAATAGCGGGCGCTTCGGTCTTTGTTTTCTCGCCGGCCGCGTTCTGATAAAGGAAGCCGTCCTTAAAATACTGCTCTATTTTTATTTGCTCGCCGAGAATCTCCGCTGTTGCCACGGTGGACATTTCAAGCTCGCCTTTGCTGTTTTCAAGCACTTTCGCAGTGAAATCCATTTTTGTTTTCATGGCAATATCATCGCCGGCGGACATCGTCATTTCCCCAACGCCAAGAATCTCAAGGGATTTGCCGTCCATTTTTTCATTGGCGGCTTTGTAAAGCTCATATGCGCTCAGCTCCGCGGAAATCGGGACGGCCAAATCCGCTGACGCTACAAAGGAAAGGCTCATTGTAAGCATAACTATAAGAACAATACTTAATAATTTTTTCATTTTTATGTCTCCCTAAAACTTTTTATTTTCTTCGGCTTTTTCCTCTGCTATATTGATTTCTTCCTGTTCGGCGGCTTCCGCGGCGTCAAGGCCCTGCCTGCCTTCTATCAGCGCGTTTGCCATCACCTGGCTGATCAGTTTGACCGCGCGGATCGCATCGTCGTTTCCGGGTATGATATAGTCGATATCGTCGGGGTCGCAGTTTGTGTCGACGATCGCGACGACCGGTATACCGAGCTTCTTCGCCTCTGATACGGCGATTTTTTCTTTGCGCGGGTCTACCACGAACAAGGCGCCCGGCAGCTTATTCATTGTTTTGATGCCGCCTAAGAATTTTTCAAGCTTTTCGATTTCAAGGTTTAGCTTCGCGACTTCTTTTTTTGTCAGGCGGTCGAACGTGCCGTCCTCCTCCATTTTGCGAAGCTGCGCGAGCCTGTCAATCCTCGTGCGGATCGTGCCGAAATTCGTAAGCATACCGCCTAGCCATCTTGCATTTACATAGTGCGCGCCGGACCTTAACGCTTCCTCTTTCACCGAGTCGCCCGCCTGCTTTTTCGTGCCGACGAACAAAAGCGTCCGCCCCTCTTCGGAAAGCCCGCGCACGAACATATATGCGTCTTCAAGCTTCCGCACGGTTTTTTGCAGGTCGATGATATAAATGCCGTTTCGCTCCGTAAAAATATACGGCGCCATTTTGGGGTTCCACCTTCTTGTCTGATGACCGAAATGTACGCCCGCCTCGAGTAATTGCTTCATGGATACTACGCCCATTTTTGATATTTCCTCCTTTTTGGTTTGTAACCTCCGCCACAATTTTGACCCCACCGCTTTCACGGCAACCCGGGCCAAAACGCCGGGTTATCGTCCCGGATTTATGGCGTGTGTTTTACGGATGCGATTATATCACAATTTTTGATGATTTGCAAGTTTTATTTTTTATCGCCTATCGCGAATCTCCCCCGTTTTTTTCAAAAAATTCATGAAATTTGAGGTAATGGCACGAAAGCCATTGATATATCCCGCAAGAGTATGCTATAATAAAGCCTGTATGGCTTATGTTTAGCCGTTAACTTGAAAACAAGGTAGTGGGTGTGAAGTTTATGAGCGGAAGTGCAAACGATTCCATGCTGGAAATGTTCCTTTTTGAAATGTCGTCCCTGATAGACCAGCTTGACGAAATTCTGTTGACATCCGAAAAAAACCAAGCTCTTACCGAGGATGACGTAAACGAAATTTTCAGAATCATGCATACGATAAAGGGCTCCTCGGCGATGATGGAGTTTGACGTAATCGCCGCAGTAACACATAAGCTCGAGGATACATTCTTTTATATCCGTGAAAACGGGATAGAACAGCAGTTTTTCACCCCGCTTTTCGACGTTATGCTCGACGCTACCGATTTCTTAAAAACACAGCTTGAGGCGATTCAGAACGGCGATGAACTTTCAGCCGGAAACCCCGAGCTTGAAGAGCGCGTGCTGGGCGTACTTGCCATGCTAAACGGTACAGCCTCCCCAGGCGAAGGCGCGGCTTCGCCGCCGCCCGCGGAAGAGCCGGGCATGGGAGGGAAAGGTCCCGCCGAAGAACCCGTCCCCCCGGCGGAAGAGGCGCCCGCCGAATCCGCCGACGGTATAACCCACGGTACCCCCTACTCAGCGGAGGTCTTTTTCGACGAGGACTGCGGCATGGAAAACTTACGCGCGTTCATGCTTGTAAACACGCTCAAATCCACGTGTAATATTATAAGCTACGACCCGCCCGACATTGAGACGAACCAAGATTCTGCGTCGCAAATACTTGTACACGGGTTTCATCTTATACTCGAAACGGAGCTCGACCATGACCAGCTTCAGGAAATCATCGACGAATGCATGCATGTAAAAACCGCGACCGTAATACCCGTCGAAGGCGGATACGCGCAAGGGGCCGGCGGCGACTCTGAGATTGGCGGCGACCGGTATGAAATCCATGTAAGGTTTGAAGAGGACTGCAGCATGGAAAACCTGCGCGCGTTCATGCTGATTAATTCCCTGCGCCAAAAATGCGACATCGTGAGCTTCAGCCCGCCCGACATCGAAAACAACTCCGAAACGGCTTTTGAAATTGCCAAAAACGGGTTTGATATCGTTCTTCAAACGCCTATACCGCAAAAAGAGCTTCAGTCAATGTTCAGCCCCGCCATGCACGTTCATGACGCCTTAATCAAGAAAATCGCGGCTCCGGATAAGCCTGAGCCCGCCCATGAACCGTCGTCGCCTGAAGCGGCCGCCGACTCAAAGGCGTCTGCCCCCGCGGCAAAGGCGTCCGCTCCCGCGCCTGCGAAAGCGCAGGCTGCGGCCGCAAAGCCCGAAAACGGCGCGGCGCAGCCCGCGCACAAGCCCGCAAAACCGAACATCATCAACGTAAGCCTTTCTAAGCTTGACGACCTGATGGATATTATGGGCGAGATCGTCATTACGGAATCAATGGTCACGCATTCGCCCGACTTAAAAGGCGTCGCCGACCTCGATAACTTCCACAAAGCGGCGCGCCAGCTCAGGAAGCTGACCGACGAGCTTCAGGATATTGTCATGTCCGTCAGGATGGTGCCGATTGCGGGTACGTTCCAGAAGATGCACCGCATAGTCCGCGACATGAGCCGCGCGCTTAACAAGGAAGCAAACCTTGTTACAATGGGCGAGGATACCGATATTGACAAAACCATCATCGACGGGATTGCCGACCCCATTATGCACCTTGTAAGAAACGCGATGGATCACGGTGTTGAAGCGCCTGAAGTCCGCGAGGCCGCCGGTAAGAACCCGAAAGCTACCATCACGCTCAGCGCGCAGAATACGGGCGGTGAAATCCTGATCACCGTGTCTGACGACGGCAAGGGGCTGGACGCTGAAAAGCTGATTGCAAAAGCAAAAGCAAACGGAATTTTAACGAAGCCCTCAAATGAATACACCGAAAAGGAAGCTTATATGCTCCTTTGCGCGCCCGGCTTCTCCACCAAGGAGGAAGTAACCGAGTTTTCGGGGCGCGGCGTCGGCCTTGACGTGGTGAAGAAAAATATCGAGAAAGTCGGCGGCACGGTCGTCATCGAAAGCAAGCCAGGCCACGGTATGAGCGTTTTCTTAAAGATCCCGCTCACACTCGCCATCGTCGACGGCATGGACGTGACGGTCGGCGGCGGTCTTTACACGATACAGATTACCTCAATAAACGAGAGCTTTAAAGCTGCGCGGGAACAGATTATCGTCGATACCACCGGAAACGAGATGATTATTATCCGCGGCGATGTGTACCCTATAATACGTATGCATCAATTATTCGCCGTGCCGAACGCGCATACAAATATAGAGGACGGTATCCTGATCTGGGTTCAGGCAGGTGAGCAATCGGCATGCCTGTTTGTCGACGAGCTTATTGGCGAGCAGCAAATTGTCGTAAAGCCGCTTCCGTCTTATTTGAGCCGCTACGACGCAAAATCATACGGAATCGCGGGCTGCACGATTCTCGGCGACGGCAATATCAGCTTGATACTGGACGTTGGCAGCATTATTGAAAAGACGATGGAAATGAGGTAAATGTCATGTCTGAAATAATGACCGGTACCACTATGTCGGGGGAAATAGACAATGAAGATACGATGCACAATAAGTTTCTTGTCTTTGAACTGGAAGCACAGCAATACGCAATCGCTATAGAGCATGTCACGGATATTATCAATGTACAGCCGGTAACACGCGTGCCCAGTTGCCCGGACTTCGTCTGCGGCATTACAAACCTGCGCGGCAAAGTTATACCGATTATCGACGTGCGCATCCGTTTCGGAATGGCGGAACGCGATTACGACGACCGCACATGCATCATTGTGGTTGATCTTCACAATGTTTCGGTAGGCATGATTATAGACCGCGTATCGGAGGTCATCACGCTTGACGAGGACGACATCGCCGCCCCGCCTACGTTTTCAAACGTCGTGGACGTCCGCTTTATCAAGGGCATCGGCAAAACCGACCACGGCATCAAGCTGATCCTCGATTGCGCGGCAGTCCTTGACGATTTCGGAATACCCGCCCCCGGCATGGAATAACTTAAACTTAAAAGAGTAAGGTATTTATTATGATAAAAATAACCGATCAGGAATTTAAAAGTCTTGTAGAATTTTTAAAAAATAAATACGGTATCAACCTCGAGCAGAAGCGTGTGCTCCTAGAAGGCAGGCTCACAGGCTACCTTGAGAAGAGCGGCTTTACGAATTATACCGATTATATAAAATCCGTCCAGCTTGATAAAACGGGCAAGGAAATAACAAACCTGCTTAATAAGGTCACTACAAACCACACGTATTTCATGCGTGAGGCGGAGCATTTCCACCTTTTTAAGGATCATGTCCTGCCTGAATTGGAGCAACGGGTAAAGGACAAGGATCTGCGCATCTGGTGCGCGGCGTCGAGCTCCGGAGAGGAGCCGTATACCCTCGCCATGCTTTTAAGGGATCATTTCGGCGGGAAAACACCGAAATGGGATACAAAGCTTTTAGCTACCGATCTTTCTCAAAAAGTGCTTGAACAGGCAAAAGCCGGCCTTTACATGGAAGAAGCCATCAAGGACGTGCCGGCTTCATGGAAGAAGAAATATTTTATGAAAGCGCCTCCCAATAAAAACGGCGATCCGATGGTCCAGGTCACGCAGGAAATCAAAAACGAAGTCGTTTACAAAATCTTTAACCTTATGGACCCAATCGTTGCGAAAAAGCCGTATCAGGTCGTATTTTGCCGAAATGTCATGATATATTTCGATATGCCTACCAAATTAGCTTTGGTTAACAGGATTTACGACGCCACATGTCCGGGCGGGTATTTGTTCATAGGGCATACGGAATCGCTCCCGAAGCCGACACGGTATAATTACATACAGCCGTCAGTTTATCAGAAAGGATTTTAAAAGATATGTCAGGGAAAATCAGGGTCATGATCGTCGATGACTCTATCTTCTTTAGAGAGTTCCTTTCAAAATCACTTAGTACAAGACCCGATATCGAAGTAGTCGGCGTATCTTCGGACGCCTATGAGGCTATGGAAAAAATCCCGCTTTACCGCCCCGACGTCATCGCGCTAGACATGGAAATGCCAAAAATGCGCGGCACGGAGTTTTTAAAGCAGGTCCGCCCGCGTTACCCCAACATCCAGGTCATCGTGATCAGCGCGCTTTCAAATAACGTGTTTGACGCGCTTGCCGCAGGCGCCGTGGACTTCGTCTCAAAGCCGAACACGCGCCCTAACTTTGGCAACGAAGCTTTCCTTAACGAGGCGATACATAAAATCAAAATTGCCGTGGCGTCCACCATATCGCGTACAAGACAGGCGGCGTCCGCGCCGCCCCCTGCCGCAAGGGCGGCCGCTTCGGCTTCCGTGCGCCAGTTAGCGCAATTGCCTATTATAAACGCAAAATTCCCGAACCCCAGAAGCGTCGTCGCAATCGGCGCTTCAACGGGCGGTACAGAGGCGATTCTTGCCGTTGTGCGCGAGCTGCCCGCTAATTTCCCGGGCATCGTAATCGTCCAGCACATGCCCCCGGGATTCACAAAGATGTACGCGGACCGCCTTGATAAAATCTGCAAGATGAAGGTTCGCGAAGCGCAAAACGGCGACCGCATCGAGACCGGCACCATCACAATTGCCGCGGGCGACAAGCATATGCGGTTAAAGTCCGATTTGGGCGGCTACTATGTATATTGCTCCACCGGCGAAAAAGTCAGCGGCCACTGCCCTTCCATCGACGTTTTGTTTGAATCCGTCGCCGAAACGGCGGGCGCGAACGCGGTCGGAGTAATCCTTACCGGCATGGGCGCGGACGGTGCGAAAAAATTGCTCGAGATGAAAAAACGCGGCGCGTACACATTCGGACAAGACCAGGCCACAAGCATCGTCTACGGTATGCCAATGGTCGCATTCAACATCGGCGGGGTAAAGGAGCAGCTTCCGCTTGAAGCGATCCCGAATGCGTTAATCAGGCAGCTTTCAAGGAGTTAATACCGGTTTGAAGCCGCTAAAAAGCAGGAATTCCGGCAATATCCGGGATTCCTGCTTAATTTATAAAACGATAGAAAAAATTTTAATAGGAGTGTTAAGTTTTAATTTATCCTGCCGATATAACTTACAGGTAAAGTGTTTTAATGTGAATGATGTAATCAATACGCAGTAGTAAGGAGGCAATCGATATGTCAGTCAGCGGTGCAGGCGGACCTTCATATCAGCAAATCTACGGGCTTCGCAACAAGGGAATCGGCGGCCTTGCCACAGGGCTCGATACCGACAGCTTGGTAGAGGCCTTAACGGCCGGTACACGGGCGAAAATCCAAAAACAAAACCAGGACCGTCAGATACTCAATTGGAAAATGACGGCTTACCGTGGCGTCGCCGCGTCGCTTAAGGCGTTTCAGGACAAATATTTAAGCTATTCCTCATCGGGCACTAACAATATTATGAGCCCCGCGTTTTTTAATACTATGAAAGCGACGTCCAGCTCGGATAAGGTTTCGCTAAGAGCCGATTCCAACTCGCTTATAGGCGATTTTACAATCGACCGCATTCAGCAGCTCGCGACGGCCGAAAAGCTCACGGGCCAAAATTCGCTTTCGACAAAGCTTGAAAGCGCCGTCAGCATTGACGCGTTAATGAATAACGGCGACGCCGACTTCACAGGCAAGACGCTTCGGCTTGACTCTAACGGCGATGTCCGCACGATTAAGCTTGATTCGTTAAACGGCATAGACGATAAGGATGCGTTTTTACAAGAGCTGCAAACCCTTATCGACAAGGCTTACGGCACGAAGAATGTCTGGCACGACGAGCGCTATGACGAGCATGACAACCTGATTGTGGACGACGAAGGCAATCCAATCGGAGGTTTTGTCGCCGAATCGATCGTCACCGTAAGCGAAGGCACGAACGGCTCTTTGAGAATCGACGCGCCCACATCGCAGGTTTACGTGGCTTCCGACGCCGACCATCTTGGTCTTAGCGAAGGCCAGTCCAACCGTGTCCGCTTGTCGACGAAGATCGGCGATATCGAAGCGTTCCAAAACTTAAAGGGCGAGGTTTTTACGTTTGAAATTAACGGCGTATCGATTTCCGTAAACAAAAACGACACGCTGAGCACCCTAAAATCAAGGATCGACAACAGCACCGCCGGCGTCCGGTTCGATTATAACTCTTTCACCGACGAATTTACGCTTGTCTCGAAATCCACGGGCGCCGGTGAAAATATCGTGATGCGCGACACATCCGGCGATTTGATGCATACCCTGTTCGGTGTGCAAAGCGGCAACAGCGTCACCTCGTCGTGGCTTACGATGGAGGAGTGGGGTGGCTCCAACAACACGGTAAACATCGGTAACATGTCTTTGAATGACAGGCGCGAGCTTGTAAGGAACCTTAGCGACATGGAGTTTTCGCTCACAATCAACGGCGTGACAAGGACCGTTACGGCGGACCGCTCCGCCATTGATCAGAAGCTTTTAGACACCAATTCCATTCAAACACAGCATGTTTTAGACGCGATTAACAAGGGAATCCAGAACGCGTTCGGCACCAACAGCGCAAACGTAGGGTTCGCGCAGCAGTCTGATGGCACGATAAAGCTCGGTATTCTGGAGCCCGCCCGCATCCCCGACCCCGCTTTCCCCGGCTCCAACCTTACCATTGCAAACCCCAATAAGAATAATCTCGTGCCCGGCAGCACCGATGTTGCGTTTCTTGCAACGACTTCCACAACAAGCGCAAGCCGCAACGCAATGGCGCTTTTGGGCTTTACCTCGTATGATGTCGAAGCTTTTGGAACCGGCAACATGTCGATGCATCTTGGTATCAGCAATGTGGTTAGCGGCGCGGATTCCCATAGTCTGCCGACGATTTCCGGCAACGCCCAGGGCGTGTTTGACGTCACAGTCAACGGCGTCACGAAGCAGCTTTCCATCGCCGACGTGAAGGCTTCCACAACCGACAAGCAGCTTCAGGATAAGCTAAACGATGCTTTAAAGAACGCGTTCGGCAGCGACTTTGAAAAAAACACCGCAAGCTTTAAGGTTGAAGACGGCAGAGTAAGCCTTAGCACATACAGCTTTAACACCGCCGTGCAGATTTCGCGCTCCCCCGCAGCAGAGCTCAACAACAAAACCGACATCTTTAACGCGCTCGGCTTTACCGGCGACGCCGTGAATAACGCAAGCATCGGCGGCGCCTCGGGCGTGACGCTCGGCCAGTTCAGGGGCGGCGATACACTCGGCGGCGGTACGCTTACCATCAACGGTAAAGCGTTTGATTATGATGCGGACACGAGGCTGCAAGACCTGATAAATAACATCAACAATGAACTCGGATACGGCTTTGCAAGCTTTGTAAACGGTCAGATTTCATTCTCCGATAAATCGGGTTCCATCGAAATCGAAGACGACGGCCGCTTCCTCAATCAATTCTTCGGCATCAAAGCCGACGGGGACGGCATAACGAGGTTCGAGACACAGCCGCAGGCTGATAATTTCAACGAAAACCGCACGGCAGGCACAAACGCCGAGATCGTTGTTGACGGCAGGGTTATCGCGAGCGCATCGAACACCTTTAACATCAACGGCGTTTCCATCACGGCTGAGGCTGTTTCCGCCGCGGGCGATGCGCCTATCAAAATCAGCGTGAAAAGCGATTCCAACGAGGTCGTCGACAAGCTCAAGAGCTGGATCGAGGATTATAACGCGCTTGTAAAGACTCTGCGCGATATGGTAAACGAGGATGTCAACAGAGCGTATGCGCCGCTTACAGATGAGCAAAAAGCGATGATGACGCAAGACCAGATCAAAAACTGGGAAGATGAAGCCAAAAAAGGTATCCTGCGCAATGACAGCACCCTGCGCAGTATCCTGTCGCAAATGCAGGGACAGCTATATCAAAGGGTCGAATCCGCCGGTATCGCGCTTTACGACCTCGGTATCACGACAAAGAGAGAGGCCGAGTCCGGGCAAATCGAGCTTACCGCAAAAGGCGAGGAGCAGCTGCGTAAGATGCTTGAAAGCGAGCCCGACAGGGTACGGCTGTTTTTCACAGACCCAGCCGACGGCATGGCGGCACGCCTTAACACAATCATCGAAAACGCTTCGAGAACAAGCAGCGTCAACCGCGGAACGCTTATCAGGCTGGCCGGAACAGATATACAGACCGGTGACAACACAAGCACGCTCGGAAATAAAATCGACTCGATAGATAAATATATTACAACCTTGCGCGCGCGTCTTGAAAAGGAATACAACAATTACTGGGCGCGGTTCTCAGCGCTTGAGACATCGATTCAGAGGCTCAACACGCAAAGCGGATGGCTTCAGCAATGGGGACAATAATATAAGGAGTGATTGATTATGGCACTTGCAAATCCATATCAACAATACAAGGAACAATCCCTGACTACCCTTTCGCCCGGCGAACTCCTTATAAAGCTCTATGAGGAAGCTATAAAGCAAATGTCCCTTGCAAAGATCAAGATCAAGCAAAACGACCTAAGCGGCGCGAACACAGCGCTTGCGAAAAGCCAGACGATCATCTCGACGCTTGCCGATTCGCTTGATATGCGCTACCCTATTTCCAAGGAACTTCGCGAGATGTACATTTTTATCGCCCAGTATTTAACGCAGGCAAATGTAAAAAAAGACATAAAAATGATTGACGACTGCATACCGCTTGTACGCGATATGCGCGACGCGTTCGAGCAGGCGGGTAAGCTAAGCCGCGCCGCAGCGCCCGCGCAGGCTATGGCCGGAGGTCGCGCGGTATGAGTAAGGCTGCCTTTCCTAAACGCGGCTTAATGGATATTATGTCGGATATGCTTGCGTTCACGCATGAAATGATTTTACAAAAAAACGACTCCGACATTGTCATTGGCATCATTGAAAAACGCAGCCTTTTGATCGACGAGTTCGATGCGCTTAGGAAAAACGCACCCGACGCCGAGCTTCTTCGCATAAAGCCGGAGCTTCGGCGCATGGCGAATGAAATGCTTAAGATGGACATCGAAATCATAGAAACGCTTGAGTCAATGAAAGAAAGTGCAAAGCAGAATTTAAAAGACTCGACACAGCAGAACAAAATATTAAAGTACGCCAACAAAGCAGTTTCTTCTTCCGGAAGTTATATCGATTTTAAGGAATAGGTGTCTTTCGAAACCTAATAGTCAGTAGCTGGAAGCAGTGTTGGTACATACAAAAAATCCCCGCAGTCGGCGGGGATTTTTTGCCTTTGCTTGTTATATAATCAATGCTTTTTGCCGATGTCACGGGATATACCCGGATATATGCACATTTCTTTTCCGATTCCCTTGTATTTTACCGGAAGATGCGATATCATGTATATATAGACAAAATCGACTGCGACGAACGAATGGAGTGAGCTTATGAAAAAGAAGATTGCGCTGGCCCTCTGCATCATGTTGCTCCTGGCGGTTATGCTGCCCGTGACAGCTTTTGCCCGCGGCGGACGGCATTGCGGCGGACGCGGGGCTGCAAATACCAATCCTGCGCCACGATACGCTTTATGTACCGTCAGCAACTGTGATGTATACGGGCCGCATGAGCATGGCGGTAGATGGTATTGCAATCAGCCAGGCGTAAACTGGAACGATTATGCCGTATGCAAAATCGAAGGGTGCGCCGAGCTTGGGCTGCATGAGCATGACGGAACATGGTATCATTGCGCCGGATATCCATATGGCGGAGAGCGCGGCGGCTGTTGGCAGCAGAGCCGATAACAGCTAAAATCGATATTCCTATGCGAAACGGGATTCACCTGCGTTTAAGAGGGCCAAGCGGTTTGCGCGGCCCTCTTAAATCAACGCCGGTGATTTTTTCAAGCATCCCCTTGGTTTCCAAGTTTTGCGTAATCCGAAGGAACCAAGCCGTACTTTTTTTTAAAGCACTTGCTGAAATAACCGGCGTTGCGGTAACCGGTCTTATCGGCAATCAGGTCTATACTGGAAGCGCCGCTTTTTAGCAGCCGCATAGCATGCGTCAGCCGCAGCTCGCGTATATAGCCGGATACAGATTCTCCTGTCTCTTGTGAAAATACGCGGCTTAAGTAGCTGGGGTTGACGAAGTGGTCGCTCGCGATGCTTTTTAGTGATAAATCCGGGTTGCTGTAATGCTTCTTAATATGCTCTTTCACCGATGCAATCAATTGATTGTACCGGTTTTGCCTGTCTTCGCCGTCGCAAACAGCCTTTACAAAAATCTCAATAAAACCTTCGTCACTTTCCCGCGCGCCGGCACAATCCAGCGGAATATTCTTTTTATGGCAATAATCTTCAAGCCCGGCTATCATAATATCAAGAATGGCGTCATGGGAATTGACCGATTCGTTTTTTGCATGATTCAGCTTCTCCCGAATAAATATGGCGATCTCTTCGCTGTCTTTACGCCGTATCATTGCGCAGAGCTCCTCACGCAGCAACGCAACCGCGCTTTCGCCGATAAAAAACTCTTTTTCCGCCTGTTGGCGCCCGTCTAGTTTTTTTCGCATATCTTGCAGCGTATCGATAAGCTCTTCCTTCACCACCGGCTTGAGCAGATAATTCTGCACGCCGTACCGCACGGCGGCCTGCGCATACTCAAAACTGTCATATCCCGTCAGGAACGCGGTCAGCAAATCAGGATAGTGGGCGTGTAAATATTCAGCCAGCTCAAGTCCATTGACGAAAGGCATTTCAATATCGGCAAAAATCACGTTTAGACGGATGCTGTTTATCAGCGCGACGGCTTCTTCGCCGTCCTGTGCCTCCGCGACCACTTCAAAACCGAAATCCTCCCACCGCACCAGCTTCTTGAGCAATTCCCGAACATAGAATTCATCATCTACCAGCAGAACGCTATACATGTGGCCCCTCCCCTTCCGTATCGCTGAAAAAAGGAAGCTTGATTACAATATACGTCCCCTCACCCGGCTCGCTGAATACCTCAAGCCCGTACTTTTGTCCGAAAGCTAATTGAATGCGGTTATTGGTTGCGCTCAATCCGAAATGCGCCTGCTCAAGCGGCTCTCCGTTGAAAGCCGTTTCAATTTGCATTTGTGTCATACCCACGCCATTATCCCATACTGAAACCTCGGCTCCGTCTTCGGTGAGATATGCGCGGACAATAATCTCCCAGGCGCGGCGGCTGTTACGCAGCCCGTGCAGCACCGCATTTTCCACAATAGGCTGCACCGACAGCTTGACGATGTGTTTATCCTGTACGGCATCATCGCATATAATTTTATAATTGAGCTTGCCGGGGAAGCGGTATTGGATGATGTTAAAGTAACGCCGCACCATTTCCATCTCTTTCGAAATGGGTACGATATGCTTCTTTTCGCTCAGTACCCCCCTGTAAAACAGCGCAAGCTCGGTTGTCGCTTTCACGACCTCCTCATTTTTTCCGGTTATCGAAAGGCCGCATATACACTCAAGCGAATTGTAGAGAAAATGGGGGTTGAGCTGCGCCTGAAGCAAGCTGAGTTCATATTCCTTTTGACGCACGCTGTCCTCTATGCTTTTGCGCGTCAATTCTTCATTTTTATCCGTCATTCTAAAAAAAGCCCGGTACAGGCTGCCGATTTCATCGCTGCGCGACAGGCTTTCCTCCAAGGATTTCGCTTCCGTGCCGTTACCCAGCACAATGCCCTTGAGCTGTACAATCGGACGCGAAATACGCCCCGCAACTATACCGGAAACACCGACGCCCGCTAAAATCAACACGACGCCAATCAAAAACGTCAGCCTTAGCAATATCTGGTTGTCCTTTGTAATCTCGCCGCGGGGGGCGATTCCAGCAATACTCCATCCAAGCTTTTCGTATGGGATACGAACTGCTACATGATTACTGACGTTTGTTTCAACCGGGGTATATTTACCCAGCATGGATTTATCGGCGCTCGAAATGGTTACATCATCCTTGCCGCGGATATAACAGTAGCCCGTTTCGCCCAGTACGATGCCCTCATACAACCCGGCAATATGAACCTCGCTCACCATAATTGCCAGCACCCCCAAGGGCTCCATCGTCCACTTGTCATACACCTTGTGGTAATAAGTGATGGCATAGGGAATATAGCCGGCGTTCATCGCATGCCCGCCGTGGATAAAAGGACGGCTGAGATTCCACGCGTTTCGCCCGGGAGAAGCATAAAAAGACTGCATGAAAGCGGCCTCGCCGGGATCGGTATACGGCAGTATGGCATATTTGTTCGCATCTTCACCATAGAGGAACAAAGAAACATTCGTAATATGGTCGGATCTTGATACGTTTACCAGATAGCTTGCCATTTCCCGGCGCAAGAAGTGCATGTCCTGGGCGGAGTTTGGATTCCGCTGCATTTTCAGCCACTGCTGCACATTGTCGTTCGCCAGCATAAACACGGCGCTGTCTTCCACGCTAAGGGTCAGCATGTCCAGCTTCTGTGAAACCAAATGGAGGCTTTGAAGCATGCTGTTGGTGGCCTTTTCCACCAGCGTGGCGCTGAAAAACAAGCTGAAGCCGACGATAAGCACAAGCATCATCGCGATCATTAGGCACACAATTATTAGGGTGGTACGCACACGCAGGGATAAATGGCGGTTTCCTCTCATGAAAGACCTTTCGTGTTTCCACTTCATCCGCTACATTTTCAGCGCCCCCGCCGACATGCCCGCGATTACCTTTTCCTGAAACAGCATATAGATTATAATCATGGGTAAAATGGCAATCATCACGGCCGCGAAGGTAGCGCCCATATCGGTGACATATTGGGCTGAAAAGCTGTTTATTACCTGGGTTATCGTTTGCAATTCCGTTTTGGAGATGAAAAGGTTGGCGAAAATCAAATCGTTATAGATATTGATATAGCTTAAAATTCCCGCCGTGGCCGCGGCAGGGACGGCAAGGGGCGCCACAATCCACACGAAAGTCATAAAAGGGCCGCACCCGTCGATACGCGCGGCTTCATCAATTTCTTTATTGATTCCCTTCATATACCCTGTTATGAGTATAATGGACAAGGGCAGATTGAACGTTACATAAATGATAATCATGGTAAAAGCCTTGTTGGTCAAGCCGTAGCGCCCGAAGGTCGATACAAGGGGGATATAGGTGGCCTGCGTCGGCACTAAAATCCCTAAGACAAACAAAATATACACGATGCCGATTATCCTGCTCTTGTAACGGGAGAGCACATAAGCCGTCATCAATGATAAAGCCAATATAATTAAAACGGAAACAATCGCATATGAAAAAGAATTGAAAATTCCCCTGAGCACATTCGAGCGCAGAATCGCCCTGTCATAGTTTTCCCAGCTAAAGCGTGAGGGTAACGCAAAAGGCCCCAGGTAAATTTCGGCAGTTGATTTGAAGGACCCCATTGTAACCATGGCAAGCGGTACAAGATTCAGCAAGCTCCAAATAACAGCAATCGTAATTTTTGCAATTTCTCCGGATTTTATCCGCATAATGCCGCCCTCCCCCCAATTAGTCTTTAGTAAACAGATACCGGTTTGCAATCAAGCTGCCGATTAACCCGGTAACGAGGATAAAAGTAGCGATGGTCGCGCCGTATCCAAACTTTGAATATGAAAATGTTTGCAGGTACATCATAACAGCCGGCACCATGGTAGATTCGTTGGGACCGCCGCGCGTCATGACAAATACTAGGTCAAATGTTTTCAGCGAGCCGGTCACCATCAGGATGATATAGACCTTGATGCTCTCCATCATCAACGGCAGCGTGATGCTCCTTACCTGCCGCAGACCGGTCGCGCCGTCGATTTCGGCGGATTCGTACAATTCTTTCGGGATGGCGGCCATCCCCGCCGAAAAGATAATCATGTTAAGCCCTACGTAAACCCATGCGCTGACGGTCACTACCGAATACATGGCAATCTGGGGGTTCCCCAAAAAATCGGCGTTGAATGCGGGGTTGAAGAAGCGGATGATGGGATTGATAAGCCCCCAGTTCGGATTAAGTATAAACCTCCACATAATGGCGATAGCCGTGAGCGGGATTACAACCGGCAGGAAAAAGGTAAACTTAAAATAGCGCATACCCCGCTTCCGGTTTGAAATAAACAAAGCGAGGATAAACGCAACCGGCCCTTGAAGGAGTATGCCCTGCAACAGGAATAACCCGATGTTTTTAACGGAGGTCTGAAACGCGGCGTCGTGAAACATCGTGCGGTAATTATTGAGGCCCACCGGGCGCATCGGCACCCGCAGAATGCCGTTCCAATCAAAAAAGGACAGGTAAACGGACTGCGCGATAGGCGAAAAAAACATAAATATAATCATCGCGACAGCCGGCAGCACCATGATTGCCGGTACATAATATTGATTTATGCGTTTTAAAACAGTACGCATGATACCTCCCATTCAAGGCAGGCCCCGCCCATTACACAGGCGGGGCCTGCCTTCAAACAATTAGGGCCTGTTCCCACTACCGCTCAACGCCCTATATCAGGCTGCGGTCGCTGCCGGTTCGCCTGTCAGGAAGCCTCATGGGATTCAATCTCATCCTGAATTCTTTTCATCGCCGCTTCTGCCGTGCCGCCCGCCATCATACCGGCGAAGGCGTTTCGCATGGTATCCTGCATACTGGCGATGGAGTCGTAACTGGTTATTTCCTGCATCAGCGCGGGATTCAGCGATTCAATCAGCTCAAGGCTGCGTTTGGTCAGGGAATTCATATCGGCGGGAGGCGTTGCGGTTCTGATGGCAAAGGGGGTAAAGGGGTCCACCTTCCACATTTCCGTAACATTATCGCTCGCGGTCATGTGCTTGAGCAGCGCCACCGTCGCGGCGGTAACGTTGGAGTCGTCTGCGTTGTATATGCTAAGCCCCTCGTTGCCGCCGCCCATGCTGCCGTTTCTGAATTGAGGGGTGTTCTCATCATAAGGGAACCACACGACTTCAATTTTGTCAAGCAGGTCGGGGTTGTTTTGTATGATGGTTTCAGGTATCCATGTGCCAATCGCAATCATCGGGGATTGCCCCAGGGCAAACATCATATTCTCTGTCGTCGAATCCAGCGACGCGATATTGTCTCCAAAATAACCCTTGGACTGCCAATCCAAAAACATATTGGAAATGCCTATCATTTCGGGGCCGGTATACTGCTTGGTGCGGTTTGCGAGGCCATGAATCAAGTCGGGGCCATATTGCTGCATCACAAAGCTGGTGGCCCAGTGGCCCCATCGCCAGCCCTCTCCCGAACGGGGGATGGGGGTGACGCCGGCCGCGACGAAGGCGTCGCATACCTGCTCGAATTCCTGCAAGGTGGTTGGAATCTCCAGATTATGCTGCTCGAACAGCTCCGTGTTGCAGAAAAGCAATGTGGCAAAATAGCTGAACGGGACGCCATACACGCCATACACGCCGTCAAACTCCCACATGCTGAATACGTCAAGGAAGCTGTCGCGCCACGCAGGGTCGGCGGCGAACTCGGAAGTCAAATCTAAAAAGATGCCGCTGTCAACATAAGAACGGATTGTGCTGCCGCCATAGTTCGCGACAAGGTTGTACATGTTGCCGACAGCGGCGGCGGTCCGCAGTTTTTCGTAGAATTGCACATCGTCGGTGCCGCCGACGGCGTCATATTCGACCGTCAGGTTCGGGTGCGCCGCGTCAAAAGCGGCTACAGTGGACGAAAGCGGCTCATACAAGGTGTTAACGCCCTCAGCCCAGCGGTTTAAAAAGCGAAGGTGTATCTGCTGGTCCTGCCATGCCGGGCCGCCGGACTGCGCGGAATCTGCATCGCCCGTGCTTTCCGTCTGAGCGGGGGCCGGTTCCTGCGCGGGGGCCGGCTCAGGGTTGACGGAGCCAACACCGCACGCGGTCATGGC
>WRLK01000024.1 GCA_009777635.1 Oscillospiraceae bacterium | reverse complement strand
CCGGGACGTCGAAATCTCCGGCACGACTGGCGCAATTAGCGGTGGTCTTGGCGGCATTAACGCAAACCTGGGGGATGTCAAAATCTCCGGCACAACCGGCCAGATTACCGGCGGCGATTTCGGTATTCAGGCATTCGGTGGCGTTGCAATCTCCGGCGAGGTTGGCGTAATTAGCGGCGGCAATTTCGGCATTTACTTCGTTAACGGCACATTCAATATAAGCAACAACAGTGTGGTGTATGCGTCGAGCGTCGAGACATGGGACGGCGATTTTATTCCTGCATTGCCGGATGCGAGTTCGCAGGGCATCCTGTTTATCGGCGATGAGGGCACGGTATACGGCGATGTGATACTTGGCGACAATTTAACGATAAACAGCGATGAAACGCTGACAGTACCGGACGGCGCAAGCCTGACAATCCCAAGAGGCGTAACGCTGACCAATAACGGCACAATCACAAACGATGGCACGATTCGAAACAACGGCACGATTCAAAACGACGGTACGATTCAAAACAACGGCACGATTCACAGCAGGGCCGGCGGCTTTGGAGGCAACCCGCCCGAGGGCAACCCGGTGCGCTACTCGCTGCCATCTTCTAATATTGATCGCGGAAGCAGTTCTTCATCCGGCGGCGGCACAACTCAGGCTGCTGCGGCCCCCGCCAATGCCCCGGTAAACATAACACAGGCGGTAGCGATGACCGCAACCCAAAACGCAATCACGGCGGCAAGGGCGGCGGGTTCCACGGTCGCCACGGTGAACT
The DNA here is from genome assembly GCA_009777635.1 of Oscillospiraceae bacterium. Lineage (GTDB taxonomy): Bacteria > Bacillota > Clostridia > Oscillospirales > Ruminococcaceae > WRAV01. The sequence continues at coordinate 46,341 of WRLK01000024.1, read as the reverse complement.
TTAAGAACCCCGGCGACATCAGCCTTTCCACTTTACAGGCGATGGCAAACGCCGCACGCCAAGCGGGAATGACCCTGCGGCTCCAAGCCGACAGCATGACGGCGGACAATCGGTCGGTTGACGTGCGCATTACGCTGAACCCAGCGCAGTCCACGCAGGATTTGAACCTTTCGGCTTCTACGACAAACGCCGGGGCCACGCGCACGACAAATACATTCACACGATTCTTTGGCAACAATGTGATGACCGTTTCCCTCGGACAGCAGGGCGGCTTCGGGCAGACCGTTACAATCGCCGCGAAGCTTAACCCCGGCCTCAACACCGATAATCTTGCGTTTTACGTTTACGACAGAACCGCAAACACATTCCGGCGGATACAAAGCCCGAATTACCGTGTTGACGCGAATGGATATGTGCATTTCGATACCGCGATGGGCGGGGAGATTGTGATCAGCGATGGGGCTTTGTCGAGAAGGTAGAAAAGGCATTGTAGCGCCATAAATCGCCTCATAACCCGAAGACCGGCGGTCCAAATGCATCTTCAGCAGCCATGCGGAGTGTCCATAAAGGATTTCAGAATTCTTTAGGGCACTCTGTTTTTTTATCCGGCCTTTTGTGATTGGGAGTAGCATAACGCTTCTTCTTCCACATTCTGCGTGAATCTTAACATCGGAAAAAGAAATTTGAAAATTTCGCAATAAAGGCTTATAATAAGGCATATAAGACATAGAATGTTAGAATCTACTACGGGAAGGTGGCGGGTCACGTTAACCATGTCAAAAAGTGAGGCGGAACCGATGGAAAACCACGAAAGAATCAATTGCTTTAAATGCAAACACTTTTATTTGACCTGGATTCCCAAAACGCCGAATGCTTGCAGGGTTTATGGTTTTAAATCACAGCAAATGCCATCCGTTATTGTGCTTAAGTCCAGTGGATTTGCTTGCGTATCCTTTGAGGAAAAGGAAAAGACGCCCCCCAAATGAGCGGGCCGCTTATCAAGATTGATAAGCGCCGTCCCAGACGATGTCCTCGTATTTTTGCGGGTCGGTGTCGCCCTCGGTGCTGAACAAAAGGACGGTGGAGTTCTCGTCTAATCCGAGCATATTGCGGTATTCTTCCATCTCGGGGTTTTTCATCAGTGTGGCGATGACGCCTGCTCCGACGGCGCCGGATTCGCCTGAAATCACGCGCGTATCGCCGCGAAGCGGGCTTGAAAGGATACGCATCCCCTTTGCGGCGACCCGGTCGGGCGCTTTTAGGAAGAAGTTTGCCTTGTTCCTTAGTATCTCCCACGAAATAGTGTTGGGGGAACCGCAGTTGAGCCCCGCCATAATGGTCTGGGTATTTCCCTCTATCACGGTGTAACGCCCGGCCTCGGCTGAGCGGTAAATGCAGTCGACGGCGCTGGGCTCCATCACCGTTATGATAGGACAGTTGTCGCCGTAAACATTTGAAAAATACCCCTGCACGGCGCTTGCGAACGAGCCGACGCCCGCTTGGACAAAGACATGCGTTAAGGCGGCGCGGTCGCGGCTTAGCTGCTCGTTTGCTTCAAGGGCAAGCGTCGCGTAGCCCTGCATAATCCATGTGGGAATTTCCTCGTAGCCGTCCCAGGCGGTATCTTGGACGACGATGCTGCCCGGAACCTTCGCTGATTCAGATACCGCAAGCCTTACCGCGTCGTCGTAGTTGCCGTCGATGATATACGCTTGCGCTCCCTCGCCCCTTATCTTTTGAAGGCGGTACGCAGTCGAGCCTTGCGGCATAAAAATGACGGACTTCTGCCCGAATTTGTTAGCAGCCCACGCGATACCGCGCCCGTGGTTGCCGTCGGTGGCCGAAAAGAACGTGACCTGGCCGATTTCATCACGCAGCTCCTTGGAGGTAAGGCGCGCGTAATCCATTTCTGAAACGTCGCAGCCGACAAGCTTCGAAACGTATTTCGCAATGGCAAACGAGCCTCCGAGCACCTTGAACGCGTTTAGGCCGAAACGGTGCGATTCGTCCTTTATGTAGACGTTTTTAAGCCCCATCTTTTTAGAAAAGGCGCCAAGTGAAACAAGCGGGGTCGGCTCATAACCCGGTATGCTTTTGTGAAAGCTAAGCACCTTTTCCATCTCCGAGTCATTCATGAAGTGAAGAAGATGATCGGCGCATTTAGTTTTATGGCAGTTGTTTTTAATAATTTCGATTCTATCGGCCACCACGACGCCCCCTATGTACAGGTTTTATATTTACTATACCATATCATTAAATGAGTTTCAATATATTTTTAGCGAAACTAAAAATTTTTTAGTTAAAAAAACAGGCAGTCAGACGGATTATGCGGCATGAATTATATTGTAATCTTGAATCCGCTGTGGTAAAATGAAAAAAATAAATCGCGGTTTACTTAACATTTTTCGTTGAAAGGGGTAATTTTCATGAGGCTTTTGACACGGTCGGACTTTGACGGGCTTGCGTGCGGTGCGCTGCTTAAATCGCTTGGCATAATAGATTCGTGGTTATTTGTGCATCCGAAGGATATGCAGGACGGTATTGTAAAGGTGACAAAAGACGATGTTTTGGCAAATGTTCCGTATGTCGAGGGCTGCGGTATGTGGTTTGACCACCACTCATCGGAGATAGAGCGCGTCGGGCGCGATAAGCTCGCACCGGGAGAATCAAGGCACGCGCCGTCCGCCGCAAGGGTGATCTATGATTATTACGACGGCGACAACAAAATCCCGCACTTTAAGGAAATGCTCAAAGGCGTTGACAAGGTCGATTCCGGTCAGCTTACGGCCGACGAGATACAAAACCCCAAGGATTGGGTGCTGCTCGGCTTTATTATGGACCCAAGAACAGGGCTTGGAAGGTTCAGGGAGTTTAGAATCTCAAACTACGAGCTTATGGTGAATCTGCTTGACAGCAGCGCCACCATGAACATAGACCAAATCCTGAATATACCCGATGTCAAGGAGCGCGTCGAGCTTTATCACGAGCAAAGCGTAAAATTCAAGGAAATGCTCAAAGATCGCACGACAATCCGCGACAATGTGATACTGACCGATTTGCGCGGAGCCGAAACGATTTATGCGGGCAACCGATTTATGCTGTACAGCCTGTACCCCGAGCAGAACGTATCCGTATGGGTCGTGGACGGCAGGGGAAAGCAAAACTGCCCGATTGCGGTGGGGTACAGCGTCTTAAACCGCACCTGCAAGAGCGACATCGGCTCGCTTATGTACAAATACGGCGGCGGCGGTCACAAAATGGTCGGCACATGCCAGGTTGATTGCGGCTTAGCCGATCAAACGATCAGGGAGATTGTGGACGCGCTTATCGAGGACAATAAAAGCTAACGCCAAGCGATCAAAAAATCCGTGTGACATGAGGCGCGCTCCGGCGCCTCATGTTTTTATGGTATCTGCATATGCGGATACCTTATAGCTTAATGGTTTGGAATTGATGCAAAATGCTTTCTATCACAAGGTATTCTGTAAAAAATGAATGCCTTACAGCTTGGATAAAATTCATATGGCACTTTGAAGCCGGGGATGCGAATATTCACTATAAATTGCTGCCTACGGATTGTATTGATATAATACTGAATCAGTCGGGCAACATATTCTACGAGGTCGGTTCCCATCGTATTTCCGCCGCCCCGTTTCATATCAACGGTTTAAGAAGTAGGCACAGCTATATTCGGCAAACAGGTAATATCCGCATTTTCGGAATATCCTTTTATCCTTTTGGACTTTACCCTTTTATCAATAAACCGTTAGCAAGTATACACGATAAAGTTGTGAATCTGCATGAACTTTCATGGACGTTAGCGCAAAATTTGGAATGTGCAATTTCTAAAGGAACAACGAATAAAAGCATCATTGAAAATATCGAAAATGCGTTGTGCCTTGAACTTCGGGTAACAGAAGAATGTATAAACAAGGCAAGGCTAATCCATGACTATTTAGACTCGGACAAAGATACCACGATACAATCATTTTGCGCGAAGCATTCAATCCACCCAAAAACATTCACGCGCAATGTTTTGCAATATACAGGATATACTCCCAAAATCTTGCGCTCGATAAAAATCTTTCAAAAAGCTGGAAATGAAGTAGTGAAAAAGGAGCAGTTATCGGATATAGCATATGACAATGATTTTGCAGACCAAGCCCATTTCACACGGGAGTTTCGCAAATTTTCAGGGATGCCTCCACGCGCTTTTCAGCAAGAAGGAACCACATTAAAAGAGAATGCGCAGTACACGTATCGGTGAGTGTCCTTTTTATTCAATACCTTCTGATTTTTTCGGTTATAATATAGAAAACAGGAGGTGTTATGATGAATACTGTAACCGAAATAGTAACGATGAAATTGGCGGGTAATTTTACAAAAGACGAATTTATTTCTATTGTAGATGGACTTGAAAATGATTTTCATTCCAAGCAGCCGGGATTCATTGACACAGAATTGCTTTATGATGAAAAAAACGATTTGTGGATAATGATTCAGCATTGGGAATCAACGGAGCAATTAAAAGCCGCTTCAAAAAAGATATTTACAGACAATGCGGCGGAACTCTTTGTAAAATCCATTGACCCCCAAAATGTGAAAATGACAATAGCGCCACAGTTAAGAACATGGAAGTAATCCCATATAACTTTAGGGCGTGTTCTCACTGCATATAAAAAACTCCCTTGCGGGAGTTTTTTTATTCTGAAGCCGCTACCCTCTCGGGACGACGGCTTTCGCCATGACGACGAACCTGAAAAACTCGGGAGGCATAAAGGTTTCATTTGAATCCACGGTTGAAACGGTGGTGGAAAGAGTAAGAATCCGCGCTGAATCGCTGGGCCAGTTATTATCGGGGTATTCCCTTACGGAAAGCTCCTTTGCCGTGCTTAAGACATCCCGCATTTCGGCGGGGCCAAGATCCGGCACGTTGTAGGGCAGCCCCATGTGGGTCTTATATACGGCAAAAACTAAAAACGTGTAGGTGTTGCGCCCGTCGGAATAATAAATGTACGGGTTCTTTGCCGCGAAATCGTCGTTTAAGTATTTTTTAAGCTGCGCAAAGCCCGCGCCGTTCGGATCGTCCGTGTCGCTTTTGCCGTAGATTACCGTGTTGCGCGGAAGCGAACCCAGCCTCATCTCGCTGCGGTAGTCAATATACGGGATGCCGCGGGGGTCCTCCTCTTTGCTAAAATTATGCGAGTTGTAAAAATGGCTGCCTCCGACCGTGCCGTCCTCGCGGGTTGTGGGGTGGTCCTGCATGACAAGCCCGTTTATGGTAGTCCCGGGCACATACAGCCAGCCGCGTGTATCGGTATTGACTTCAAGCGCCTGCAAAACACGCGCTTCAAGACCGCGCGGAGCGTTGGCGGGCGGACGCCTCGTGGACGCGAAAGCCGTCGGCACGGTTGCGGAAATTAAAATGATAACAGACATCAGCAACGCAATTTTTTTCATCTTAAAACCCCCTGTTTTTAAACATTAAAGCGAAATAGTATCACATCGCCGTCTTTGACGGCATATTCTTTGCCCTCTAAACGCACAAGCCCTTTTTCCTTCGCGGCCGCAATGCTTTTTAAAGGAATCAGGTCGTCAAACGAAATAACCTCCGCGCGGATGAATCCCCGCTCTAAGTCGGTATGGATTTTTCCGGCGGCTTTCTGCGCCTTTGTGCCTTTCGTGATGGTCCATGCCCTTACCTCAGGCTTGCCCGCCGTGAGAAAGCTTATCAGACCTAAAAGCGCGTAACCGGCTTGTATGATACGGTCAAGCCCGGATTCAGAAAGCCCAAGGTCGGCTAAGAACATAAGCTTGTCTTCATTGGACATACCGGAGATGCTTTCCTCAAATTTTGCGCATACGGGCAAAACCTCCGAGCCGTCTGCCGCGGCTATTTCGCATACCTCCTTATAAAACTTGTTGCCTTGAAGGTTGTCTCTGAAATCACGCTCGCCTAAATTCGCTATGTAAATAACCGGTTTATTCGAAAGCAGCGGCATTTCCGCTATGATTTTCGCTTCGTTTTCACCGGCGTCAAAACCGATGGCCGGGTTTCCGTCCTCGAGATGCGCTTTCAGCCGATCAAGAAAGTCCGCTTCATTCAGCAGCTTCTTGTCCGCTTTCGCGGCTTTTTGGGTTCGGTCGAGCCTGCGGCCCACAATATCGATATCCGCGAAAACAAGCTCCAGCCTGACCGTTTCGATATCCCGTGCGGGGTTTACGTCGCCGTCGACATGCAAGACCTCACTGTCCTCAAAACAGCGCACGACGTGGATAATCGCGTCAACCTCGCGGATACTCGACAAAAATTTATTCCCCAGCCCCTCGCCTCCGGCGGCCCCGCGTACGAGCCCCGCGATATCGACGACCTCCAAAACGGCGGGGGTGATTTTTTTCGGGTCGTAGATTTCAGCCAGTGCATCAAGCCTTTTGTCAGGAACGGGAACAATCCCGACGTTCGGCTCCCTTGTGGCGAATAAGTAGTTGACGCTTGAGGCGCCCGCGTTTGTAAGCGCGTTGAATAAAGTGCTTTTGCCGACGTTCGGCAGGCCGACTATGCCAAGTTTCATGTTTTAAAAGAATCCCCCATATCATCAATTGTCCATTATTATAACATAAAAGCTATGTGAATCAAGTGCTTTTCACGCTTGTTAACTTGAATTTCGAAAAAGTTTTATAGATTATTCATTACTGTGGTAAAAAGTGAGATATAATGATATAATAATTAATATTGTAAAGACGTTAAGTAATCAGCGAAAGGAATGAACGTAAAACATGTTGATGGGCAAAATACTTGTTGCGGACGACGATATAAATATAGCGGAGCTGCTAAGGCTTTATCTTGAAAAGGAGGGCTACAGCGTTGTGATCGCGGCGGACGGCGAGGAGGCAACGGCGAAATTCACGCAGGAAAGCCCCGATCTGGTGCTGCTCGATATCATGATGCCGAAGCTTGACGGCTGGCAGGTGTGCCGTGAGATCAGGAAGAAATCGAACTGTCCGATTATTATGATCACGGCGAAGGGCGAAACGTTCGACAAGGTTTTAGGGCTTGAGCTGGGCGCGGACGATTACGTCGTAAAACCCTTTGATTCAAAGGAAATCGTGGCGCGCATTAAGGCTGTAATGCGCCGTGCCGGAAAGGCCTCCGACGTATCGGACAACAAAGAGGTAAGCTACGACAACTTAGTAGTCAACATGACAAAATATGAGCTTAAGGTAAACGGCAAGGCCGTCGATACGCCGCCGAAGGAGCTTGAGCTTTTGTATCATCTCGCGACAAACCCAAACCGTGTTTACACGCGCGACCAGCTTCTCGACGAGGTCTGGGGCTTTGAGTATTACGGCGACAGCAGGACGGTCGACGTGCATGTAAAGCGCCTTCGCGAAAAGCTTGAGGGCGCGTCCGACAAATGGACGCTGAAAACCGTCTGGGGCGTAGGATATAAGTTCGAAGTGAAGGAATAATTCTTAGACAATGCTAAAAAACAGCCTTTTCAAGCGGTATTTTGCGATCTGCTCCATATGCGTAATCTCAAGCGTCGTTGTGCTTGGCGTTGTTCTGCTGGCGTTTGCTTCCCAGTTTCTGGAGCGCGAAAAATACGACATGCTCGCGCGAAACGCGCGTCAGGCGGCGGCCATCACCGCCGACAGCTACAGCGGCGGCAGCATCGTCAACCCAAGAATCATAACGCTTGCATACGGCGTTTTGGCAAGCGCGATCGACGCCGAAATATTCCTTACAAAGGTGAACGGCGAAACGGCGTTCGGAGTGCATATGCGCGGGCCTGTTCCGGAAAGCATAATGAGACGCGTGATCGAAAACGGAATTTATGAGGAGACCGGGCTGCTTGGCGGCGTGTTCACGGAGCCGCAATACATTGTGGCTGTTCCGGTCGCCGCCGACAATGTAATCGTCGGCGCGGTGTTTACGGCGGCGTCGGCCTCCGATATGAACGAGTTTATGCGAAGCATGCTTGAGATGTTTTTCATAAGCGCCATAGTGATTTTAATTATCGCGTTTATTTTGATATATTTTATCACGGCAAGCCTCATAAAGCCGCTCAATGAAATGCTGTCGGCTACGCAGAGCTTTTCCCAGGGCGACTTTTCGGTCCGCGTTCCCATCGCGGGGTACGATGAGATTGGCAAGCTTGCGATGGCGTTTAACAATATGGCGGGGGCCCTTGCAACGACTGAAAATTCGCGGCGGTCGTTTGTCACCAACGTTTCGCATGAGCTGAAGACGCCGATGACGACGATCGGCGGGTTCGTAGACGGAATCCTGGACGGCACGGTGCCGGAGGAAAAACGCATCCAGTACCTTAAAATTGTGTCGGCCGAAGTCAAGCGCCTCTCGCGGCTTGTGCGCTCAATGCTCGACTCCGCGCGGATCGAGGCGGGGGAGCTTAAGCTTAATCCGGTCATATTCGATTTAAGCGAGATTGTGCGTCAGTCGGTCTTTACGTTTGAGCAGGTCGTCACCGATAAACGAGTGGAGATCGAAGGCCTTGAGGAAGACAAAATCATGGTATTTGCCGACAGGGATTTGATTCATCAGGTGGTCTACAACCTTGTGGAAAACGCAGTCAAGTTTGTAAACGACGGCGGCAAGCTGTTATTTTGGTATCACAGCGACGGTAAAATGGTATATATGGCGCTGAGGAACACCGGTCAGGGAATCGAAAGACAGGAGATGCCGCAGCTCTTCGAGCGGTTTTATAAATCGGATAAATCCCGCAGCTTAAACAAGCAGGGCGCGGGGCTCGGCCTGCACATCACGCGCACGATCTTAAACTACCACAAGGGCGAGATATTTGTGCGGAGTGTGCCGGGAGAATACGCGGAATTTGAATGCTCGATACCGGCGGCGCCGAAAAATTAAAAAATGTTAACGGTCCTGTAAAAATTAAGACGAAGAGTATTTAAAGCATGTTTATTTGATATTAACAAATATGGCGTATAATACTGGTAATTCTTGATAATCATGCTCATGGAGGTATGAACGATATGAATCAGCAAAACGGTTATGATGAAAACAATAAAATCACAGAAAGCGAAGCTGTAAAGCTACCCGAAAACGAGCCTGCCTTGGAGGCTCCGGCCGAGAAGCCGCCGGAAAAGCAAGCTCCGCCCCCGCCTGTTAACGAGTATTGGGTCGGCCACCAGAACGGCACGACGCCCCACGGTTACGGGCAGGGGTATATGCCGTATCAACCGGGAGGCTATCCGCCAAGCGGCGGCTACGGGCAGCAGCAGCCGCCCAGGCAGTGGCCCGACTATAACACGGGCCGGCAGCAGTACCAGTACAACCCAAACAGCGGATGGCAACAGCCGAATCAGGACAGCAGCCAGTGGAGTTTTCAGGATTACGACAAAGCCGCCGTCAATCATCATGCGGAAAAGCCGAAGAAAAAACGAAGCCGGGGTCTTATCGTTTTTATGACGTCTCTGATTTGCGTTCTTGCATTGGGGCTTGTCGGCATGTCAATGTTTGGGATTTTAAGCTCTTTCCCGATGGAGTTGGCTGACGCCGCCGCGGAATACGACACGTCGGTCACAACGGAGCCCGAGGCGGCGGCGCCGGCGGTAAAGCTCGAGGTTGAAGGCCGCCCGAATGTCTCTGCGGTCGTGCCGATCGGCGAGAAGATGACAACCCCGCAGGTCGCAAAAGCCGTATCGCCCTCCGTCGTCGGGGTGGTGCAATACCAGCCTAACATGACGATTACACAGACAGGCGAAGGCAGCGGCATCATCATGTCGGCCGACGGCTATGTAATAACGAACGCGCATGTCGTCGCGGGAGGAACCGACTTTAAGGTAATTTTGCACGACGGGACGCCGAAAGACGCCGAGCTCATCGGCGCGGATGTCCTTACCGACCTTGCCGTTTTGAAAATCCACGGCGTTGAGGACTTAATCCCCGCCGTTTTCGGTGATTCAACCCAGCTTGAGGTCGGGGAGCAGGTAATTGCGATAGGCAATCCCGGCGGCAGAACGCTTTCCGGCAGCGTCACGCAGGGGATTATCTCCGCCGTGAACCGCGAAATCCCGGACGCCAACAATTTGCCGCTGAACATACCGCTGATACAGACCGACGCCGCGATCAACCCCGGCAACTCCGGAGGCGCCCTTGTAAACGAATACGGGCAGGTCATCGGCATCAACTCGTCGAAGATCGTCGCACACGGCTTTGAGGGCATCGGTTTTGCCATACCGATTTCGGAGGCGAAGCCAATCATTGAGGATATCTTAAGCAACGGGCGCGTGACAGGCCGCGTGAGGATTGGCATCGAAGCGTACCAGATCGATGAGATTGACGCGCGAAACGCGGGGCTTGTGGTTGGCATACGCATTCAGTCCATCGACCCCGAATCGGACCTTAACAACCGCGGGATTCAAAAATTCGATATCATCACGCACATAGACGGCGATCGAATTTTCTCTACCAGCGACTTAAGGGCTGTGCTTGAAAGGTATGAGCCGGGTGACAGGGTGACGCTTACGCTTTACAGGCCGCTTGGCTCAAACGGCAACGAAACGTTCGACGTTACGATAACGCTCATGGAAGAGAAGTAATATAACGGGGGTAAAGCGTGGTTATCTTAGTAATCGGGGATATTGTCGGCGCGTCAGGATGTGAGCATGTAAAAAAGGTTTTGCCAAAGCTTAAAGAAAAATATTCCGTCGATATGGTTGTGGCGAACGGCGAGAATTCGGCGGACGGCAACGGCGCGACGCCCGCTAGTGCAAAGCTTTTGTTTGACGCGGGTGTAAACGTCATCACCGGCGGCAACCATATTTTGCGCCGCCGCCAGATTTACGAGGCGCTTGAGAAAAAAGACGGGATAATTCGCCCTGCGAATTACCACGAGTCGGCGCCGGGGGCCGGATGGCTTGTTTACGACAATCCGAAGCACCGGGTCTTAGTCGTGAATTTACAGGGCACCGCCTATATGCAGAACATCAAAAACCCCCTTGACTGCATTGACGAGATACTAAAGGACGCCGACACTCCTAACATAATCATTGATTTTCACGCGGAGGCAACGGCTGAAAAGCTATGCCTTGCGTATTATCTTGACGGGAAAGTCACGGCGGTTTTAGGCACGCACACCCATGTCCCGACGGCTGACGCGGGGCTGCTTCCCAATGGCACCGCGTATGTGACCGACCTTGGCATGTGCGGCGGGAGAAACTCCGTGCTGGGCGTTACCAGAGACCTTGCAATCGAGCGTATGCGCACGATGCTGCCCACGTATTTTAAGGTTGACGCCGAGGACGTGCGGCTTTCTGGCGCAGTGCTCGACGTCGATGAAAAAACAGGGAAGTGCCGCGAAATCAATCAGCTTTTATATATCGGCCTTGACAATATATAGCAGAAGTATTATAGTAATGATATAATAAAATAGTCTGTTTCAGGGCGAGGTTAGATTCCTCACCGGCGGTAATGGGCGAAAGCCACGAGTCCGCGAGCCGAAAGGCCGACAGGGTGCGATTCCCTGACCGACGGTATAGTCCGGATGAAAGAAACTTAAAGGCTGGTATTGCCTTTATCGTCCTCGAAATGTTTTTCGGGGATTTTCCTTTTAACAGGCTAAAACGAAAGGGAGCCTGTTAACAATGAAAACAAACGCTGCAAAAATCTGTGTCCTTGCTATGCTGAGCGCGATTTCATACATCGTAGTGGTCCTTGGCCGAATCCCGCTGGTACTCTTCCTCAAATATGACCCGAAAGACATTGTCATAACGATCGGCGGGTTTTTGTACGGTCCTTTGGCGGCGCTCATGATTACGGTTGTGGTCTCATTCGCCGAAATGTTTACAATCAGCGAAAACGGCCCGATCGGGCTCTTGATGAATATTATTTCAGGGGCGTCGTTCGCCTGCACCGCGGCTTTTATATATAAGAGATACCGCAGCATGAAAGGCGCCGTGGCGGGCTTGGCCGTTGCGTGGATTTTTACCACGGCTGTGATGGTGCTGTGGAATTACCTGATCACGCCGCTGTACTTAAACGTGCCGCGCGATGAGGTAGCGAAGCTTCTGATACCGGCTTTTATACCGTTTAACTTAATCAAGGGCGGGCTGAACGCGGCGCTCACCATGCTTCTTTATAAACCGGTCAAGGCGGCCCTTCAATCGTCGCGCCTGATGCCGCAGCCACAGGAGATGCAAAAGACAGGTAAAGCCAATATGGGGATCGTCATCGCGTCGGTTTTTGTTATCGCGACCTGTGTGTTGTGGGTGCTTGTGTTAAACGGCAGGCTGTAAGGTGATTGACAAGTCCGAAGCTTTTATGGTAGAATATAAATATAAAACTGAATATCCCCTTATCAAGAGCGACGGAGGGAACAGGCCCTTTGATGTCCGGCAGCCTACGGTGTGACCGAAAGGTGCTAAATCCTGCGGGTGAAAACCGGGAGATGAGGATTTTAAAAAGCTCGGTAACCCCGAGCTTTTATTTATTCTAAGGAGGACTTTATATGGCGAAATACTTATTCACGTCTGAATCCGTTACGGAAGGGCATCCTGATAAGATTTGCGACCAGCTTTCAGACGCTGTGCTCGACAATATCCTTGAGAATGACCCGAACGCGCGCGTAGCCTGCGAGTGCGCCGTTACTACCGGAATGGCGCTGATTATGGGAGAGATTTCAACCAATTGTTATGTTGATATCCCGAAGATTGCAAGGGCGGTGATAAACGAAATCGGATATATAAGCGCAAATCACGGGTTTGACGGAAAAAGCTGCGCGATAATCACGAGTATCGACGAGCAGTCGCCGGACATCGCGCTTGGCGTCGACAACTCTCTTGAATCAAAGGAATCGGGCGGCGGCGACTCAAACGGCGCGGGCGATCAGGGGATGATGTTCGGGTTTGCATGCGACGAAACCCCTGAGTATATGCCGATGCCTATCTCGCTTGCGCACAAAATTTGCAAGAAGCTCGCGGAGCTTCGAAAAGACGGCACGCTTGGCTACCTTTTGCCGGACGGGAAATCCCAGATTACCGTGGAATATGAAAACGACGTTCCCGTGCGGATCGATACGGTCGTCGTATCAAACCAGCACACCGAGGACGTAGCGCTTTCTAAAATTCGCGAGGATTTGATTGAAAAAGTAATCCGCCCGTGTATCCCGGCTGAACTTTTAAAGGATACAAAATTTTTCGTGAACCCGACGGGGCGCTTTGTCGTCGGCGGGCCGCAGGGGGACAGCGGGCTTACCGGGCGCAAAATCATTGTCGATACATACGGCGGGTACGGCCGTCACGGCGGCGGCGCGTTTTCAGGCAAAGACCCGACGAAGGTTGACCGCTCAGCAGCGTATGCCGCGCGGCATGTAGCGAAAAATGTGGTTGCCGCGGGATTTGCGAAAAAATGCGAGGTGCAGCTTGCATACGCGATCGGCGTGGCGAAGCCGGTCTCCATAAACGTAACAACGTTCGGCACCGGAACCGTCAGCGAAGAGGCTCTTGAAGAAGCGATTGCGAAAGTCTTTGATCTGACTCCGAGCGGAATCATAAGCCGGCTTCAGCTTCGCCGCCCGATTTACCGGCAGCTTGCGGCATACGGCCATATGGGACGCGAGGATTTAGGCGTCGCGTGGGAAAAGCTCGACATGGTCGACTCGCTCAAGGAAGCTTTAAAATGACATTCACGCGTCAAGGAACTCGATTAAGTCCTCATAGAATGCAGCTCCGTTTATGTCGTTATGGATCGAGTGATACGAATCATACTTTTTCATGATCAAATTCGGGCCGCAGCCGTCGGCAAAACGCATGATCGCGTCGTTGCATACAATCCTGTCGTTGTGTGCGACGGCGAGGAATGTCGGAAGCTTAAGCCTTGATGCGTTTTTCACGGCATACGCGCAGGCGTCCCTGATTCCTGAAAACATGCGCAGCGAAATGCGTTTGTGGTAATTCGGGTCGTCTTCGATTTCCCTTGCCTTCGGCTTGTGGCTGGTGATGTCCTCCGGCTCAATATTGCTGCGGACCGATACGTTCGGCGTTATAGCCCCCACCACTTTCGATAGTGTGGACTCAAACGGGCTTACTTCTTTATACAGGCCGATCCACGGGGATTCGACCACAGCGCTTTTGAAGCCGTCCTCCCCGCGCTTTAAAAGGTAATTGAGCGCGATGTTGCCGCCCATGCTGTGTCCGTACAGGCTTAAAGGGACGCCGGGCATCGCTTGCTTTACCCAACAGGCGACGTCGTGGACGTCGTCTAAAAAGCTATCGTAGCCGGGGATAATACCGTAAAACTTTTTAGGCTTTTTGGCGTATTGCGGGGGCAAATCCCCGTGTCCGCGCGCGTCGAAAACAATGCTTATAAAACCGGACAAGGCCAGTTTTTCCGCGAATTCGCCGTAGCGCTCCGAATGCTCGCCGAAGCCGTGGCAGACGATAACGGCCCCTTTTGCGGGGGATATACCGGGATAAAAGGCGTTTGTGCGGATAACAGCCCCGTCTTTGGCTTGAATGCTTATTTGATCCATGTTCATATCTTTGGCCCCCGTGATTACATGATCCTGCTGTCCTTGTGCATTCCCGTAAGCGAGAAGACGACCCATTCGGCGATGTTTGTGGCGTGGTCGCCGATACGCTCGAAGTACTTCGCGATCATAATAAGGTCGATTGCCTGATCGCTGTTGTCTTTGTTCATTTTTATAAGCTCGACAAGCTCCGCCTTTACCGTATCAAAAAGATTGTCGACTATATCGTCGGAGGCTATGATTTCCCTTGCAAGCTCCAAATCCTTTTTCACAAACGCGTCGATGCTTTTTGTCACCATTTTCATGGTGGCCTCCGCCATTTGCGGGATATGCTCCAGCTTTTTGAGATACTGCTTTCCGGCAAGCAATATAGTAATCTCAGAAATATCCGTGGCGTGGTCGCCGATCCGCTCAAGATCGGTTGCGATTTTAAGCACCGACGATACAAGGCGCAAATCGCCGGCGACCGGCTGCTGCTGCAATATGATCTTAAGGCAAAGGCTTTCGATTTCCTGCTCCATGTGGTCGATTTCATCGTCTGATGCTATGATTTTCTTTGCAAGCTCGACGTCCTGTCCGATCAACGCCTTGTCCGCATCCGCGATGGTCCTTTCTACAAGGGCGCCCATCTCTATCAGCGCGTTGTTGAGATGCGTCAGTTGTTCTTCGAATCTGGTTCTCATGAATCAAACCTCCTTTATGTTATATATAGTATGCGGATTATTATCCAAATCTTCCGGTAATATAATCGCTTGTCTTCTGATCCTTGGGCCTTGAGAAAACGTCGGCGTTTTTCCCTTCTTCAATAAGGCTGCCCATCAGCATAAACGCAACCCGGTCAGAAACGCGGCTTGCCTGCTGTACGTTGTGCGGGGCGAGAACAATGGTGAATTCCTGCTTTAGCTCAGTAAGGGATTCCTCGATTTTCGCCGTCGATATGGGGTCAAGGCCGGAGCAGGGCCTGTCAAGCAGGATTACCTCCGGGTTCATGGCGAGCACCCGCGCCATACACAGGCGCTGCTGCTGTCCGCCGGATAACGACATCGCCGGAAGCTCAAGCCTGTCCTTGACGTCGTCCCAAAGGGCCGCCATGCGAAGGGTGCTTTCCACGGTTTCATCAATTTCGCGCCTGCCTTTGTTGCCGTGTAAACGCGGCCCGTAAGCGATGTTGTCGTAAATCGACATAGGCAGCGGCGTCGGGACGTCAAAGACCATACCGACGCGCCGGCGAAGCTCCGTGACGTTTACGTCTTCGTCGCGGATGTTTTTGCCGTCAAGGAGGATTTCGCCTTTCATGCTGACGCCGGCATCCAAGTCGCACAGGCGGTTTAATGCGCGCAAAAGCGTCGTGATGCCGCTGTTTGCGGGCCCGAGCACGCACAGTATCTCGTTTCCCCGAATATTAAGGCTAAGGTCGTTGATCACACATTTTTCCCGATAGTAAAAGCTTAGGTTTTTAATGGCGATTTTAATATTTTCACTCATAGCTACCTCTTGACGCCTTTCGCCACGAACCTGTTGACGAAGGTGTTGGCGACGACGTTTATAAGAAAGATTAAAATAATCAGTAAAGCGGCGGTGCCGAACGCGTTTTCCATCGAGATGCCCTCCATTGCGAGGATGTAGAAGTGTACCGCCATCGTTCTTGTGGGCGAGAAAACCGAGGAGGGCATACGCAGTGCGCTTCCCGCCGTCAGAATTACGGCAGCCGTCTCGGCGATACAGCGCCCGACGCTTAGGATGATGCCGTTCGCGATGCCGGGAAGCGCCGACGGGAACACAACCTTGATGATGGTCTGCCATTTCGTTGCGCTTAAGGAATAGCTGACCTCACGGTAGATATTCGGGACAGCGCGTATGGCCTCCTCCGACGTGCGTATCAATGTGGGCAGAATCATTACGGATAAGGTAAGCGCGCCTGAAATGACAGACCAGCCCAAGCCGAGGAAGATGACAAAGAATATAAATCCGAACAGCCCGTACACGATGGACGGGATACCCGCCAGAGATTCCGCGCAAAAGCGGATGATGCGCGTGATGTAGCCGCCGCGGGTGTACTCCGCGAGGTAGAAAGCCGTACCAATCCCGAAGGGAACGGCGATTGCAACAGCAAGGGACGTGACCATCAGCGTACCGACGATGGTTGAGGAAACGCCGCCGCTCCGGCCCATATTGCGCGGAATTTCGGTCAAAAATTCCCAGTCGAGCCTCGGCAGCCCCCTTGCCAGGATATAGATCAGGATAAAAGCCAGAACCGCAAGCACAAACAGGGCGGCTGTCCAGATAAGGGCTTTAGCGATTCTTTCATGGTCCCTTGAATTCATTTGATGTTAATCTCCTATTTCTTTCGCGTAATATATTGGGCAAGAGAATTTAAAACCATTATAATGATGAACAGCACGATGCCTGTAGCAAAGAGGGCCTGCCGGTGTTCGCCAGACGCGTATCCCATCTCGATGCCGATGTTTGTCGTCAATGTCCTCACCGGGTCTAAAATCGACGTGGGGATTGCGGTTGCGTTTCCGACTACCATGATGACAGCCATCGTTTCGCCGATGGCGCGCCCGATTCCCAGTATGATGGCAGCGACAATCCCGGATTTTGCGGCGGGAAGGATCACGTAAAAGATCGTTTGCCAGTGCGTCATGCCAAGGGCAAGCGCCCCCTCCTTGTACTGGCGGGGGAGCGCTAAGATAGAAACCTCGGAAATGCTGATAACCGTCGGCAAAATCATGATGGCAAGGATGACGGAGGCCGCAAGGATGCTAAGTCCCGGGCCGCCTAAGTAGTCGCGTATGAACGGCACGATAAATATAAGACCCCAAAACCCGTATACGACCGACGGGATACCGGCCAGAAGCTGAATCGCCGGGCGGAACAGGTTTCGAAGCTTGACGGGGGCGAACTCCGCTAAAAAGATTGCGCAACAAATCCCGACGGGGACTCCTAAGATAACAGCACCAAGCGTTACCGACAAAGAACCGATGATCATGGGAAAAATCCCGTATTCCCCCTGGCTTGGCGCCCATGTCATGCCGAAAATGAAGTCAATGACGCCGACGTCGGCGATAAGGGGCGCGCCCTGTACTATGATGAAGACCGTAATCAGCGCAAGCGCCGATATGGATGATAAGGCAAGCAGCATAAAGATATATCCGGACAGGTTTTCTCTAAAGGTCTTCATCACTGCGCCCCTTCCGTTATGGAGATTAGGCCCTCGCGCGTTAGAAGCGCTTGTCCCTCGGCCGAAAGGACAAAGTCGATGAAATGCTTAGCAGGGCCGCTAGGCTCAACGTTCGCGACAAAGATGAACGGGCGGAACAACATATAGCTGTTGTTCATAATGTTTTCCCATGACGCTGAAATACCGTCCAGCTTAAGGTCCTTTATCGTATCGTCGACGAGCCCCAGCGAGATAAAGCCGATGGAATTTCGGTCGCTTCCGACCAGCTGCCGCACGGAGCCGTTTGAAGCCTGTACTATGGCTGTCGGCGTGATCATGACGCCGTCCATCACCATGCTCTCGAAAGCGCTCCTTGTGCCGGAGCCCTCCTCGCGGGCGATGACGTGGATTTTATGCTCGGCCGTGCCGCCCAATTCGCTCCATGTGGTGAAAGTGCCGGCATAAATGCCGCGGACCTGCTCGACCGTGAGGTCGCCGATGGGGTTGTCGGGATGCACGATGACGACTAAACCGTCCTTGGCGATGATTGCATTCCACGTATTTTCCTCATCCCCCTTAAGCTCACGGGACGACATGCCGATGTCGGCTGTGCCGGATAAAGCGGCGGTGATACCGGTGGACGAGCCGCCGCCTTGGACGTCGACTTCCCTTTCCGGGTACAGAATAGAGTATTCCTCAGCGAGCATCTCGGCATACGGCTGCACCGACGTCGAGCCCGCGACAATGACCGTGGATTCAGGCTTTCCGCCTCCCGCGGATAACGCCGCCGCCAAAAGAAGCAATAATACGGCTGCCGCCGCCATTATTTTTTTTATGCGCAAATTAAAACACGCTCCTAGATTCTGTTGACATAAATGGAATGCCCATAATAATTAGCCGAAGCGGCCTGTGATATAATCTTCGGTTCGCTGGTCCTTCGGGTTTGAGAACATCTCGACCGTCGGGGAATATTCGGCAAGTATACCGACCTTGTCGTGGTCTATCATCATAAACGCCGACATGTCGGATACGCGCCGCGCCTGCTCCATGTTGTGCGTCACGATGATGATTGTGTATTTGCCCGTGAGCTCAAGCATCAGCTCTTCGATTTTCATGGTGGATTCTGGGTCTAACGCGCTGCAGGATTCGTCCATAAGTATAACGTCAGGCTCAACGGCAAGCGCGCGGGCGATGCACAGGCGCTGCTGGGCCCCCGCCGAAAGCAGGAGACCCGGTTTTTTTAGCTCGTCCTTGACTTCATTCCACATCGTGACCTGCGAAAGGCTTCTTTCGACGATCTCGTCAAGCTCGGCCCTGCCTTTTATCCCGTAGCGCTTCGGCCCGATCGTTATGTTGTCGTAAATGCTCATCGGGAAGACATTCGGCTTCTGGAACACCATACCGACCTTTTTGCGAAGCGAGACGACGTCCATGCTTTTTTGGTAAATGGATTCGCCGTTTAAAAGGATGTCGCCCTCTACACGGGCGCCGGGTATCAAATCGTTCATGCGGTTAAACATGCGCAAAAGGGAAGATTTTCCACAGCCAGAAGGCCCGATGATAGCGGTAATCGCACGTTTTGGGATATCAAACGTGACATCCTTTAAAGCGTGGTAAGCACCGTAATATAAATGCGCGGATTTTGCTTTTAGTTTCGCGTTTTGCGAGGGTACAGACACGATATCAGCCGTCCTTATATCCGCCGCAAAAAGCGACGGTAAAATATGCTTTGTGACATACAGAAATATTATAGTACGAATGAAATGAAAACACAAGATATTTTTTACATAATCTTTACATAGTTTTTACATGAGCCTCTAACATATCATATGCCGTTTTTCGATAAATCCCAAAAGACAAGCAAGAAAAAGAGATGGCTGTAATATATTGTAAATAATCCCTTATTGTGTTAAACTGGCAAAAAATCATATTATAGGCCGCGCGGCAAGGAGATAATTATGAAAAACAGAAATAACGGTATGCCCCGGAGAAATCAAAATGCAAACGACCGCCGCGCCGACATAATGGCCGCGGCTATATTCAAAAGAAGATCGGGACTGCTCAAGGAGCGCATACTAAGCGACGGCGGATTGCTGGGCGAAATCTCGGAAAGCTTGGCTAAAAGCGGGCGGGACGGCTTTTTCGCCGTATTTATTTCCGTCGGCGGATTAAAGAGCCGGGCGCTTGTATTTCGCGGGACCGGCGCAAGCGTTCAGAACGCGTGGGAGCAAGCATACGGCGCGGCGGAAGCTGCGGCGACGGGAAATAAAAACTACAAAGTCCTGTGGATCAAGGCCGATATTGTGGACTTGATCCGGCCGGTTACGAAGCTGGACTTGAACATGCATATGAAGGAAGGGGGATTCCCATATTTTTACAGGTATGGTCTTGCCTTTGACAGCAATCTCGGCGTCGCGTTTTTAGAATCCGAGATAAACGCAAATAAAATGCTTTACTATTATTCCGAAAAGCAAT
This sequence comes from Oscillospiraceae bacterium, assembly GCA_009777635.1. Lineage (GTDB taxonomy): Bacteria > Bacillota > Clostridia > Oscillospirales > Ruminococcaceae > WRAV01. Next base: position 26,196 of record WRLK01000024.1, on the reverse strand, counting down.
TCAGCAAAAACGAAATTGATTTTTCATCGAACCGCCTAAACCTTGATAACGTGAACCATTACATGAAAAAATATTACGGTAGTACCGAAGATATTGAAATGCCGGAACAGCTTTTTGAGTTTACAACGCGAGGGTTTATCGCCGACGGCGACGCCGTTTACGATTTATACAACGACGGGCTGGGTATCGGCAGGCGGGCCGCCTTCATCGATAAAAACGAGACAAGGAATATGATCATGTCGGCGTCAAGCTTCCTTGCAAGGCAAATCGGGCCTGACGGCAAATTCGTCTACGGGTACTACCCGGTATTCGGAAATGAGATCGATTCATATAATATCGTCCGCCACGCAAGCTCACTGTGGTCGCTTTTGAACCTGTTCCGCATGACCGGCGACAGGTCCGTGCTAATGAAGCTTGACAAGGCGATCGATTATATGATAAGCGATTATCTCGAATATAAAGACACGAAAACGGCATATCTGGTCGAGCGCGCGTCGAATGAAATCAAGCTGGGCGCGAGTGGCGTCGCGGTCATCCTGCTGACTGAGTATATGGATGCCCTAAAGACGAGGCGTTATGCCGAAATCGTCAGGCATTTGGCGAACGGCATCGTAGCGCTTCAGGACGGGGAGGACGGCTCGTTCACGCATGTATTGTCGTTTCCGGATTACAATACAGCCCAAAAATTCCGAATCGTCTATTATGACGGCGAGGCCGTGTTCGGATTAGCCCGCGCATACTCGGTTTTAAAGGATGAGATATATTTAAACGCGGCAAAGGCGGGAGTCGAGTATTTCATCCGAAACGACTACACGAAATACAGGGACCACTGGGTTGCCTATGCGTTAAACGAAATCACGAAGCATCTTCCGGAGCCGCGTTATTTTGAGTTCGCGATGAGAAACATAAAGGAAAACCTTGCGAAAATCTATAAAAGGAATACGACATACCACACCTATCTTGAGCTTCTTATGATCGGCTTCGAGACTTATGAGAGGTTAATGAACAGCGGCGCTAAGGTCGGATATATGGACTCGTTTAGCCCCGAGGATTTCATACTGACGATTTTCAGGCGCGCAAACGTGATGGCAAACGGATTTTTCTATCCCGAGTACGCAATGTATATGAAAATCCCGGAACAGATTTTGGGCTCGTTCATGATACGCCACGACAGCTTCAGGACGCGTATTGACGATGTGCAGCACTTTATCGGCGGGTATTATTTCTATATGCGAAGCTATGACCGCTTACGCGCACTCCTGCCTGAGCGCCCGTCGGCGCCGGAGCTGCTTTCGCCGAACGAAAACCTGCTTTCATATTGATGAAAGCAGGTTTTGCAAATCGATGCTGAATATGGTATACTGTTACATCAACAAATTTTAAAGGCGGTTTTGCTTTGAATAAAAGCGTAAGGGTTATCGGAATCGACCCGGGCTTTGCGATCGTCGGCTTCGGAGTTCTTGATTTTGACGGGTACCGCTTTTCAGCGGTTGAATACGGCGCTGTCGTCACAAAACCCGACGCCCCTTTTGCGGACAGGCTTGAAATCATCTGGGACGAGCTTTCAAAGGTGCTGAAGAAACATAAGCCGTCGTCGATGGGGATTGAAAAGCTCTTTTTTACAACGAACCACAAAACGGCGATAGACGTCTCACAGGCGCGTGGGATTATTGTGCTTTGCGCGAAAAAACACGGAGTAGACGTGAGTGAATACACGCCGCTTCAGGTAAAACAGGCGGTCACGGGTTACGGCAAGGCGGAAAAGCAGCAGGTGATGCAGATGGTGAAGACCATGCTGAAGCTTGATAAGCTGCCGAAGCCGGACGACGTCGCCGACGCGGTCGCGGTCGCGATTTGCCACGCACACTCCGCCGGGCGCGGGGCTAATATACTAAAAATGAGGTAGCGGTTATGCTTTACAGTTTGCGGGGCACCCTTGTGCATTTTGACAAAAACAGCATCGCGGTCGAGTGCGGCGGCGTCGCGTACCACTGCCAGACGACATACTCGACGCTTTCCCAGGTGGCGTCGGTTGGCGCCGAGGTCCTTGTCTACACGCACATGAATATAAGGCAGGACGCAGTCGACTTGTTTGCGTTCGCCGACAAGTCGGAGCTTAGCTGCTTTCGGATGCTTACCGGCGTGTCGGGAGTAGGGCCGAAAGCGGCGCTTTCGATTTTGTCGTGCATGACGCCGGAGCGCTTCGCTTTGTGCGTCGCGGGAGGGGACTACAAATCCATCACGTCGGCGCCGGGCGTCGGTGCGAAGCTCGCGCAGCGCATCGTGCTTGAGCTGCGCGACAAAGTGAGCAAAGACGCTGTGGCGATGGGATTTTCAGCGCCTGTGCCGGGGATAGCCGCCGTTACAAGCGGCAACGCGGCGGAAGCCGTAAGCGCGCTGGTGGTGCTTGGCTATTCGCAGGCGGACGCGGCTTTGGCGGTATCCGCGCTTGACGCCGAAGCGCCTGTCGAGGACATGATAAAAGCGGGGCTTAAAGTCCTCGCAACGAAGCTATAGGGGTATGAGACATGCCGATGTTTGACGGGGATATGGATTTCGAAAACCGAATCGTCGCGCCTGAAAACACATTTGAGGACAGCGAGGCCGAGGTTTCGCTGCGCCCGAAAACGATGGGCGAGTATATAGGCCAGCCGAAAGCTAAGGAGAACCTTGGCGTCTTCATCGAAGCCGCAAGGCGGCGCGGCGACAGCCTTGACCACGTATTGCTTTACGGCCCTCCCGGGCTTGGCAAAACGACGCTCGCAACCGTTATCGCGAACGAGATGGGCGCTGGTATCCGCACGACGTCGGGGCCCGCTATCGAAAAGCCGGGGGATTTGGCGGCGCTGCTCACAAACCTTTCGCCGGGGGATATACTGTTTATCGACGAGATCCACCGGCTTTCCCGAGTGGTTGAGGAGATACTCTACCCCGCGATGGAGGATTACGCCCTTGACATCATCATCGGGAAAGGGCCGTCGGCGCGCTCCATCCGCATTGAATTGCCGCGCTTTACGCTTGTCGGCGCGACGACGCGGGCAGGACAGCTCACAGCTCCGCTGCGTGACCGGTTCGGCGTGATTGTAAGGCTTGAGCTGTACTCGCCCGCCGAGCTTGCGACCATCATAAGCCGAAGCGCCGAAATCCTTGAGATACCGTGCGACGGCGACGGCTCCCTTGAGCTTGCAAAGAGAAGCCGCGGTACGCCGCGTATAGCAAACCGGCTTTTAAAACGGGTGCGTGATTTCGCGCAGGTGCTGGGTAAGGGCGTCATAACAAAGGAGATTGCGTCGCTCGCCCTCGATAAGCTTGAGGTCGATGATTTGGGGCTTGATTCGATGGACAGGCGGGTGCTTGAAACGATTATACGAAACTACGGCGGCGGCCCGGTCGGAATCGAGACGCTCGCAGCGGTCGTCGGCGAGGAAGCCATAACCCTCGAGGACGTCTGCGAGCCGTTTCTGATGCAGATTGGGTTTCTCGGCAAGACGCCGCGCGGGCGCGTCGTCACGCGCTCGGCATACGAGCATCTCGGCCTTGTGTTTTTAGAGCGCCAGAATTTCGAGCAAATCAACCTTTTGGCGGATTTAGCCGAAAATGGCGAAGAAAATACCGGTAATTAACAAATAATCGAAGATTACATAAAATAATAGGGGGTGCCGGCAATAGGTCTAAACCAGCCAAAAAGACACCGGTTTGTTCTATTGCCACACCCCCTGATGGTCTTAAAAGAGAAAGGGGCTTGATTTATGGGAAGGATTTTTGGAACTGACGGCGCGAGAGGCGTTGCGAACACGGAGATAAGCTGCAAGCTTGCGATGGATGTCGGGCGCGCGGCGGCTATGGTCGTTGCGGAAAGGATCGCGAAAAAGCCTGTGTTCATCATCGGATGCGACACGCGCATATCATCGGGGATGCTGGAGTCCGCCTTATCGGCGGGGCTTTGCTCCGTCGGCGCGGACGTAATCATCGCCGGAGTTTTGCCGACGCCCGCTATATCGTATCTTGTAACAAACAAGCACGCCGACGCGGGGATTATGCTTTCGGCGTCGCACAACCCGTATGAATTCAACGGAATCAAGATCTTCGGGCCGGATGGATACAAGCTAACGGACGCCGAAGAATTCGAGATAGAAGAAATCGTTTTGGATAAGATAAAGCCGTATTCTATCCGCTGGGGCTGGGAAGTCGGGCGCATCAGCAGACAAGACGATTTAGCCGGGCATTACATCGATTACATAGCGGGTACTGCGCCAAACGGGCTTGAGGGCTTAAAAATCGCGCTTGACTGCTCAAACGGCAGCGCGTCTGCGACAGCCGGAAAGCTTTTTACAAAGCTCGGGGCCGATATAGACGTACTAAACGCATCGCCTAACGGCGTAAACATCAACCGCGACTGCGGCTCGATGCATGTGGAGAACCTCGCGGAATACGTGAAAAACGGAGATTTTGACGCAGGCATCGCCTTTGACGGCGACGCCGACCGCGTGATTGCCGTGGATGAGACCGGCGGCGTTATAAACGGCGACGTAATCATGGCGATTTTAGGGCTTGATTTAAAGAAACAGGGCAAACTTAAAAATGATACCATCGTGGCGACCGTTATGAGTAATCTCGGGCTTTTCAAGTTTGGTGAGGAAAACGGGGTTATCATCGAAAAGGCCAAGGTCGGCGACCGCTATGTACTCGAAATGATGCGAAAGAAAGGGTATTGCTTAGGCGGCGAGCAAAGCGGGCATATCATCTTCAGCGAGTTTATGATGACGGGCGACGGACAGCTTTCGGCAATCCAGCTTTTATCCGCATTGAAGAAGAGCGGCAAAAAACTTTCGGAGCTTGGGCGTATCATGACGCAGTACCCGCAGATGATGAAAAATATCCACGCCGACCCGGTCATGAAGAAAAACCTTGCGACCGACAAAGCGGTTGCCGCAATGATCGATGAAGCGGAGAAAAAACTCGGTGGCGACGGCAGGGTGCTTGTCCGCGCATCCGGAACGGAGCCGATCATCCGCGTGATGATAGAGGGCAAAGACAAAGATGAAATCGCTTCCTTGCTCGACGAGCTCACGGAGAAGATTGAGGAGAGATTATCCGATAATGAGGATTGCAAACGCATGGCGGGACTTTGAAGTCTTAGACGCGTCGGCGGGCGAAAAGCTTGAGCGGTGGGGCGGGCATATCCTGATACGGCCCGACCCGCAAGTAATCTGGGACACGCCTAAAGGCGGTATCTGGCAAAAAGCCGACGCCCGCTATGTGAGGAGCGAAACAGGCGGCGGCCACTGGGATAACCCGGAAATCGAGAAGCAAAGCTGGACGGTTTCGTACAAGGATCTACGCTTTCTTGTGCGGCCCACAAGCTTTAAACACACGGGCATTTTCCCGGAGCAGGCCGTCAACTGGGATTTTATAAGCGAAAACGCAAACGCCGGCATGAACGTGTTAAACCTGTTTGCGTACACGGGCGGCGCGACCCTTGCCTGCCTTCAGGCGGGCGCAAGCGTCTGCCATGTTGACGCGTCAAAGGGAATGGTGGCGTGGGCGCGGGAAAACGCAGCGCTTTCCGGCCTTTCGGATAAGCCCTGCCGCTGGATTACGGACGACTGCAAAAAGTTTGCAGAACGTGAGCTAAGGCGCGGCAGCCGCTACGACGGCATCATCATGGACCCGCCGTCATACGGGCGCGGCCCCGGCGGCGAGGTCTGGAAGCTCGAGGACGCGGTATACGGCCTTGTATCGCTTTGCGGCAAGCTTTTATCGGACAGCGCGCGGTTTTTCATCATCAATTCGTATACGACGGGGCTTTCCGCATCTGTGATGGAGTATATGCTCGGCGTCTTGATAAAGCAAAAGCGCGGCGGCACGCTCATGTCGTCGGAAATCGGGCTGCCGGTGACGGCCTCCGGCCTTACGCTGCCATGCGGGAACACGGCGATTTGGTTAGCGGGATAAAAATCATTTGGAAAGAGGTGCCTCCATATGTCGGTTGAAGCACAAAACAAAGTGCTTGAGATATTGGATAAAATGAATATTCCTTATAAGGTGATCCGGCATCCCGCGGTCTTTACCATTGAAGAGATGAACAATTTGCAGATCGAGCATATGGATAAGGTGGCAAAGAACTTATTTGTTCGCGACGATAAGAAACGAAAATACTACCTGATCGTTATGAGAAACGACAAGAGCGCCAACCTAAAAGAGCTGCGTCATAAAATTGGAAGCAGGCCGCTGAGCTTTGCGGGCGACGACGACCTCAAGCATTATTTAAAGCTGTCAAAGGGCGAGGTCACGCCTTTCGGGGCGCTAAACGACACGGATAATATCGTTACCGTCATAATTGACAGCGACCTTGAAGGCTGTGAATTTATCGGTGTGCACCCAAACGACAACACCGCCACGGTCTGGATTGCGGCAGGCGATTTGGTAAAAGTTTTAAAAGATAAGCAAAAAGATATAATGTTTGTTCATATATAAAGGAATCTGATATGGAAGAAATCATAAGCTGCGAGGACATGGCGTTCTCATACAGTCATGAAAACGAGGAAAAAGATAAAAAAATCCCGGTGTTCGAGGGCTTAAACCTGACCGTTCAAAAGGGCGATTTTGTCGCGGTCTTAGGGCATAACGGCTCGGGGAAATCCACGCTTGCCAAGCACTTCAACGCGATCCTGCTGCCGCAGGGCGGCACATGCACGGTGGTCGGCGCCGACACAAGGGACGAGGACAAGCTGCTCCTGATACGCAGCCATGTCGGCATGGTGTTCCAGAACCCCGACAACCAGATCGTCGCCACAGTCGTGGAGGAGGACGTCGCGTTCGCGCTTGAGAATCTGGGAGTTCCGCCCGATGAGATACGCGAGCGCGTCGACGACGCGCTTGAGCTTGTCGGCATGTCGGACTTAAAACTTCGCGCGCCTCACCAGCTATCGGGCGGGCAGAAGCAGCGCGTGGCAATCGCGGGAATTATCGCGATGCGCCCTCAGTGCATCGTGCTCGACGAGCCCACCGCAATGCTCGACCCCCGAGGCCGCCGCGAGGTCATGGAGACGATCACGGCGCTCAACAAGTATTTCGGCGTCACGGTCGTGCTCATAACCCATTTCATGGACGAGGCGGCGGCATGTAAGCGCGTCGTCGTGATGAGCGGCGGCGATATAATCCTTGACGATGCGCCGAAACGCGTCTTTTCAAATGTTGAAAAGCTAAAAAGCGTGGGGCTTTCGGTGCCGCAGGCGACGGAGCTTATTTTTGAGCTGAAAAAAGCCGGGTATGATTTGCCTTTGGACGTTATCACCGCCCGCGATTGCATAGAAAAGCTGATAGGGATTTTAGAGGAACAAGGAGTATCTTAAGTTGGGAATCATTAGAACCGAAAACTTATCGCACAGCTATGGCGCGGCTTTTAAGCAGTCCGCTATCGACTGTGTGAACATTGATATCGAAAAAGGCGGGTTTGTCGGCGTCATCGGGCATACGGGCTCCGGGAAGTCCACGCTTGTGCAGCATTTTAACGGGCTTTTAAAGCCAGGCTCCGGAAAAGTTTTCATAAACGGCGAGGATATGTGGGCAAAGCCGAAGGAAATCCGCAAGTACCGCTTTCAGGTGGGGCTTGTGTTCCAGTACCCCGAATACCAGCTCTTCGAGGAAACGGTCTACAAGGACATCGCGTTCGGCCCAAAGAACATGGGGCTTTCGAAAGAGGAGATCGAATCGCGGGTGTACGCCGCCGCGAAAATCGTGGGGATTGGCGAGAAGCATATGAAGGCGTCGCCCTTTGAGCTGTCGGGAGGGCAGAAGCGCCGCGTCGCAATCGCGGGCGTGCTCGCGATGGACCCGGAGGTGCTGATACTCGACGAGCCTACGGCGGGGCTTGACCCGCGCGGCCGCGACATGATTTTAGATGAGATCGCAAAGTACCACGAGGAAAAAAAGAATACGGTGCTGCTTGTCTCCCACTCGATGGAGGACGTCGCGAAATACTGTAAAAAGGTCCTTGTCATGAACAAGGCCCAGGCGTTCATGTACGGCGACGTGAAAGAGGTGTTTAAGAAAGCGCCGGAGCTTCTGAAGATGGGGCTTTCGGTTCCGCAGATTACGAGCATCTGCATGGAGCTTAAGAAAAGAGGCTACGACATTTCGCCGGACACCTACACGGTAGACAGCGCTAAGGAGCAGCTTCTGCGGCTTTTGGGCGCCTGCAAAAGCGGGGATACTATATGCTGAAGGACATTACAATCGGGCAATATTTACCGGGGGCGTCGGTCGCCCACCGCATGGACCCGCGGGTAAAGCTTGTGCTAACCATCGCGTATGTGGCGCTGCTGTTTACGGCCAGGAACGCGTGGGCGCTTGGGATTTCCGCCGCTATGCTGTTCTTTTTGTACCCGCTTTCAAGGGTGCCGGGCAGGATGATACTAAAAAGCCTAAAGCCGGTCGTTCCGATCATCCTGTTCACGGCGATACTCAATATGATGTTCCACGACGGGCTTGTGCTGTTCCAGCTCTGGATTATAAAAATCACCGATAAAGGCGTTATCATGGCGGTTTTCATGGTGGTGCGGATCATCTGTCTTATCGCGGGAACATCGCTTTTAACATACACGACCTCGCCCATATCACTCACAAACGGCATGGAGCAGCTATTCGCGCCGCTCAACAAAATCGGCGTGCCCGTGCATGAAATCTCCATGATGATGACGATTGCGCTTCGGTTTATCCCGACGCTTATAGAGGAAACCGACAAAATCATGTCGGCGCAAAAGGCAAGGGGCGCCGATCTTGAATCCGGTGGGCTGATACAGCGGATACACGCGCTCACGCCAATTCTGATCCCGCTTTTTGTTTCAGCGTTTACAAGGGCTATCGAGCTTGCGCTTGCGATGGAGTGCCGCTGCTACAACGGCGGAAAAGGCAGGACCCACCTTCACCGGCTGCGGCTTAGCATGCCGGATTTATACGGGGCCGTATTCGCCATACTGTTCGCGGCCTGTGTCATCTGTGCAAACATCGTCTTTCCGGGGTTGCTGTGATGGAGAATCTGCTGATCACGATAGCGTTTAACGGTACCCGCTACCACGGCTTTCAAGTGCAGAAAAACGCGCTGTCAGTCTGCGAGGTGTTCCAAAACGCGGTGGAATCCGTGTTCGGCGAACGCCTAAACGTCAAAGGCTGCTCGCGGACCGACTCGGGCGTCCACGCGGGCATGTACTGCCTTTCGATGAAAACGGACATGCATATCCCGCCTCATAAGCTTGTGCTTGCGCTAAACCAAAAGCTGCCGGACGACGTCGCGGTACTTTCGGCAAGGGCTGTGCCTTTCGATTTTCACGCGCGGTATTTGTGCAAACAAAAGCAATATGTGTACAAAATACACAACAGCCATATCAAGGACCCGTTTGCGGAGCGCCTTATGTACCGGCACCCGTACCCGCTGGACGCCGCGATGCTTGACCGTGAGGCTAAGGATTTTTTGGGCACGCACGATTTCACGTCGTTTTGCTCCGTCAGGTCGGATGTTGAGCACCACGTGCGCACCGTTACCGAATGCGGAGTGACGCGGCATGGGGATACCGTTTTGTTCACCGTTACGGCCGACGGCTTTTTGTATCATATGGCGCGGATCATGACGGGCACACTTTTGTTTATCGCGGCGGGAAAGCTTGAAGCGGGCTCGATTCCCGATATTATTGCGGCGAAGGACCGAAACCGCGCCGGAAAAACAATGCCTCCACACGGGCTTTACCTGAATCATGTCGACTATGGAGAATGCTATGGAAAAGAAGATCATGAATAAAGCCGTGGATTTTGATAAAGTAAGAAAACGGCGTCAGCGCGCCGTTACGCTAAAGCGGCTGTTGTTGCTTACAGGGGCGATGATTCTGGCGGGCAGCGCGGTGTTCGTTTACAACGTGCTTGTCGAGGAAAGCGCAACGACCGGCTTGATGGATTACTTCGAATCCCGCGGCGGTACCGGTTTCCCCGTTGATTTGCCGGGAGGCGTCATCCGTGATGTTGTAAGCATCGGCGAAAACCTTGCCGTATTAAACGACACGAATTTGATTATCTACAACAAAAATGGTAAAATAATCCAGAATATACAGCGGATGACGGAGCATTCGATCGCGGAAACTTCCCACGCGCGGGTGCTGGCTTTTTCAGTCGGCGGCAGGAATTTTTCTGTGCACTCAATAAGCCGCGAAATGTTCTCGCAGTCGCTTGACCAGGGGATTCTCTGCGGCGACATGGGGGCAAACGGGGATTTCGCGGTCGTAGCTCCCGCCCAGCACTTTGCGTCGCGCGTCACCGTCTATGACAGGCAGTTTCGGCAGATATACAGCTGGTCGTCGCCCGAATACGTCACGAATGTGTCGCTTTCCCCGAGAGGCGATATGATGGCGGTGAGCTGCGTGACCGGCGGCGAAACCGGCGTGATGAAGTCGCTGATTTATCTTTTCAGGTTCGCCGAGGACAGGGATCAGGCCGAGGTCGCCCTTACCCTTGAGGACAGCCTCTGCCTTGGCCTTGATTTTATGGAAAGCGACCGCATCGCCCTTTTTACGGATAAAGAATATATGATACTAAACCAGCAGGGCGAGATAAAAGAGACGTATGATTTCGGCTCCCGCCGGCTGCTTGCGCGGGAAAACTCCGGCCGGTGGACGCTTTTGTTTTTTGAGCGGCCGGGCCGGTATGAGACCGAGCTTGTCCTGCTGGATGAGAGCCTAAAGGAGACGGCGTCGATGGCGATTCATGAAAGGATATTCGACGTCGCGTTCGGTAAGGACGTAATCTATCTTCTCACAGAAGACGGCATCACAGGCTACGACCATCAGATGCAGCAGGTTCTTGCGTATGAGCGGCACGGAATCTCACGGATACATCTTATCGGCACACGGCTTTATTACCTGACATATAGCCAAATCTGCGTTTTGGGGTGATTTATCATTTTAAATATAGGGCAATATATATGGGCTTTATGGGATATCCTCGCGGTTTTGATTGTAATGACGTGTGTTTACATATGCGCGGGAAGAGGCTTTGTCTCCACTGCTACCAGGCTTTCTATGTACATCGCGGCGGTGCTTTTGGCAACGAGGTTCCACAGGCAGATTGCCGATGTTCTGTATAACAATTTTGTATACGGCATGGTCAAAAACATACTTGTGAACAACATAGAATCAATGATGTCGCAGCCGGGCGCCTCCCCTGTGAACGCGATTATGGCCATACCGTTTGCATTTCGGGGGATGATGGGGCAAAGTCAGGAGCAAATCGCGGGGCTGCCGGTTGACGCTGCCGATATACTGTCGGAGCAGATCATCGGGATGGCGCTTAAGAAGCCGGTTACTAACATCCTGGAAGCGGCTTCGTTTTTGCTTTTGTTCGCATTGGTTGCGTGGTTTGTGCGCTGGCTTTCAAGATTCTTTACGGCAATCAACAGGATACCGGTGATCGGGACGTTCAACACGGTGCTCGGCGGTATCGCGGGCGCTGTTGAGGGCGTGATTGCGCTGATTGTGTCGGGGCTTATCTTAAGGCTCGCGGTAACGGTTTCCGGCGGGGCATGGTGGTGGCTGAACTTTGAGGTTATGGAAAGCACCTATATCTGGCGACATTTTTGTTGACGGGAGGCCCAGGATTTGTTAGTATAACATTACATGATAATGGCACTTTTCGTTATTGAATACAGAATCATATGATGGGAGATGTTTTTTTGAAACAGGCATTGCTTATCATCGATGTCCAAAACGATTACTTTGAGGGTGGAAAATCACAGCTTCACAATCCGAACGGGGCGTTGGCAAATATTGAAAAAGTGCTGGCGAAATTCCGGGCAAAGGGATTTACGGTAATTCATGTACAGCATGTCGGCGGGCCCAATGACGCGTTTTTCCTGCCGGAAACGCATGGGGTTCAAATCCATGAAAATTTGACTCCGTTGGAGAATGAATATCATATAACAAAACATATGCCGAGTAGTTTTTTAGGGACAAATCTTGAAAAAGTATTAAAAGACAACGAAATTACCGATATCGTTATTTGTGGAATGATGAGCCATATGTGTATAGATACAGCCGTAAGGGCGTGTCAGGATTTTGGGTTCCGTGTCGTCCTGCTGGACGATGCCTGCGCCACCAAGGATTTGACTTATAACGATGAAATCATACCGGCTGAAACTGTCCATAAAGCATTCATGGCTTCATTAAACGGAATGTTTGCAAATGTGATTAAGACGTGTGAATTGAAAATATAATATCGGCGGGGATGTCCCCCGGCTCCCAGGGTCTGCTCACAATAAAACCCGCGGATTCCGTCAACGCACGGTATCCGCGGGTTTGTTATTTGTCGGCCGTAAGGCTTTCGCTCCGCTTCTCCGTGTGGGTTTTCAGCCGGCGCAGCGCGGCCAGCAAAAACGGCGGGAGCGGGATGTTCATCTTGTCGATATTCTCAAGGATAGAAATCAGCTCGTTTATCGTAAGCCACGTCGTCACGGCGACTGCGATTAAGTTTCCCGTTGAAAACGGATGCCCGAACTGGCTTGCGGTTTTCGAAATCAAGTCGTCCGTTAAGAGTGCCGCCGCAATCACAAAGCATAAGCTTGTTTTTTTCACGATGCCGCGAAGCCCTGTGCCGCTGCTTAGTTTTTTTGTGTAAACCGCCGCCGCGATCCCTGTTAAATAGTCAAGCGCTACGCTTAAAAGAAACAGCCACAGCAAATCGCCGAGGATGTCAAGCCGCATGGATACCGCCGCGATAAGCGAAGCGGCGCCTGCTCTTAAAATGACGCCCATATTATCCAACTTTTTGTTTCACCTCCCGCGCTAAGACGGCATTTTCATATTGCACAAGCTCGCGGATTGCGTATTCGATACCGGCAAGCTGGGTATACAGCACGCCGCGCCGTTCCAATAGCTGCCTTGTCATACCCTCGTGATTTGTGGCGTCTCCCCTGATCTGCTCGTTTAACTCGGAAATCCGGCCCTTTAGAAGCGCCGCGCTTTCCCTGTACTCTAAAATTGTGTTTGCTATATCCTGCATGTCGTTCTCCTTATCAGCAAAGTTCGTTATCCTCACACAAATGTTCCTGTTCAAGCATATCGTATATCTGCATGTACAGGTCTATGTACTCCTTGATATTTTTTTCCGCGGACTTCAAAGTCTTGCACACCGTCGATGAGCCGACGCCGTAAATTTTTCCGATTTGCGTTTTGTTCATGCGCTTTTCGTAAAACAGCATCAGATGTTCCCGCTGAAGCGGCGTAACGCGCGCCTCAAGCGCTTTTTGAAGCGCCCGCTTGTAGCTTTGAATCCGCCGCGCGTTATCGCCTCTTCGCAAATATGCCGGAAGCATCCGGCGGTCTGCCTGCCATACGGCGGCATATTCAAGCGGTATTGTGCGAGAGCCTGTGTCTTTCATAGCTTGTCCTCCTCGTATCATGTCTTGGAACCTATGTTCTGATTTAATTATACAGCATAAATGAAATCGTGTCAATATATTTTCCGAAATATTGAAATAATATATATGACGAGATGTTGTCATATTTTTGTGGTATACTGTAAAAATACGGATGCGGGGTGCGGCGATGCGGACGAACAGATTGTTTGAGATTATCTATATACTTCTTGACAGGAAAAGCGTTACGGCACAGGAGCTGGCGGAACGCTTCGAGGTATCGCGCCGTACAATTTACCGCGATGTGGAAACGCTGTCGGCGGCGAACGTGCCGGTGTATATGCAAAAGGGCAGGGGCGGAGGAATCGGCCTTATGCCGGAATTTGTATTGAATAAGACACTGTTGTCAAACGATGAGAAAAACGAGATCATAGCGGCGCTCCAAGGCATATACGCCGCGGGAAACGATTCAAGCGGCGTTCTTTCAAAGCTTACCGCTTTTTTCGGGGAAGGCGCCGCAAACTGGGTCGAGATTGATTTTTCCGGCTGGAACCCTTTGTCGCGGGCCCAGTTTGATTTATTAAAACAGGCGATCATTACAAGGAACGCGATTCGGTTTGAATACTTCGGCGCCGGCGGCAAGTATTCCCTGCGCGAGGCCGAGCCGCTTAAGCTTTGGTTTAAATCAAGGGCATGGTATCTTGTAGCCTTTTGCACCGCTAAAAAAGATTTCCGCCTGTTTAAGGTGACGCGCATGAAAAATATCGCGCTTACCGGAAGGTTCTTTGAGACAAGGGCGGCGCCGTGTTATGGCGACGCTGAAAACCCGCCGCCGCTGCTGCCGGAAGTCTTGGTATGGTTTGATCAATCGATGCGGTACAGGGTTTACGATGATTTCGAGGACGATTGTATTTCCGTAAACGAAGACGGAAGCTTCACCGTGGCCTTTAACGCCCCCGTCGACGATTGGCTTTGCGGATATATCATGTCGTTCGGATGCTCCGCCGAAGCGCTGAAGCCGGAGTATCTTCGAAACAGCGTAAGGGATATGCTTAAAAGAAGTTTTGAGAAATATTTTTAATATGACCTATGTTGTCATATTAAAGAAGATATAATGGGGACAATACAAAAAACAGGAGGAGTCAAAAATGCCAAGAGTATCGAACTTTGAGGTCATGGTGCGTGGGGAGCAGCCGGCGTTATCCGTAAGGGTAACCACATCCGTGGAGAAATTGCCGCAAATAATCGGGGAATCCTACGGTAAAATCATGGCGTACATGAAAGAAGCGGGCGCATTTCCGTCCGACGCGCCGTATGTCACATACTACAATATGGACATGCAAAACCTCGACGTCGAGATGGGCTTTCCCGTTGCGGAAAAGCTTGCGGGAAACGATGCGGTAAAGCCCGCGAGCGCCCCGTCGGGAAAGCTTGTCACCTGTATGTACCGCGGGCCTTATGCGGAAATAGAGCCGGTTTACAACGAAAAGATGAAATGGATTGAAGACAACGGCTTTAAGCCAACGGGAGCCATGCATGAGTATTATTACAACGGGCCGGGATTTCCGCCGAGCGAAGCATTGACGCTGCTTGTAACGCCTGTGCAGTGATACGAAAGAGGCCAAAATGATGGACTGGAACGAGCTATACAACTCCGCGATGCAGCCGGCGTTTGAAAACATCGAGGATTACATCGGCGGCGAGGGCAAACGGCTGTGGCAGGAGCTGTTTTTGCACATGGACAAGGCATACGGCGCAAAGCCCAAGATGACATACAGCGGCTGCTCGGAAAAGCCGGGCTGGAATGTGAAGCTTCAAAAAAGCGGCCGGTCCTTCGGCACCCTGTACCCCGAGGAGGGCGGGTTCTCCGTGTTCCTTGTGATCAGCTACAAGCTTGCGCCTGAGGTTGACGCGATCATTCCCGCGCTTACCGAAAAGGTGGCGCAGTCATGGAAAACCGCCAATGATTTTATGAAAAACGGCAAATACATGATGTTCCGCATTGAAAACGAGCGCGAGCTTCGGGATTTCATACGCCTTTGCGCCGTGAAGATGGAGCCTAAAAACTGACAGGAAAACACAAAAGGCCCGGCGCTCTAAAGCGCGGGCCTTTTGTATTGTATACATAAAAAAGAAAAATATGGTAACCCCAATAGAATAAGTCTTTACAAAAAACACTTGCTTTGACTCATAAAATATTATAAAATGAATTAATATAAACTTATGTCAGCAACAGGGCAGTTAGACGTCTTAAAGGAGAGGTATGGAAATGGCAAATAGTCCTGAAAATCAGGAGCGCCCCGAACCCGACGGCCATGCGTTCACGGAAGACGTCTTAAATCAGGTGCGGGAGCAAATGCTAAAAGCTGCCGGGCGACGGGAACAATTAATGAATGCCTTGAACAACTTGGCCACTACGTTCCTGTCGCAGCTCGATATACCGTTTGCGGATATCATGGACGCGGGAGTAGAGCTGATTGTTAGCGCGTTAGATATAGACAGGCTGACTGTCTGGCGCAATTTTAAAAAGCCCGACGGGCTGCACGCGTCGCAGATTTATCGCTGGGACAAGGATTCGGGAGGCGCGACGAAAGCGATAAGCGTTTTTGCCGACAAACCGTATGCCGATTTCGTTCCGGGGTGGGAAAAGCTGCTGGCGAACGGCAATACGGTAAACGGGCCTACCCGTCTTCTGCCTGAACGCGAGGCTGAGCTCCTTAGAGCTTACGGCATCGCGTCGGTATTTGTTGTGCCGGTATTCATGGGCAATGATTTCTGGGGGTTCGTGGTTTTTGGAACTACCCGCGACGAGCGGTATTTTGACGATGAAAGCGCTGAAATGATGAACTCCGCCGCGTTTTTGTTTGCAAACGCCATCATGCAGAACGAAATGCAGCGGCGCGTAGATGAAGCGGAAGAATATGTAAACCTCATGCTGGACGCATGTCCGATGAGCTGCCAGCTATGGGATGATAAGATTAATTGCATTGACTGCAACAACGCCGCGGTAAAGCTGTTCGGTTTAAAAAGCAAGCGGGAATACATAGATAATTTTTATAATTTGTCGCCTGAATTCCAGCCGGACGGCAAATCTACACGGGAGTCAGCCGTCAATTATGTAAGAACGGCGCTTACCGAGGGCGGATGTACGTTTGAATGGATGCACCAAACCCTTGACGGCATGCCAATCCCCGTTGAAACCACGCTTGTCAGGCTAAAATATAAGGATAAGTATGTCATAGCGGGCTATACATGGGATCTGCGCAAACTCCGGGAAGCTGAAAAGCGCGTGCACCTCATGTTCGATTCGTCGCCGATCTGCGCCCAGCTTTGGGACGAAAACTACAATGTTATAGATTGTAACGAAGCCGCCGTCAAGCTTTACGGGTTTCAAAGAAAGCAGGATTTTCTAGACAATTTTTTCAAGCTTTCGCCCGAGCTCCAGCCGGACGGCATTCCCTCTGCAGAAAAAGCATTAATATGTGTAAAAAGGGCGTTCGCAGAAGGCCGCTGTGAATTTGAATGGATGCACCAACATATTGACGGCATGCCCATGCCCGCTAAAATCACGCTTGTCAGGGTCGAATACAGGGGCGGCTACGTGGTGGTCGGTTATACGAGCGATTTGCGGGAATATAAAAAGATGTTAAACGAAATCAATGACACGATGTTCGAGGTGCACAGGGCAAACCGCGTTAAAAGCGAATTTTTGGCAAAAATGAGCCACGAAATGCGTACGCCCCTCAACGCCGTCATTGGCATGGCAACGGTAGCGAAGAACGCGAAGGACGACGATAAGAGAAAATACGCGCTTAATAAAATCGAAGACGCCGCGGCGCATCTGCTTGGCGTAATAAACGACATCCTCGACATGTCGAATATTGAAGCGAACAAGCTGGAGCTTAAACGCACGCGCTTCGATTTAGACAAGCTGCTGCAAAAGGCCGTATCGTTTGTCCAGTTTCGCATCGATGAAAAACATTTAAGCTTTTTTATGAATATAGACGGCAACATGCCGAAGTCGTTTATTGGAGACGAACAGCGGCTTACGCAGATACTTACAAACCTGCTTTCGAACGCGGCGATTTTTACGCCGGACCACGGTGAAATCGGGCTTCACGGGTCTTTTTTGGGAGAGCAAAACGGAGTTTGCGAGCTTCGGTTTGCGGTGTACGATACCGGAATCGGTATCTCTGAGGAGCAGCAGATACGGATATTCCGCGCGTTTGAACAAGCGGAGACCGGCACAAACCGCAGGTTTGGAGGCACGGGCCTTGGGCTTCCGATATCGAAGCGCTTCATTGAGATGATGGGCGGTAAAATCACGATTGATTCGCAACTCGGCCACGGTTCCACGTTTACGTTTACTGTAAAGCTTGCGGCCGCTTTAGATAACCTTGACGAGACGCCCGACGAATTCTTTGATCATAACGGCGTGTTTTCCGGCAAAAGGATACTGCTCGCTGAGGATATCGAAATAAACCGCAGGATACTCATCGCGCTTTTAGACGGCACGGGCCTTGAGATTGATATGGCCGAAAACGGCAGGCAAGCCCTTGACATGATAACGGAAGCTCCATGTAAATACGATTTGGTGTTCATGGATATGCAAATGCCTGAAATGGACGGGCTTGAGGCGACGCGGCGTATCCGCACGATGCCGTATTATGGCAAAGAGAAGCTGCCGATCGTGGCGATGACCGCAAACGTGTTTCAGGAAGACATTGACAACTGCATTGCGGCAGGAATGAACGATCATATCGGAAAACCGCTTGATATCAACATTGTATTTGAAAAACTGCACCAATATCTGTGAGATGTCCACAGACCCTAGTTAACTATAAAAGCTTGGTTTTAGCTTAAGCGTCAAATCCTTGTCGAGGTGGTTTTCTAAAGCCATCTTTTCGATGATTGCCCATACCTTTTCGCCGGACAGGCTTTCCCTGTACGGCCGGGCTTCCGTCAGCGCCTGGTAAACGTCGCAGACCGCCATGATCTTTTCAAGCTCGCTTAAATCTTCGCCCGGTATATGATACGGATAGCCCGTGCCGTCAAGCTTTTCATGGTGGTTCGCGGCATAATTTACGATATCCTCAAAGCCGTCCACCTGCGCTAAAACCTTTCTCGTGTAATAGGTGTGCTTGTTGATTTCAAAGCGCTCCTCCCGTGTCAGCGGGCCGTTTTTATGCAGGATTTCTACCGGCACATACAGCTTGCCGATATCGTGTAAAAGCCCCGAGATGTACATCTTGTTCTGAGTTTCCTCATCATAGCCAAGATATGCCGCGGCTTTCCTTGCAAGGCTTGCGATACCGTGGGAATGGGTTGACGTAAACGAGCTTTTGCAGTCAATGATGCCGGCGAAGCAATGCGCGTATTTTACCACGTCGTCATAGCCGTAGGATACGTCGTCACCGACGACAAGCTTATCCGAAAGGATATATTTCGTCTCATTGTTAAAGTAGTCGAGCAGAAAATACTCCTGCTCTGTCAGGGAGCGAAACGCGCCGGAAATCTCCTTTGAAAACAGATGGGTGTTCGCGCCGAGCCAGTCGCATACTTTCGAGTATAGCGCATAATCAAACTTGGCGGATACCGATCCGAATATATCGTCGAAAGAGCTCGCAAGGCAGATGATCAAGGCGCTTTTCGGGATATCATCGCCCGACAGATTGAACAGCCCCGACCCGTCGTAATACTCATGGTGGTATAATACGTCTTTTGCAATGCTTTTGGGAAGCGGCAGGTTACCGATCATTTTCCCGCCGTCGATGCAGTGCGGTATCATTTCGTATGTGTTGCTAAGCGCGATGTCGTGTAACAGCGCGGCATAGTAAAGATTCAGTATTTCTTCCTTGCTGAAGCCGATTTTCCGCGCGGTTAAAACCGACAGGTACGCCGTGCTTTTCGAGTGCGACAGATTGTTTTTACCGGCTATATCAAGGGCGTATGACAGCCCGAATATCAAGCTGTGCCTGCTTACGTTCATATTACCACACTTTCTTTGTTAGCGGTTATATAGTCTTTCTATTTCAAAAGCGCCCCGGGGCGATGTTGGAGTAGAAAGACTATATTTACATGATAATCAATGACGGCGCTATATGTCAACAGAAAAAATGAAATACTTCTTTACTCTGCCTATGGAATGTGATACTATGGTAAAGTCAAATAACAAAAATAAACCTTGGAGGATTTTTATGAAAACAAAAGTATTTATACTCATTTTAGCGATAATCATGGGCCTTTCCTTTGCGGCGTGCACAAGCGCTCCGGCCCCTGCTGCTCAGGAGCCCGCCGCCGAAGCTCCGGCCCCTGCCGCTCAGGAGCCCGCCGCCGAAGCTCCGGCTCCCGCCGACGATGAGCAAGAAATAGACTCCGACTATGTGCTTAGAAAAGGAGCCATGATTGTCGGGTATACGGTTTTCGCCCCGATGAATTACACCGACGACGACGGTAACTTCACCGGCTTCGACACCGAGCTTACAATAAAAGTATGCGAAATGCTGGGAGTTGCGCCCGATTTTGTTGAAATCGACTGGTCGACCAAAGAAATCGAGTTAAGCGCGAAAAACATCGACGCCATCTGGAACGGCATGACAATCACTCCGGAGCGCCAGGCTGAGATGTATATGACAAAGCCGTACCTGCAAAACGCACAGGTAATTGTAATGAAAGCCGACGCGGAATATGTGAACACGGAATCCTTAGCGGGCATGGCTATTGTCGCCGAGATGGGCTCGGCAGGCGAGAAGACGATCGAGGAAGACCCGGGGCTGTCGCAGGGTACATATATCGCGAAGGATAAGCAGACGTCATGCCTGATGGAGGTTGCGGCAGGAACCGCCGACGCCGCTGTCTTAGACCTTACCCTTGCGATGGCGATGATCGGGGAGGGCTCCGACTACGCAAACCTTGCGATAAAGGACTCCTTAAACCCTGAATATTACGGTATCGCGTTCCGCCAGGGCTCAGACCTGCGCGATAAGGTGGACGCAATCCTGGACGAGCTTTACCAAAACGGCTCCATGCAGGAGCTGGCGGAAAAATACGAGCTTGTTTTAGCTTCACGTTAGCGCTATGAATCAGGCCTCCGTAATCATGGGACGACTGGCGGAAAGCTTTTGGCTCAACTGTGAAATCTTTCTGCTTACCCTTTTATTCGCATTGCCGTTGGGGCTTATCATTTCATTTGGCTCGATGAGCAGGTGGCAGCCCCTTTCGTGGTTTACAAAAACAGTGGTTTGGATCATCAGGGGAACCCCCCTGATGCTTCAAATCATCGTGCTATTTTATGCGCCCGGCCTGTTAGGCTGGGGCAACTGGTGGGGAAGCGGTACAAGCGGCCGGTTCTCCGCCGCTGTTGTTGCGTTTGTAATCAATTATTCATGCTATTTTTCCGAGATTTTCAGGGGTGGCATACAGGGCGTGCCGGTCGGCCAGACTGAGGCCGGGCAAGTGCTTGGCATGACAAAAACCCAGATATTCTTTAAGATTACGCTGCTTCAGGTAATCAAGCGGATTCTGCCGCCGATGGGCAACGAAATCATCACGCTTATCAAGGACACATCCCTTGCGCGGATCATCGCCAACAAGGAGATCATAATGATGGCGCAGGAATACTCCGCGAAAGGATTGATTTGGCCGCTGTTTTCGACCGGCGTCTTCTTCCTTGTATTCGTTGGGACGCTGACGCTACTCTTCATGTGGTTTGAGAAGAAACTGGATTATTTCAGGATTTAGTATAAGGAGGCGCCCGTCTCATGGCGATTCTCGAGGTAGAAAATATCCGCAAGAGCTTCGGGTCTACCGAGGTTTTAAAGGACATCAGCTTCTCGCTTGAAAAAGGGCATGCGCTTGCGGTGATTGGGTCTTCCGGCTCCGGTAAGACCACGCTGCTCCGCTGCCTGAATTTCTTAGAGCGCCCTGACGGAGGCGTTATCCGCGTAAACGGAGACATCCTTTTCGACTCTAAGGACCCCAATACGCAGCGCGAATCGGAAATCCGCAAAAAACGGCTTCATTTCGGGCTTGTGTTTCAGGCGTTCAATCTTTTTCCGCAGTACACGGTGCTTAGAAACGTGACGCTGGCAAGCGAGCTTTTGGAAAAAGAGCGGCGCGGGGAGGAGCAAGCCACACGCATCGCAAACCGGGGAATCAGAGAATATGCCCTCGAATTGCTCGACCAGATGGGGCTTTCAGATAAGGTGGAGCTGTATCCGCACCAGCTTTCCGGCGGTCAGCAGCAGCGTGTCGCGATCGCGCGGGCGCTTGCGCTCAAGCCGGATATCCTGTGCTTTGACGAGCCGACCTCCGCCCTTGACCCGGAGCTTACCGGCGAAGTATTGCGCGTCATCCGCAGCCTTGCGGAAAAAAAGACCACGATGGTGATCGTCACCCATGAAATGGCGTTTGCCCGCGACGTCGCGGAGTATGTCATCTTTCTGGACGACGGCGTGATTGTGGAGCGCGGGACATCGCAGGAGGTCATCACAAACCCGCAGGAGGAGCGGACAAAACAATTTTTATCGCGGTTTTCACAAAACTAACCGGTGCAGTGACCAGCTTGGAGCCGGATACAAGACGCGCGCCATGCTTGGCGCGCGTCTTTGCTGTGTCGCCCGCGATTATGCTTTTGCCGTCATTGCTTTTTATGCGTAACTGTGATAGGCTTGAGCGAAAGGAGTGTATCAAATGAGTGTTATCACAGTGATCGGGTCGGGAGTGATGGGCTCCGCCATGAGCTTTCCCGCGCGGGAAAACAAGCATACGGTAAGGCTTGTGGGCACCATGCTTGACCGTGAGATTATAGAACATTTGAAAAAAACAGGGTATCATTTAAATTTAAAGCGCACACTTCCAAGCGAGGTGGAGTACTACCATCTCGAGGAGCTTGACCGCGCGCTTGACGGTGCGAATCTAATCATCGGCGGCGTCAGCAGCTTCGGCGTTCATTGGTTCGCGGACGAGATCATTCCGCGGCTTCCGGTTAAAATCCCCGTGCTTTCAGTAACGAAGGGCATGTTCAATTTACCGGACGGCTCACTTGCTTCCTATCCGAAATATTACTCCCAGAAAGCGCCCGGGCGCGATTTCTGCGCGGTTGGAGGCCCCTGCACAAGCTACGAGCTTGCGGATTTGGATAAGACGCATGTCTGCTTTTGCGGAAATCATATCAAATCTCTGCGCGAAATAAAAAAGCTGCTCGAAACGGATTATTACCATATAAGCCTTACAACCGACGTCGAGGGGCTCGAGTGCGCTGTCGCGATGAAAAATGCGTATGCACTGGCGGTTACGCTGGCGGTAGGGCTTTCCCTCAAGAACGGGGACACGCTGAACTACAACTCACAGGCCGCGCTGTTCGGCCAAAGCGTTCGGGAAATGCGCAAGCTGCTTGCTTTAACCGGGTGCCATGACGACAATATTATCTTCGGCGCAGGAGATTTATACGTCACCGTATTCGGCGGCAGAACCCGCCATATCGGCACCTTGCTGGGCAAAGGCTACAGCTTTTGCGACGCGATGAATGCGCTTCAAGGAGTCACGCTTGAATCCGTCGTTATCGCCACAAGAACGGGGGAAGCCGTCCGCTCGCTCATTGACGCGGGCAAGATTAAAGAGGAGGAGTTCCCGCTTCTTTTGCACATCAGCGACGTCATCACAAAAGATAAAAAGGTGGATATCCCGTGGAAAGCGTTCGAATCCGAAAGGCTATTATAAGTTTTTGTAAAGACACTTGACACGTCAAATCAGCTCATCCGCCTTGATTCGCGGGTTTCGGTATCTTCTTCTGGCCCGCGTTTTGCCGCCGTACTCGATGGCCCGCAGAGGGCACCAGCTTATGCACGCGACGCAATGCTCGCAGCGGTGAAGCCACTCGGGCCTGCCGTCCTCAAGCCGGATATTTTTAACAGGGCAAATCCTTTCGCACAGGCCGCAGCCGGTACAGCTGCCGCTAACCGTAAAGTTTTCGTCTAACCTCTCGATATTCTTGTACATGGTATGCAGCGTTTTCGGAAGCTTCCTTACTATCTGCGCCTGTGATAATATTTCGTCGCAATATTTATCGATAACCTTATCATTTTTATCAAGGATAGCCTGACTGTTTTTAGGATCGGTAGGGTTATAAAGCAAAACATAATTATCAGGCATCTTTATGCCCCGGCCGTAATTTAGCCGCAGCCCTTTCGCCTTAAGAGCGGATTCAAGTGCGTAAACTGTCCCTGAGCCGACGCCGCCCATCGTCACAACGGCGAAGATATATGTACCATGATTGATCTGTAGCGTTTCAATGAATGCACGGACGGCGCGGGGAAGGTTCCAGTAATATGACGGGAATACAAAACCGATTTTCGAGCCTACGCCGCCGACAGCTCCGCTTGGCGCTTCGTCCGTGATTTTGACAAGCGGGGTGTTGCCGAGCCGTGCCGATATGCGTTTTGCGGCGTAAAGTGAATTGCCTGTGCCTGAAAACCAATATATACACGATTGACCGCTCATGACGTTACCTCCAATTAGCATTAGATAATTATACACCAAATCAGATATATATCCAACCGGCTTCACATAAAAATAGCAAAGAATCATTTTTGTGGAGCGTGGGTTATGGAAAACAAAGTTGGGATTGTTTTTGGAGGCGGGGGCGGAAAAGGCGCATATCAAATAGGGGTCTTAAAGGCATTGGACGAGATGGGCTTATTGGGCCTGATTAAGGGTGTTTCGGGTACTTCTGTCGGAGCGCTGAACGGAGCTATGTTTTGCGCCGGAAATCTTGACAAGGCTGTCGGCGTATGGAGCTCTATCCGCGAGGATATGGTTTTAATACGAAATGATATGCACGGCAAGAGCTCTTATAACGGCTGGTTTTCAAATAGCGGGTTACGGCTGCTTATCAAGCGGCATGTCGACTTAGCCGCCGTGAAGAGCAGCAAGGCTGTGTTTTACGCGACGGCAAGCCATATAAAAACGCCAAAGACGTTTTACCGTTACATAAAAGCGCATCAGGAGGGAAATCTTTTTCACAGGCTTGTCACAGGCTTTTTGAAAGACGCGATAACGTTCACGGCGACGGCCCGCTATTTCAAAACCGGGGATTATGATACAGGGGTAATAGAGGATATCCTTTTGGCGTCGGCGGCGATACCGTTTGTTTTTCCCGATATCATCATAGACGGCGAGGTTTACGCCGACGGCGGAATCAAGGACAACGTACCGGTTACGCCTTTGTATAACGACGGGTTCCGTAAATTTTTAATCTTAGCGCTTGACACGGATTATAAATTTCCGTCCAATAAGTTTCCGGGCGCTATGTTCGTGGAGTTAAGCTTAAACGAAAAGGACCCGCTAAAGAGCCTTGCGGACATCTTGGATTTTACCGCGCAGGGAGCTCAGGCAAGAATGAAATTAGGCTATGAGGATTGCATCGGTATGGCTGATGAGCTGTTTGATTTTATGCACCGGGATTAAGAACCCGGGTTATCGGGTCAGAAGCCAGATGGCCTCGGATTCATGGCGCTTGGGGCGCTCCATCAGATTGCGTATAGCCTGCTGCACAGGGATGTTCTGATAAAGTACGGCATGTATTTCCCGGACAATCGGCATATCGATCTTATACTTAACGCTCAATTCATATGCCGCTTTTGTACAGAAATACCCCTCAACAGTCATGCCTATTTCTTTGACCGCCTGTTCCGGCTTCGTACCTTGCCCGATTAAAATACCGCAGCGGCGGTTGCGGCTGTGATTGCTGCTGCATGTCACGATCAAATCCCCCATGCCGGAAAGCCCGGCAAAGGTTTCGGCTTTCGCGCCCATCGCGACGCCAAGCCGGCTTATTTCAGCTATGCCGCGGGTCATAAGCGCGGCTTTTGTATTGTCGCCGCCATTAAGCCCGTCAAGTATACCAGCCGCCAAGGCAATGACATTTTTTACGGCGCCGCCGTATTCCACTCCCAGCACGTCGTCGCTGATATAAATACGCAGCGTTTCGTTCATCAGCATGTCCTGTACCAGTTCTGCGGCGGACCTGTTGCGGGAGGCCGCAACAATTGAGGTCGGAACGCCCCGCGCCACTTCCTCCGCATGGGATGGGCCGGACAGCATCACCGACGGATTCTGCCGCAGCTCCTCGTCTAGAATATCGGACAGCGTCTTGTTCGTACCGGCTTCAAGCCCCTTTGCAACACAAACCACAGGCATACCCTTTGGAAGATTTGCTTCCGATAACGTGTTGGCGGCGCTTCGCACCGCATAGGAAGGCGTCGCTAAAATCACTAAATCCTGCAAGGGCAGGCAGCCGAGGGAACCGGTGACGGTGATTTCCAAAGGGATTGTGACGCCCGGTAATAAACCGGTGTTTTCACGCTGATTGTTAAGCCGCGAAACTTCATCCGCAAATGGCGACCACATCGTTACCTGATGTCCCGTCTTGTGGGCCATCACCGCCAAAGCGGTACCGAAGCCCCCGGCTCCCATGATTAATATTTGAGACATACTTAATCCTAATCCTCCAAATGATGAAATGAGCGTCATTCGTTCCGCCGGCCGCAATGGTGAATATACCGTCTATCATAACGTGGATTCCGTTTTTATGCAAGACCCCAATTGTTCCGGCGAGATGATAGCATTTTGGTATATTTTACGGGAAATGGTTTTGACATCACGTTTTATTGAACGCCGCCGCCAAATACTGTTTCGTAGCTTATCTTGACGGCGAACACAAAGAAACCGACATCAACATCGAGTTTTGCGAAGCAGTGGATAAGATGTATCCCGATTTTGACGGCATTGCCTTTAAGCGA